>NZ_JOHB01000047.1:0-46387 GCF_000719605.1 Streptomyces sp. NRRL S-1813
CTGCGCTCCGCCTTTGCTCTTTCTTGGAGCCTTCGGAAGCAAAGCCCACACACCAGGCCCCTCCGGCCCGTCCCCTCCCGTGAGTGGAGAAAGTAAAAGCGGATGGGGGCGGGCCCCCGGCGTGGCCGTTTCCATGTGATCCACAAGCAGCACCGGACCACCTACGAGCACCCCCACCAGCCTTCCCCCATCCCCCAACGGGAGGGGACGCGCCGCAGGACGAAGTCCGCAGGAGCGGCACCGCACCCGACAGCCCCGCGCAGCGACCCGGCCCGCCGCAGGCGCAACGGCGAGACACCACCACGGCGGGACAGCCAAAAGCGTGGGAAGACCACAACCGTCCGCATCGTGGGAAAGCGCGAAGGAAAATGCAGGGCTTTCCGGAGTGCCGCCGGAGCTGCCCGCGAGGGCGCTGCCGGAGGGGTGACCGGAGGGGACGTCGGCCGCTTCATATGGGGGCTTGCGAGGGGTGGGGGCCGGCCTCGGCCCCCACCCCGTCGGCGGTCAACATTGGCCCCGATGACCACTCGAAGTGATCGACGGAACACAAGAAGCTGCCGAATCGGCCTCGGGTCCGGGGAGCATCTGAGCTATTCTGCTGGGCATGAAGGATCCGGGCAGCGTTGCCCCCGGGTCCTTTTGTGCTTTCAGCCACGCGAGCCGCGGCTGTGAGGACCGTACGAAGCAGTGCCGCAGACTCCCCCGGCCGAGGCCGGGAGCCCCGTCGCAGGGACCGAGGAGGAACCAGACGTCATGGGCGAGCGAAGCAGGCAGGACCGCACGCAGCAGAGGATGGAACACCCCGAGAACCGGGTAGGTGGTCGGAAGTGAGTTCCCTTCTGCTGCTGACCAATGCACTCCAGCCGTCCACGGAGGTGCTCCCGGCGCTCGGCCTGCTGCTCCACAGTGTGCGGGTGGCTCCCGCCGAGGGCCCGGCCCTCATCGACACCCCGGGGGCCGACGTCATACTGATCGACGGCCGCCGCGACCTTCCGCACGTACGGTCGCTGTGCCAGCTGCTGCGGTCCACGGGCCCCGGCTGTCCGCTGGTCCTGGTCGTGACGGAGGGCGGACTCGCCGCCGTCACCGCGGACTGGGGCATCGACGACGTCCTGTTGGACACCGCGGGCCCCGCCGAGGTCGAGGCGCGGCTGCGGCTGGCGATGGGCCGCCAGCAGATCACGACCGACGACAGTCCGATGGAGATCCGCAACGGTGATCTCTCGGTGGACGAGGCGACCTACAGCGCGAAGCTCAAGGGGCGGGTCCTGGACCTGACCTTCAAGGAGTTCGAGCTGCTGAAGTACCTGGCGCAGCACCCGGGCCGGGTCTTCACCCGCGCCCAGCTCCTCCAGGAGGTGTGGGGCTATGACTACTTCGGCGGTACGCGGACGGTCGATGTGCACGTCCGCCGGCTGCGCGCCAAGCTCGGCCCCGAGCACGAGTCGCTGATCGGCACGGTCCGTAACGTCGGCTACCGCTTCGTGACACCGGAGAAGGTGGAGCGGGCGGCGGAGGCCAAGGCCAAGGAGGCCAAGGCGAAGGAGGACGCGGCGAAGGCGGCGCAGTCCTCCCCGGACGCGGCACCGGCCGAGCGCCGGGCGCCCGAGAGCGGTGACGGCTCCGGGAAGGCGGTCACCGGGGGCGTGGACCCGCACGGTGTACGGGCGGGCCGCAGGTAGCAGGGTGGTGCGGCAGGTCCGTGAACCCGCGGAGAACTGCCGCACACCCCCTTGCACCACCCGCGTAGACTGCCGCGCGTGGCCAAGGTGACGCGGGATGATGTGGCAAGACTGGCGGGTACATCCACCGCCGTTGTCAGTTACGTCATCAACAACGGACCCCGGCCGGTCGCCCCGGCCACGCGCGAGCGGGTGCTCGCCGCCATCAAGGAGCTCGGCTACCGGCCGGACCGTGTCGCCCAGGCGATGGCGTCCCGCCGTACCGACCTCATAGGCCTGATCGTGCCGGACACCCGGCAGCCGTTCTTCGCGGAGATGGCGCACGCCGTCGAACAGGCCGCCGCCGAGCGCGGAAAGATGGTCCTGGTCGGCAACGCCAACTATCTCGACGAGCGCGAGGTGCACTATCTGCGCGCGTTCCTCGGGATGCGGGTGTCCGGGCTGATCCTGATCAGCCAGGGGCCCAGTGAGCATGCCGCCGCCGAGATCGATGCCTGGGACGCGCGTGTGGTGCTGCTGCACCGGCGCCCGGACGCCATCGACGACGTCGCGGTGATGACGGACGACATCTGGGGCGCGCAGCTGGCGACGCGGCATCTGCTGGAGCACGGCCATCCCTATGTCGCCTTCCTCGGCGGCACGGAGGAGACCCCGAAGTCCGGTGACCCGGTCACCGACCACGTCGAGGGCTGGCGGCGGGCCATGCTGGAGTCCGGGAAGCCCACGGACGGGCGCTACTTCCAGGCGCCGTACAACCGCTACGACGCCTACCAGGTCGCGCTGAAGCTGCTGGCGGGGCCGGACCGGCCGCCGGCCATCATGTGCGCGACGGACGACCAGGCGATCGGGGTGCTGCGGGCCGCCCGCGAGCTGCGCATCGATGTGCCCGGCGAGCTGGCGGTCGCCGGCTTTGACGACGTGAAGGAAGCCGGGCTGACCGATCCGCCGCTGACCACGGTCGCCTCGGACCGCCAGGCGATGGCGCGGGCGGCGGTGGACCTGGTGCTGGACGACGGGCTGCGGGTGGTGGGCTCCCGGCGGGAGCGGCTGCGGCAGTTCCCGTCGCGGCTGGTGGTGCGGCGCTCCTGCGGCTGTGGCGGCTGAGGGAGCCGGGAAGTAACGCTGATCCGGAGGCCTTTATTCCGGGCATATTCGCTTCTGTCGGGTCTCTCAGGGCGCTCTCAGGCCGTTCTCATGCATCCGCGGCAGAGTCATCACCATGACCGAGAGCTACCGCCGAAGCGGCGATGAGTTGCCCCAGGACCGGCCGTACGCATACGGCAATGACTACGGCCACCCCTACGGCCACGAGGCGGGCGGGGCCGCGCAGAGCGCCCCGGGCGCCGGGGAGCGGGCGTTCCCGCCGCCTCCGCCCCCGTACGCCCCCGAGCCGCAGGCGCCCCGGGCGCGGCGCCGGGCCCGCCGGCCGGTCGCGCTGATCGCGGCGGTGGCACTCGCCTCCGGTCTCATCGGCGGGGGCAGCGCGGCACTGATCGCCGGCGCCACCACCCAGTCGGCGCAGAACGGCCCCTCCACCCCGCTCGTCAACGCGGGCAAGACCGGCGGCAGCGGCGTCTCGGGCGTGGCCAAGGCGGTCAGCCCGGCGATCGTGGAGATCAAGGCGCAGACCGGCAGCGGTGAGTCCACCGGCTCCGGTGTCGTCATCACCAGTGACGGCGAGATCGTCACCAACAACCATGTGGTGGCCGGCGCGAACACGGTGACCGTGACCTTCAGCGACGGCAGCCGGAAGACGGCCGAGGTCACCGGCACCGACCCCGGCAAGGACCTGGCGCTGATCAAGGTGCGCGGCGCCAAGGGCCTGACCGCGGCCTCGCTCGGCGACTCCGACAAGATCTCGGTCGGCGACCAGGTGGTGGCGATCGGCTCCCCCGAGGGCCTCACCGGGTCCGTGACCAGCGGCATCGTCTCCGCCCTCAACCGGGATGTCACCGTCCCCAAGGAGCAGGGACAGGGACAGGGGCAGGGGCAGGACGGGGGCCAGGGCGGGGGGCAGGGCGGCCGGGACGGCTGGCCGTTCGAGTTCGGCGGCAACGAGTACAACGGCGACACCGGCTCGTCGAAGACCTCGTACAAGGCCATCCAGACCGACGCCTCGCTCAACCCCGGCAACTCCGGCGGCGCCCTGATCAATATGCAGGGGCAGATCGTCGGCATCAACTCCGCGATGTACTCGCCGAGTTCGGCAACGAGCAGCACGGCCGGCAGCGTCGGCCTCGGCTTCGCCATCCCGGTCAACACCGTCAAGGCCGACCTCGACTCGCTGCGCGGCGGCGGGGACGGTGGCAGCAACAGCGGCGTCTGACCGCGCACCCGTCACCCCGTCACCCCGGCACGAGACGCTCCGGGACGGACCTGCCGGACGTCGTCCGGAGGGCCCCCGTCGCGTTACCCCTCTCGGAGCGCCCCGCGCCGTGCAAGGCTGAAGGCCAGCCGTTCCGTATCCCACCCGAGGTAGTCACGCATGAGCCCCGCCGAGCACGGTGACCATCCCGCCCGCATCCTGATCGTCGACGACGAGCCCGCGGTCCGTGAGGCCCTGCAACGTTCGCTGGTCTTCGAGGGGTACGGGACCGAGCAGGCGGTCGACGGTCTGGACGCGGTCGAGAAGGTCGCGTCCTACGACCCCGAACTGATCGTGCTGGACGTCCTGATGCCCCGGATGGACGGGCTGACCGCCGCCCGCAGGCTGCGGGCGAGCGGGGTGCGGGTGCCGATCCTGATGCTCACCGCCCGTGACACGGTCGGCGACCGTGTCACGGGTCTGGACGCCGGTGCCGACGACTACCTCGTCAAGCCCTTCGAGCTGGACGAACTGCTCGCCCGGATCCGTGCGCTGCTGCGCCGCAGCTCGTACGCGGCGGCCGGTGCGCCGCCCGAGGAGGGCGAGACGCTGAGCTTCGCCGATCTGCGGATGGACCTGGCGACCCGCGAGGTGACCCGGGGCAGCCGGCAGGTCGAGCTGACCCGTACGGAGTTCACCCTGCTGGAGATGTTCCTCGCCCATCCGCGGCAGGTCCTCACCCGTGAGCAGATCCTGAAGGCCGTATGGGGCTTCGACTTCGAGCCCACCTCCAACTCCCTCGATGTGTACGTGATGTATCTGCGCCGCAAGACGGAAGCGGGCGGTGAGCCGCGGCTGGTGCACACCGTGCGGGGGGTCGGCTACGTCCTGCGGGCGGACGGCGGTGCGGAATGAGCACGGGCGAGACCACGCGGCACGTCCGGCGGCCGGGCCCCATGGACCGCTTCCGGCAGCTGCCGCTGCGCTCGCGGCTGGCGATGCTCACGGCCGTGGCGGTCGCCATCGCGGTGGCCCTCTCGGCCGCCGCCTGCTGGCTGATCACCCGTGACCGGCTCACCGAGCAGCTGGATGTGCAGCTCAGCAGCGTCGAGGTGAACCCCAGCTACGTCCAGGCGCTCAGCGCCTACTGCGCCAACCCGGACGACGGGGTGCACTTCCAGCCGACGCCGTACACCATCCAGCTGGTGTCGGCGGGCGGCTATGTCTGCACCTCGCCGGAGAAGGCCTCCATCGCCGCGCAGCGCCCGGACACGGCGGTGGCCGAGGGGCGGCTGGAGAGCACGGTGCACACCACGAAGGCCGAGGACGGGGCCGAGATGCGGGTGTGGACCAAGCAGTACCGCGGCCCGCTCACCGACGCCCAGGGCAAACGGCTGGCCATCTCGGTGGCGGTGCCCATGAACCAGGTCTCCCAGCCGCTCGACCAGCTCGCGCTGGTGCTGCTGATCGTCGCCGGGGTCGGGGTGCTCGGCGCGGCGACGGCCGGCCTGTGGGTGGCCCGTGCGGGTCTGAAGCCCGTCGACCGCCTCACCGACGCCGTCGAACACGTCGCCCGCACCCAGGATCTCGCCATCCGCATTCCGGTCGACGGCGAGGACGAGATCGCCCGGCTCTCCCGCTCCTTCAACTCCATGACCGCGGCGCTGGCCGCCTCCCGTGATCTCCAGCAGCAGCTGATCGCGGATGCGGGCCATGAGCTGCGTACGCCGCTGACCTCGCTGCGTACCAATATCGATCTGCTGGTGCGCAGCGAGCAGTCCGGCCGGCCGATCCCGTCCGCCGACAAGGTGGCGCTGCTGGCGTCGGTGAAGGCGCAGATGGGGGAGCTGGCGGCGCTGATCGGCGATCTCCAGGTGCTGTCGCGGCCCTCGGAGCCGGGGCAGAGTGCCGTCGAGGTCGTGGCGCTGCACGAGATCGTCGGATCGGCGCTGGAGCGGGCCCGGCTGCGCGGCCCGTCGCTGACCATCGCGGCGGACCTCGCCCCCTGGTACGTACGGGCCGAGCCCGCCGCGCTGGAGCGGGCGGTGGTGAACCTGCTGGACAACGCGGTGAAGTTCAGCCCGCCCGGCGGCACCGTCGAGGTACGGCTGGCCGGCGGCGAGCTGACCGTGCGCGATCACGGTCCGGGTATTCCACAGGACGAACTGCCCCATGTCTTCGAGCGGTTCTGGCGCTCCCCGTCCGCCCGCAGCCTGCCGGGCAGTGGCCTGGGGCTGTCGATCGTGGCGCGTACGGCGGAGCAGGCGGGCGGCGCCGTGCGGCTGCGGTCCGCGGACGTCGGCGGTACGGAGGCGGTCCTGACGCTGCCGGGCGCCGCGACACCGCCGCCCGGGATGCCGGAGCCGCCGCGGCCCCAGGGACCGCCTCAGGGGCCGCAATAGCAGGAGCGGCGGCGTGCCCCACGCACGCCGCCGCTCCTGCGGCCCTGCGGTGTTCCCTACTTCTTCTTCGCGGCGTCCCCGAACGGGAGATTCGACCCCGAGAGGTCGGCGCGGATGCCGTCCCGCTCGACGGAGATATGCCGCAGCCGGACGTCCCCGGGTGCCTTGGGGAGCTGGAAGGACAGCGACAGCCGGTCCGCGAGCTGCGGCTTGGTGAGCCCGGTCAGGGCGCCGAGGATCTTCGGGTCGATACCGACCTTCTGAAGCATCCAGGGGTGGTCCGCCACCACGTCGACGAGGTTGACCTTCATCAGCTTCTGGATGAAGCGCGGCGACCCGGTCAGCTCGTGCAGCTTCTCCTCGTTGCGCAGCGCGTCCTGGATGTACGCCTTGGGGATGCCGATCCGGTCCGCGATCGCCGGGACGCCCAGCATCGCCTTGATCTTGGCGGCCTGGTGGCTGAGCTCGGCGGCGGTCTTGCGGGTCAGCCGCAGGCCCTCTTCCTTGCCGGTGCCGGGGCGGTAGACGGCGATATCGCCGATGTCCAGGCGCATCCGGCTGATGTCGGTGGAGATCCCGCGGTCACCGGCCCGCTGAATGCGCGCCTCGGCCCGTACCCGCAATTCATGGCCGGCGATCGGCAGTTGTCCGACCGCGCGGACCGCGTTGGGGCCCATTTCGCTGAATTTCACCTGCGAGGCGCCCAGCTCGCGATTCATGTCGTCGAAGGCGAGCAGCACGCTGCCGTGCATGGTGCCGATCGTGGCGCCCTTGATGGAGCTGGGCAGATCGCCGTCGATACGGACGTCGTTGGCGGTGGCCTCGAATTTCGCCAGGGAAACCCGGTCGGCGGCCAGGTCGGGAATCGTCACCTTCACCTGGTCGACGTGCTTGCCCATGACCTGGGTGAGGAAGGGGAATCCCGCGATGTCGACCTCGGGAGTGGCGTTCAGATGCAGGGCATCCTTCACCTTTTCCGCGGTCTTGTTCTGCGCGTAGAGCACCGCGAACCGGTCGAAGAGCGCGAGGAACGACGTCCCGACGAGGACGGCGACCAGCAGCTTCACGGTGATCGACATGGCGGCGAAACGGCTGATGCCGCGCTTCTTGCGGCGGTGGTTCGGCGGCTTCCAGGCCGGGCCGTCCGTGTCGTCGTCCGAGCGCAGGCCGAGGCCCAGCGGGTCGTCGCTGTCGTCGCGCTCGTTGAGGTAGGTGCGGCGGCGGGGAGCGCCGGCGGCGTCGAACGCGTCGGCTGCCGGGGCGGGTTCGGGCTCCGGCTCGGGGTCGGCGAGGGCTGCCAGGTCGGCGTAGGGATTGACCGTGTCGAGCTTTCTGGTGTCGCCCGTGGGGTCGTTCGCGGCGCCCGTCGCGGCGTCGGCGGAGTGGTGCCGGGTGGCGGGCGAGGGCGGCGGCGAAGATATGCGTGTGGGGGTTCGCATCCGTACATCCCACCACGGGCGGGACCCTTGAATGCAAGTTGTACTGGTGGTAAGTCGGATACGCGAAGCTTGTCCCGCCGGACTTGATAAAAAATTGCCGCGCTTGTGGGGTGACCTGAACTACCGTCACACCTCTTGGTGACCTGAGCGGCCGTGCGCACCTTGTTGGGGTCTGTTGATATCTGTCCGCGCTCCCGCCTTATTTACCGCACTTACTCGTTTCCTTCCACTCATTCCACTCATTCCGCTCACTCGACCGACAAACGGAAGACGGTAGTCATCCCATGACGTCTCACGAAGGCAGTTCCATGATCGTGGTAACCGGCGCAACGGGCAATATCGGCCGCAGTCTTGTCGGCCGGCTCCTCGCGGAAGGCGCCGCGGTACGCGCGCTGACCCGCGATCCGGCGCGCGCGGGCCTGCCGGCCGAGGCCGAGACGGTCCGCGCCGACCTCACCGGCACGGACGACCCCGGACCGCTGCTGGCCGGCGCGGAGGCGCTGTTCCTCAACCTCGCGGCCGGCGGCGACCGGGCCGCGGCCGCGCTGCTCGGCGCCGCCGTCAAGGCCGGGGTGCGCCGGGTCGTCCTCAACTCCTCGATGGCCGTGACCGATACCCCGGCCGACGAGGACAACTTCATCGCCCGGCTGCACGCCGGACTGGAGCGCGCGGTGCGCGACTCCGGCCTGGAGTGGACCTTCGTCCGCGGCGGCAACTACGCCACCAACGCCCTTGGCTGGGCCCCGTCGATCCGTGCGTCGGGTGTGGTGCGCGAGGCGCACCCGGACGCCCAAGGGGTCCCCGTCCATGAGGCCGACCTCGCCGATGTCGCGGCCGTCGCCCTGCTCGACCGCAGCGGCGCGCATCTGGGCAAGGCGTATGTCGTCACCGGTCCGGAGCGGATGACCGTTGCGCAGCAGGTCGCCGAGATCGGGCGGGCGACCGGGCGCGAGACCCGGGTCGAGCGGATCTCCGAGGAGGAAGCGGCCGAGGCGATGACCGGGCGGCATCTGACCAAGGAGGCCGCGCTGGAACTCGTCCGGATGTTCGGCCGGACGGTCGACGCGCCGCCCTTCCCCGTCTCGGACGCCGTCGAGCGGGTCACCGGCCGGCCGGGCCGGACGTTCGCCCGCTGGGCACAGGACCACGCCGCCGACTTCTCCTGAACGGGCCGGCCGCCGGCGCCCCGGCGGCCCGCAGGCTCCTTTGATGGAGCACGGCCAGCGGCAGCAGCACCACCGCGCCCACGAAGAAATACGCATTGATCGCCATGCCCGTCCAGAACTCCCCGGACGAGGGGTCGGCCGGCCGCTCCGCCAGCCCCAGCAGGCCGTACGGGGTGAGCCCGGTGACCATGGTGAGGTTTTCCACGAGGCCCGGCACTCCGCGTACCACGAGCAGGACCGCCCCGAACCAGAGTGGGAGGGCCACCGCCCACGGGGGGAGGCGGCGGCCCCACGGCCGGACGGTCGCCAGTGAGAGGACCGCGCCGACCGCGGACATCGCGGTGATCAGCCCGTCGTACGCGAGGAATCCCCACACGGGGACGCTGTCCTGCCCGCCCATCGCCGACCGGTAGTCGATGCCCATCCACAGATGCCATACGAACGAGGCGGTCAGCCAGCCGAAGGCCGCATACGCCCAGAACGCCGTCCGCCGGCGCAGGTGCCGCGCCGTAGCCGCAGGTGCCACCGGAGCCTTGCTCCGCAGAGAAGTCATGTCCCGCACGCTACGAGCGCCGCGGTCGAGCGGCGTCCTCCTCCGGGTGCGGTTCCTTCCCCCGTACGGCGGATCCCCAACTCGCCCTGGAGGGAACCCTGATGCCCCCGTGTCGCGCCGCAGAGCCCTCTGCCGTCGCGCCGGAAAAGCCTTTGCCGCCTCCCCGCTCACCGCCTTACCGTCCGCGCATGCTGCCTCGCGTGGACACGGACGAAGAATGGGACGCGATCGTCCCCGACGAAGCGGTGATGCGGCCCGGCGCCGCCGCTCTGTGCGCCCGGCTCGGCGTCCGCGCGGGCCCCCTTTCCCGCTTCCCCACGGGCTCCCAGCCCGTCTACGCCGTCGGGGACCGCTACGTCCTCAAGCTCTTCCCCGCTGCCGCTGCCGACGACGGGATCGCCGAGGCGCGGGTGCTCGCCCACCTCCAGGGGCGCCTCCCCGTCCCCACCCCCTATGTCCACGACGCCGGCGGGTGCGAGAACGGCTGGCGCTATGTGCTGATGTCCCGGCTGCGCGGCACGGACCTGGCCGTCGCCTGGCCCCGTATCCCCGCGGCCGACCGGGACCGGATCGCCACCGAGGCCGGTGAGACCCTGGCCGCCCTGCACGCCCTGGACCCGGCACCGCTCGCCGATGTGCTCGGCCCCGGCGACTGGGGAGCCTTCACCGACCGGCAGCGCGGCACGGCGGCCGGCCGGCAGCGCGCCCATGACCTGCCCGAGCCCTGGCTGGAACAGATCCCGGGCTTCCTCGCGTCGGTGGCGCTGCCCGCCGGGCCGCCCGGCGTCCTGCTGCACACCGAGTTCATGCGGCAGCAT
Organism: Streptomyces sp. NRRL S-1813; assembly: GCF_000719605.1. Classification (NCBI taxonomy): domain Bacteria; kingdom Bacillati; phylum Actinomycetota; class Actinomycetes; order Kitasatosporales; family Streptomycetaceae; genus Streptomyces; species Streptomyces sp. NRRL S-1813. The sequence continues at coordinate 10,366 of NZ_JOHB01000047.1, forward strand.
CTGACCGTCGACCCCTCGGACGACTGGCGGCTGACAGGACTCCTCGACTTCGAACCGGCCATGATCGGGCCTCGCGCCTATGACTTCGTCGCCGTCGGCCTCTTCGTCTCCCGGGGCGACCCCCGTCTGCTGTCGCGCATCTTCCGCGCCTACGGGGAGTCCTTCACCCCCGGCGAACTCCTCGCCCACACCCTGCTGCACGTCTACAGCAATCTGCCCTGGTACCTCCGCGAACTGCCCGCCCCGCCCGAGCCGACCCTGGAGTCCCTCGCGGAGACGTGGTTCGGGGCGAGCTGAGGGCGGTGCGGCGGCGGGCCGGTCAGCGACAACCGGCCCTGACCTGCCCGCCGGCGCCTTTCTGCACTTGCTGACCCGTCCCGGATGCCGCCGTTCTCTTGCGCCGGCTGGGGCGGGAGTTCGGGTGAGTCGTTGTCCGGCCTGTACCAGCGGCTTCGCGCCCCGGCACGCACGGACTGCCCTATGGCCGTGATCCACCAGGGCGGGGCTGGAGGCCCCGGGTTCGGACGCAATCCGTGTGCACACGGATGGTGTTACTGGGGAGTGCCCGCAAGGGGTTGCCGGTGAGCACGACACGATGTCGCGCTCGGTATCCTCGCCGGAGTGCCGCGTCCAGTGGCTGTTGCGGATGCCGCGCAGCTCCCCTTGGCATCGACAAGCGTCGACGGCGCGCTCACCCTTCACATGCTTTACCACGTCGAGGACATTCCCACGGCGATCAAGGAACTCGCCCGGGTCGTCAAGCCGGGCGGAGTCGTGATCGCGTCCACCAACAGCGCTCGCGACAAAGCAGAGCTCGACCGTCTGTGGGAGCGCGCTGCGGGCGACGTGCTCGGTGTAGTCAAGGGGCCGGCCAGGATTTCCCTCAGTGCCCGCTTCTCCCTGGAGCGGGCATCCGGCCTGCTCGGCGCGGCGTTCGACAACGTGGAAACGATCGCGCTACCGGGGACCATCGCCGTGCGCAGTCCGGAACCCGTCATCGCGCACATGAAGTCGTACCGCGCGTGGGCCGACCAACACGCGGTCCCGTTCGAGGAAACGGTCGAGCGGGCGCGGGAGATCGTGTCCGAGCACATTGAGAGGAACGGCGCGTTCGAGATCGGGTGTCTTGGCGGAATGCTTGTCGGCACTCGGTGAGCCGCCCCACCGACGAAGACGTCCCCGCTCCGGCGCATGGCCGGAGCGGGGACGCGGTGTTCGAGGGAGCCGAAGCGGTGCCCGGCGCCGTCGGGAGGTCCTGAGTGGAGGTCCTGAGCGGGTGTTGCTGCCTACTTCACGACCGTGATGCGGTCCGCCTTCGGCGGGGTGAGGGGCTTGTCCGCCGAGGAGTGTGCCGTCAGGTAGGCGGTGAAGGCGTCCAGGTCGGAGGGGCCGACGTACTTGTTCTTGCCGTCCTTGAAGGCGGCGAAGCCGTCACCGCCGCCGGCCAGGAACTCGTTCATCGCGACGCGGTAGGTCTTGGCCGGGTCGAGGGCGGCCCCGTCCAGCTTCACCGAGTCCTTGACGACGCGCGCGGCGCCCGACTTGGTCATGTCGAGGGTGTAGGTCAGACCCTCGGAGACCTGGAGGATCTTCGGGGAGGCCTCGTTGGGGCCGCTGACCTGCTGCTGGAGCCCGGCCAGCAGCTGGGCGCCGGTGAGGTCGACGACGTTCAGCATGTTGGTGAAGGGCTGGACGGTGAACGCCTCGCCGTAGGTCACCACCCCGTCGCCCTCCGAGCCGGACGCCTTGAAGGCGAGGTCGGAGCGCACCCCGCCGGGGTTCATCAGGGCGAGCTGGGCGCCGCCCTTGCCGTCCGCCTCGGTGGCCTCCAGCTGGGCGTCGGAGATGACGTCGCCGAGCGGTGACTCGGGGGCGTTGGCGCCGCGGCCCGCGATGTCGGCGGAGATGTGGCCGACGGGGCGGCCCGCGACCGGTGCGGCCAGCTTGTTCCAGCGGGTGATCAGCGACGTCATGTCCGCGGCCTTGGGCTGGGTGCGGTCGACGACGTGGTTGGCCGCATGGGGCGCCTTGACCGTGGTCCGCACGATGTCGTGGGTGCGACGGTCGTAGGTCAGCGTGGTGTCGGTGTAGAGCTTGCCGTAGGACGCGGCGGAGGTGACGGTGCGCGGCCTGCCGGACGGGTCCGGGATGGTGCAGCTGTAGGCCTGGTGGGTGTGGCCGGTGACCAGCGCGTCGACCTTCGGCGTGACGTGCTTGGCGATGTCGGTGATCGGCCCGGAGATGCCGTCGCCGGGGCCGGGGCTGTCGCACTTGTAGTTGTACGAGGTGGAGGCGGGCAGGCCGCCTTCGTGGATGAGGGCGACGATCGACTTCACGCCCTGCTTGTTCAGCACCTTGGCGTACTTGTTGATCGTCTCGACCTCGTCGTGGAACTTCAGGCCCTTGACGCCGTCGGCGTTGACGATGTCCGGGGTGCCCTCCAGCGTCACCCCGATGAAGCCGATCTTGACGCCCTTGTGCTTCCAGACGGTGTACGGCTTGAGCAGCGGCTTGCCGGACTTCTCGTCCGTGACATTGGCGGTCAGGTACGGGAAGCCCGCGCCCCGGAACTTTTTGCCCTTCTCGTAGCAGCCGTCCTTCGGGTGACAGCCGCCCTTCTGAAGGCGGGTCAATTCGGCCCGGCCCTCGTCGAATTCGTGGTTGCCGACGGAGGTGACGTCCAGGCCCAGCTTGTTCATCGCCTCGATGGTCGGCTCGTCGTGGAACAGGCCGGAGAGCAGGGGGCTGGCGCCGACCAGGTCGCCGGCCGCGGCGGTGACCGAGTAGGGGTGGCCCTTACGGGCCGTGCGCAGGGACTGTGCGAGGTACTCGGCACCGCCCGCCGGCACGCTCTTCTTGCTGCCGTCCGGCTGGATCTCCTCGACCGTGCCGGAGGAGCCCTGCGGCGGTTCGAGATTGCCGTGGAAGTCGTTGAAGGAGAGCAGCTGCACATCGACGGTGCGGCCGGCGCGGGCGGCGTGGCCGGTGTCGGCACCGGCCGGCAGGGCGGTGGCGGTGAGCCCGGCGGCGGCCAGTACGGCGGCGCCGATCGTCAATCTTCGTACGGTGCGGCGCCGTTGCGGTGTCGCTGGCATGTGTTCCCCTCCTGGATGGTCCTGAGCGGACGGCAGCTTATTGTCGACGCGCGTAGCGCAACAGGGGTCTCCGGGTTACGAGCCGGTTGCCGGGAGGACGAGGAGCCGCGGGTGGTGCCCCGCCGGGAACCCGGCAGGGTCGTACGCTTCACACATGACTGACGCTGCACAGGAGATGGGCCGGGCCGGCCGCAGGATCCAGGTGGTCGACGAGCTCGCGCCGGAAGAGGCCGGAGCCGTCCTCGATCTGATCGAGCAGGCCGCGCGTACGGACGGGCAGCCCGCCGTGTCCGAGCAGGGGCGGCTTCAGCTGCGCGGAGGCGTACGCGCGGGCGTGCGCCATGTGCTGGTGTACTCGCACGGCGACGAGGCCGAGGGGCTGGTCGCCTACGGGCAACTGGAGGACACCGACCCGGTGGAGGCACCGGCCGCCGAGCTGGTGGTGCACCCGGGGCACCGCGGCCGCGGGCACGGCCGGGCGCTGGGCAGCGAGCTGCTGGAGCAGTCCGGGCGCCGGCTGCGGGTCTGGGCGCACGGCGGGCATCCGGCCGCCCGGCACCTCGCCCAGACCCTGGGGCTGACGATGTTCCGGGAGCTGCGGCAGATGCGGCGCTCGCTGACGGACCTGGAGCTGCCGGAGCCGGTGCTGCCCGAGGGGGTGTCCGTACGGACCTTCCAGCCCGGCACCGATGACGCGGCCTGGCTGGAGGTGAACGCGGAGGCCTTCGCACACCACCCGGAGCAGGGTTCGCTGATCCAGCGCGATCTGGACGACCGCAAGGCCGAGGGGTGGTTCGACCCGAAGGGCTTCTTCCTGGCGGAGAAGGACGGGCGGCTGGTCGGCTTCCACTGGACCAAGGTGCACGCCGACGACGGCCTCGGTGAGGTCTATGTGCTCGGGGTGCGCCCCGGCGCCCAGGGCGGCGGTCTGGGCAAGGCGCTGACGTCGGTCGGACTGCGGCATCTGGCCGGTCAGGGGCTGCCGACGGCGATGCTGTACGTCGACGCGGACAACGCGGCGGCGGTGAGCGTGTACGAGCGGATGGGGTTCGCCACGCACGAGACGGATCTGATGTACCGCTCGGAGACGTGAGACGGATCTGATGTACCGCTCGGAGACCTGAGCGGGACGGAGGACGAGCGCCGCCGCGGGGCGGGCCCACGAGGGCCCGCCCCGTTCGTCATTGCTGCCGGGCGCGCTCGTCCGGCTGTTGCCGCCGCTCCTCCTGCTCCTCCTGCTGCGCCCGCCACTCGCGCGCCAGCATCGCGTAGACGACCTCGTCGCTCCACTCCCCGTCGAGGAACTCGTTCTCCCGCAGATGGCCCTCCCGGCGCATCCCCAGCCGTTCGAGCACCCGGGCCGAGGCGGTGTTGCGCCCGTCCAACTCGGCCTGGATGCGGTGGAGGTGCAGCTCCTCGAAGCCCAGTTTCAGCAGCGCCCGGCTCGCCTCGGTGGCGTAGCCGTGACCGGCGTGGTCCGGGTGGAAGACGTAGCCGATGCCGCCCTGGCGGTGTGCCCGGCTCTTCCAGACGAGGGTGACGTCGCCGACCAGGGTGCCGCTCTCGCGGACGACGACGGCGAGCTGGAGGACGTCGCCGGACTCGCGCAGCGTGGTGCGGGTGGTCTTGGCGTCGACGGAGGCCCGCGAACCGGCCTCGTCGAAGGGGCCCCAGTAGAGGTAGCGGCAGACCTCGGGGCGGCGCTGGTAGGCGTGGATCGCGGCGAAGTCGTCGTGGAGGACGGGGCGCAGATCCAGGCGCTCGGTGCGTACCGGGTAGCCGGGGGTGTACGGCAGCGGCGGCGTCACGGGTGCGGAAGAAGGGGGCACACCGGAAGCGTATGCAGCGGAGGTTGACAGGTGCAGCCCATTTCCCCCACCCTTTCACTACTTAATTAGTGGAATGGCTTAGGGGGACGGGTGATGCGGCCGATGGCCACGGAAGAGGTGACCGGCCGGGCCTCGGGGCGCACCGCCATCGAGGCGATCGGCCTCGGCAGGCGCTACCGCCGCCGCTGGGCGCTGCGCGACTGCACCTTCCGGCTGCCGGCCGGCCGTATCTGTGCACTGGTCGGGCCCGGCGGCGCCGGGAAGAGCACCCTGTTCTCGCTGGCTTCCGGCCTGGTCCGCCCCAGCGAGGGGACCGTACGGGTCGGCGGCGCGGCCCCGGACACCGCCGCGGGCCGCGCCCGGGTCGCCCACCTCACCCAGGGCAAGCCGCTCTACCCCCGGCTGACGGTGGCCGAGACGCTGCGGCTGGGCCGCGAGCTCAACCCCGGCCGCTGGGACGGGCGGTGCGCCGAGCGCGTCGTCCAGGAGGGCCGGATGCCCCTCGACGCCCGGGTCGGCGCTCTCTCCGGCGGGCAGCGGACCCTCCTCGGGCTCGCCCTCGCCTTCGCCAGGAGCCCCGAACTCCTGCTGCTGGACGAGCCGCTGGCCGGCCTCGATCCGCTCGTACGGCACCGGGTCACCGCACTGCTGCTGGCCCGGGCCGCCGAGCACGGCACCACCGTCGTGCTGTCCTCGGACCTGCTCGCCGAGCTCGACGGGGTCTGTGACTATCTGCTGGTGCTGGGCGGCGGCCGGATGCGGCTCGCGGGCGAGATCGACGACGTCATCGGGGCGCATGCCCTGGTGCTGGGGGCGCACCGGGACGGGGCGCTGCCGCCCGCGGTCGCGGCGCACACGGTCATCGACACACAGACGTCAGGGCGCCACTTCACCGCCGTCGTACGGCGCAAGGGTGCGGTCGCCGCCGGGCCCTGGGAGACCGTGGAACCGTCCCTGGAGGAACTTCTGCTCGCTTATCTGCGCGCGCCCGACGCGCCCGCACTGATAGCGCCGAGCGCGGAGCCGGTCGCGGCGCGGTGGCGCCGCCGGCCGGGCAACAAGCCGGGGATTCCCGGTATGCCGCGCAACGGACCGCCCGGCCCCACAGGCCGTACGGGCGGCTGGAAAGGCCCGCCGGGCGGCGCGGCGGGCACACGGTACGACCACCACAGCGGCAAGGGAGCGGCAGCATGACCACCACGGCACACCCCGGCACGAACGGGCGCGGCACAACGGGCGGTCCGGGCGGCACCCGCCAGGCGGACGGCCGTGGGCCGCTGGGCGGGCTCGTGTGGCTCGTGTGGCGCCAGCACCGCCTGGTCTTCGGCGTGCTGCTGGCCGCGGCGGTCGCCGGCGCGGTCTTCTGCGCGGTGCTGCGCGGCCAGATGGCCGGGTTCATCGACTCCCACCACATCGCCGGCTGTTCGCAGATCTCCCTCGTCCCGCGCTGTGCCGACGCCCAGGAGGCGGTCACCGAGTTCCGCAACACCTACGGCTCGCCCCTGCGGCTCGTCGAAGTGGGCCTGGTGCTGCTGCCCGCACTGATCGGGCTGTTCCTCGGCGCCCCGCTGATCGCCCGGGAGCTGGAGGCCGGCACCGACAAGCTCGTACTGACCCAGTCGGTCGGCCCGCTGCGCTGGCTGGCGGCGAAGACCGGTCTGCCCGCGCTGATCGTCCTCACCGCCACCACGGGGCTGTCGCTGGTCTTCAGCTGGCTCTGGCAGGTCGCCGGTGACGAGGTCTCCGGCTTCTACTGGTACTCGGCCCTCGGCTTCCAGTCGCTCGGCCCGGTGCCCGTCGCCTACTCCCTGCTGGCCCTGGCGGTCGGCGTACTGGCCGGTCTGCTGCTGCGCCGTACGGTGCTGTCGATGGGCGTCACGCTCGCCGCCGTGGTGGTGGTGCAGGTTGCGCTGGCCCAGCTCAGGCCGTACCTGCTGCCGGCCGTGACGGCCGAGTTCCCGAACAGCCGGCCGGCCCAGCTGCCGGACGACGCGTGGATGGTGGGCCAGGGCAACTACACCCGGTCCGGCGCCCGGCTGTCCGACGCCCCGTGCGATCCCGCCCCCAGCTACGAGGCCTGTCTGCGGCAGCACGATGTGGCCGGCCAGTACATGGAGCACCACCCCGTGTCGCAGCACTGGCCGCTGGCGTGGATCGAAGCCGGGATCGTGCTGGCGGTGGCGGCGGTGCTGACGGTGATCGCCTTCCGGGTGATGCGGCGCCGGCACGGCTGAAACGGGCGGCCCGGCTGAAACGGAACGGGCGGCCCGGCCGAAAAACGGGCGGCCCGGGTCCGGCCGGCGGCCGGCCCCGGGCGCAAAGACGGGAAACGGGGGATGCCGCGGCGGCCCCCGCATGCCTCCCGGGATGCGGGGCCACGGCGCTCCGCATCCCGGGAGGCACCATGCGTGTGACAAAGGCTGCCCCGGGGGAAGCACAGGGGGACGCACCCCGGCGGCGGCACCGGATACCGGGCCCCGGACCGCACCGCCCCAGGAGCCCTCCCGGCCCCGGGCACGGCCACCGGCCCCCGGCAACAGCCTCCGGCTGCCCCGGAAAACGCCTGGGAGTAGCACCCCGCTTGCCTGGCCGCCATATCCGCTTCACCGGCGATTCAACGTCGCTTGCGAGCATCGGTGAATGCAGCCCGCTGTGCCGAACGTCCCCCACCCGAGGCTCCATCTCGCGCCGCCGCCATTCCCTGACGCGCCTGGAACCCCCAGGACGCGGAAGAATAAGGTCATGAACCAGCAGCCCAGCGCTGAGGCACAGGCCCAGCCCGAGACGCCGACCCCGCAGCCCCCGCGGGCCGCGGCCCCCTCGGCTCAGCCTTCCGTGGGCTCCATCGCCGCGCACCGCCCGCAGGCGGTCCGGGGCACGGTGCCCGGACTGGAGCCCGACCTGGACGCCGATCCCGATGCGTACGAGGACGAGGGCGTGGTGGGCGCCGACGGCGAGGAGCTGCCCGGCGACCGGTTCCTGGACCGCGAGCGCAGCTGGCTGGCCTTCAACGAGCGCGTGCTCGAACTCGCCGAGGACCCGGCCACCCCCCTCCTCGAACGGGCGAACTTCCTTGCGATTTTCGCCAGCAACCTGGACGAGTTCTTCATGGTCCGGGTGGCCGGACTCAAGCGACGGATAGCCACCGGCGTCGCCACCCGCTCCGCGTCCGGACTCCAGCCCCGCGAGGTGCTGGACCTGATCTGGACCCGCTCGCGTGAGCTCATGGCCCGGCATGCCGCCTGCTTCCAGCAGGACATCGCCCCCGAGCTCGCCGACCACGGCATCCATCTGATCCGCTGGCCCGAGCTGACCGAGAAGGAGCAGGCCCGCCTGTTCACCCTCTTCCGCCAGCAGATCTTCCCGGTGCTCACGCCCCTGGCGGTGGACCCCGCGCACCCCTTCCCGTACATCTCCGGCCTCTCGCTGAACCTGGCCGTCGTCGTGCGCAACCCGGTCAGCGGCCATGACCACTTCGCGCGGGTCAAGGTGCCGCCGCTGCTCTCCCGCTTCCTGGAGGCATCCCCGCAGCGCTACGTCCCCATCGAGGACGTCATCGCCGCCCACCTGGAGGAGCTGTTCCCGGGCATGGAGGTGCGCGCGCACCACATGTTCCGGGTCACCCGCAACGAAGACCTGGAGGTCGAGGAGGACGACGCGGAGAACCTCCTCCAGGCCCTGGAGAAGGAGCTGATGCGGCGGCGCTTCGGGCCCCCGGTGCGCCTGGAGGTCGAGGAGTCCATCGACCCGGCCGTGCTCGACCTGCTCGTCCAGGAGCTGAAGGTCTCCGACGCCGAGGTCTATCCGCTGCCCGGCCCGCTGGACCTGACCGGCCTCTTCGGCATAGGAGCGCTGGACCGGCCCGAGCTCAAGTACCCCAAGTTCGTCGCCGGCACCCACCGCGACCTCGCCGAGGTGGAGTCGGCGTCCGCGCCGGACATCTTCGCCGCCCTGCGCAACCGCGACGTCCTCCTCCACCACCCCTACGACTCCTTCTCCACCTCTGTCCAGGCGTTCCTGGAGCAGGCCGCCGCCGACCCGGACGTGCTCGCGATCAAGCAGACGCTTTACCGCACCTCCGGCGACTCGCCGATCGTGGACGCGCTGATAGACGCCGCGGAATCCGGCAAGCAGGTGCTCGTCCTCGTCGAGATCAAGGCCCGTTTCGACGAACAGGCCAACATCAAGTGGGCGCGCAAGCTGGAGGAGGCCGGCTGCCATGTCGTCTACGGCCTGGTCGGCCTCAAGACACACTGCAAGCTCTCCCTCGTCGTCCGCCAGGAAGGCGAGATGCTGCGCCGCTACTCCCATGTGGGGACCGGCAATTACCACCCCAAGACGGCCCGGCTCTACGAGGACCTCGGCCTGCTCACCGCCGACCCGCAGGTCGGCGCCGACCTCTCCGATCTCTTCAACCGGCTCTCCGGCTACTCACGCCGGGAGACCTACCGCCGTCTCCTGGTCGCCCCCAAGTCCCTGCGGGACGGCCTGGTGCAGCGCATCGAGAAGGAGATCGCGACCCAGCGGGCGGGCCGTCCTGCCTACGTCCGCATGAAGGTCAACTCGATGGTCGACGAGGCCGTCATCGACTCGCTCTACCGCGCCTCCCAGGCCGGTGTGCCGGTCGATGTCCTGGTGCGCGGAATCTGTGCGCTGCGCCCGGGAGTCCCCGGCCTGAGCGAGAACATCCGCGTCCGCAGCATCCTCGGCCGCTTCCTGGAACACTCCCGGGTCTTCATCTTCGGCAACGGCGGCGAGCCCGAAGTGTGGCTGGGCAGCGCCGACATGATGCACCGGAACCTGGACCGCCGGATCGAGGCACTGGTGCGGGTCGCCGACCCGGCGCACCGCGCCTCCCTGAACCGGATGCTGGAGACGGGGATGTCCGGCTCCACGTCCTCCTGGCACCTGGGCCCGGACGGCGACTGGACCCGGCATGCGGTGGACGCGGACGGCGCGCCGCTGCGCAACATTCAGGAAATGCTCATTGACGCCCGGAGGCGCCGGCGTGGCCCAGCGACATGACCAGCCGACCGGAGGGCCGGCGGGCCTCATCGGAACCGGATACGACTTCGGCGCAGCGCCCGGAGCCCGTTCCGCGGTGGTGGACGGCCCGTACGGAGGCGACGACGGCATCCACGGGCCGGACGACGCCTCCTGCGGACGGGACGGCTCCGTGCACCGGCCGCTTATGACCCCCGGCTCCCCCGGCGACGACGGCACCGGCCCCGGCGGCGACATCAGCACCGTCCTCGCCGCCCGTACGGCCGAGGAGGTGCTCGCCGGCTATCTGCACCAGCAGTCCGCGGACTTTCTGCGCAGCCTGCGCCTGCACCGGGAGAGCGGTTCAGACGCGGAGGGCGCCGGCGAGGCCGCCTGGCAGCTGCGCCGCGCCGCCCGCCGGATCAGTGCCACCCTGCACACCTTCCGCCCGCTGACCGAGGAGGCCTGGGCCGACCAACTCCGTTCCGAACTGGGCTGGTTGTCCGGCACCCTCGCCCGCGAACAGGCCTGCGCCGCCCGCCGCGAGCGGCTCATGGCGGCACTTCAGCGGCTGACGGGCCGCGGCGAGCGCCCCGACCGGTCCGACCGACAGGGCCGGCCGGACCGCGCCAAACGGGGAGACCGTACAACCACGAGCTCCGCCACCGGACCGGCCGCACGGGCCGCCGGTCCGCCCGCCACCGCGTCATCGGCTCCCGCCGCCGAACCGGATGACGGCGCGCTGTCGGCCGGTGCCGCGCGGGCCGGAGCGCTGCTGGACCGCCAGCTCACCCTCGCCCGCACCCGCGCCCACTCCGCCGCGTTGCAGGCCCTGGGCTCCTCCCGCTTCCACGCCGTCGCCGACTCCGTGGCGGTGCTCGCCTCCGAGGCGCCGCTGACCCGTACGGCCGCCGAGCGCTCGGCCGGTGAGGCGCTGCCGCCACTCGCCGAGCAGGCGCACCGACAGCTCGCCGAGGCGGTCGCCGCACTGCCGCTGTCCCGCGCGGGCTACCCGTACAACGCCGCGGCGCTCTCCGCCGACCAGCGCCAGGACGCGCCCTGGCACCAGGTCCGGATGCTGGTACGGCTGAGCCGTTACGCCCGGGAGGTGCTCGCGCCGGAGTACGCCGACACCCGCCTGGCGGAGGCCGGCCGGGCGCTGGAGTGGCACCGCGACGCCGCGGAGGCCGCCGCAGCCGCCGCCGCGGCGGCCCGCACCCCGCGGATCGCCCCGGCCACGGCGTACGCCCTGGGAGTGCTGCACGCCGACCAGCGGCACGAGGTGGAGGCGGCCCGGTTCGCCTTCGGCCGGGTATGGCTGCCGCGGACCCCGGAGCGCAAGAGCTGAGCACGGACGGAAGACCAGAGCACGGACCGAAGACCGGAAAGGGCCGAGGAGCGAGGAGCGAGGAGCGAGGAGCGAGGAATACGCCGGGGAACCGGAACGGCGAACGGCACGGCGGACCGGGAGGAGGTGATGATGTGACGGTGCCTCAGAAGCCCATTCGCGCGGCGGGATGCGTCCTGTGGCGCCGGTCATCGTCAGGCGACGGCATCGAACTTGCCCTGATCAGACGCCCGAAGTGGGGAGACTGGTCCCACCCGAAGGGCAAGCTGAAGCGCGGGGAGGACCCCCGGCATGCGGCGGTGCGGGAAACGCTCGAAGAGACCGGCATGACCTGCGAACTCGGCCCGGAGCTGGCCACCCTCCGGTACTTGGTCGACGACCGCCCCAAGGAGGTCCGCTACTGGGCGGCCGAAGCCACCGGCGGCGCGTTCGAGCCGAACGACGAGGTCGACCGGATGCTGTGGGCGCCCCCTGCCGCTGCACGCGGTTACCTCACGCAGGAGCGGGACAAGGAGCTGGTCGACGCACTGCTCAGTGCTTTCCACGCCACCGGGGAGGGACTGCGAGGGTGACGTGGATGCGGGGGAGAACCGGTGCGGCGCGATGCGCCAGGACGCCGGGCTCACGGAGGGGCTCGGCAAGGGCTCGACAAGGGGCTCGATAGGGGCCTCACGAAGGAAAGAAGATCACCCACTCCTCGCCACTCTTAACATATAGCGCACCGGGGGGCTTGCGGCAAGACCCCCGTCGTGCCGCAGAATCACCGGCCGAAGCCAGAACCGGCGGAGTCGGCTTCGAAGAATGCGACGTGGTGAGGCGGGGGTTTTGATGATCGACGTGATCGTTGCCGGCGGTGGACCGACCGGGTTGATGCTGGCGTGCGAATTGCGGCTGCACGGTGTGCACGTGGTCGTGCTGGAGAAGGAGACGGAGCCGACCGCATATGTCCGCGCGCTCGGCCTGCACGCGCGCAGCATCGAGGTGATGGACCAGCGCGGTCTGCTGGAGCGGTTCCTCGCGCTCGGCAAGCAGTATCCGGCCGGTGGTTTCTTCGCCGGCATCGCCAAGCCGTCGCCGGAGCGGCTGGACACCGCACATGCGTACGTCCTCGGTATCCCGCAGCCCACCACCGATCGCCTGCTGACCGAGCACGCCCTCGAAGCCGGCGTCGAGATCCGGCGCGGCTGCGAACTGGTCGGGCTGAGCCAGGACGACCAGGGGGTGACCGTCGAGCTGGCCGACTCCACGCAGCTGCGCTCGCGCTACCTCGTCGGCTGCGACGGCGGCCGCAGCGCGGTGCGCAAGCTGCTCGGCGTCGGCTTCCCCGGTGAGCCCAGCAGGGTCGAGACGCTGCTGGGCGAGATGGAGGTGGCCGTGCCGCCGGAGACGCTGGCCGCCGTGATGGCCGAGGTCCGCAAGACCCAACTTCGGTTCGGCGCCGGGCCCATGGGGGACGACGGGGTGTACCGCGTCGTCGTGCCCGCCGAGGGGGTGGCCGAGGACCGCACGGTCCCGCCGACCCTCGAGGAGTTCAAGCAACAGCTGCGGGCATACGCCGGCACCGACTTCGGCGTGCACTCGCCGCGCTGGCTCTCCCGCTTCGGCGACGCCACCCGGCAGGCCGAGCGCTACCGGATCGACCGGGTGCTGCTGGCCGGCGACGCGGCGCACATCCACCCGCCGACCGGCGGGCAGGGGCTCAACCTCGGGATCCAGGACGCGTTCAACCTCGGCTGGAAGCTGGCCGCCACGGTCAACGGCTGGGCACCGGAGGGGCTGCTGGACAGCTACCACGCCGAACGGCACCCGGTGGCCGCCGATGTGCTGGACAACACCCGTGCGCAGATGGTGCTGATGTCCACGGACGCGGGTGCCCGGTCGGTGCGCCGGCTGGTGGCGGAGCTGATGGACTTCGAGGACGTGAACCGGCATCTGACGGAGAAGATCATCGCGATCGGGGTCCGTTACGACTTCGGCGCGGGCCACGAACTTCTCGGCCGCCGGATGCGGGACGTGGGGCTGAAGCGCGGGCGCCTCTACGGGCTGATGCACGGCGGCCGCGGACTGCTGCTCGACCAGACCGGCCGGCTCTCGGTGGCGGGCTGGGCGGACCGGGTCGACCACGTCGTCGACGTCAGCGAGGAACTGGACGCTCCCGCGGTGCTGCTGCGGCCGGACGGCCATGTGGCGTGGGTCGGTGAAGATCAGCAGAGTCTGCTCGACCAGCTGCCCAAGTGGTTCGGCGCTGCCGCCGGCTGAGCGCGCGGTGGTGCGCGAGGCCTCTGCGTCAGCGGTTCCGTCGCTCGCCACATCGGTCACGATTCGACGCTGACGGGCGATCGGGAATCGTGACCATGTCTCCTCACATGGGCCATGTCCCCCGTACGTCCTGCCCCGTTTCTGCGCCGGTCCCTTGAAGTGCCACCTGCCGCAACGAAGCCCGGACCGGAGGATTTTTCCCGTCAACCAGTTCGTCGCACCAGCAGGCCGGGGAAAGGGCCGGCCTGCTAATTTCAGGGGTTTACACTGCCTGCATGGCACAGAAGGTAATCACCATCTACACGGACGACCTCACGGGCGAAGAGTCCACCGAGGCCGCTACGCACACTCTTTCTCTTGACGGTGTGACTTACGAGATCGATTTGAGTCCGGACAGTTACGACCAGCTGCTGGAAGCAGTGGGGCCGTTCTTGAAGGCCGGCCGCAAGACCGGGAAGGGCCGTAAGCCGCGCAAGGCGGCAGCCGCCGGTAATGAGGACACTGCCGCGATCCGGGCCTGGGCCAAGTCGAGCGGGTACAACGTCAGCGACCGTGGCCGGGTGCCCGCCGAGATTCGTGAGGCTTACCAAAAGGCCAAGTGAATTTTTTGCATAAACCGGAAGCCCCTCACCACATGTGAGGGGCTTCTTTGTGTCCGGTTCCGGCGGGGTGGGCTGTCCGCAGAGGCAGTGGCGGCCCGGCGTTCCGGGCAAGGGAAAAGGACAAACAAGAAGGCATTCATTTCCGTGGATTAGCCGCCCCCCGGCCGCGGCGCATTGCGGGGAGGGGAGATGCGGCCGGGGCCGCCCCGTGCCCATGGGCGGCCCCCGCTCCTGGTTCAGCGGCGCCGCAGGGAGGCGTCCGCGAGGGCCGGCGGCAGGTAGTAGCTGTCGGCCGGGTTGAGGTCGGTGCCCGGCGGGACGATCGCGTCGATCCGGTCCAGGACGTCCGCGCCGAGCGTCACCTCGGAGCCCTCCAGCATGTTGTCGAGCTGGTCGAGGGTGCGCGGGCCGATGATCACGGAGGTCACCGCCGGGTGGGACCGTACGAAGGCGGTCGCCAGATGCGGCAGCGTCAGGCCCGCTTCCGCCGCGAGCTTCGAGAGCGCGGCGACCGCCTCCGCCTTACGGGCGTTCTCCGGCACCGACAGATCGAACTTCTGGCTCTCCAGCCCCGCGCGCGAACTGGCCGAGAGATCGCGGCCGGAGAGCCAGCCGGCGCTGAGCGGGCCCCAGGTCAGCACGCCCATGCCGTAGCGCTGCGCGGTCGGCAGCACCCCCCGCTCCGCCCCGCGCGCCAGCATCGAGTACGGCGGCTGCTCGGTACGGAAGCGGAGGTGGCCGCGGCGCTCGGCGGTCCACTGCGCCTCGACGAGCTGCTCGGCCGGGAAGGTGGAGGTGCCGATCGCCCGCACCTTGCCGGACCGTACGAGGTCGGAGAGCGCGGAGAGCGTCTCGTCGAGGTCGGTTGCCGGGTCGGGGCGGTGCACCTGGTAGAGGTCGAGATAGTCGGTGCCCAGCCGGCGCAGGCTGTCCTCCACCGCGCGGATGATCCAACGCCGGGAGTTGCCGCCGTGGTTGGCGTCCGGTCCCATCGAGTTGAAGAACTTGGTGGCCAGGACGATGTCCTCGCGGCGCCCCTTGAGCGCCTTGCCGACGATCTCCTCGGACTCGCCCGCGGCGTACACGTCCGCGGTGTCCACGAAGTTGATGCCGGCGTCCAGCGCACGGTGCACGATCCGTACGCAGTCGTCGTGATCGGTGTTGCCCCAGGCGCCGAGCATCATCGCGCCGAGCGCGTACTCGCTGACCGAGATGCCGGTACCGCCGAGGATCCTGCGCTGCATGAGCTGCTCCTTATGCGAGTTCTCAGGGGCCGTCCCCGGGGCGTGCCGGAGCGGCCTCCGGGGCGCCTGAGTCGTATGTGCACCACCTTGCTGTCCGTACGAGGAGCGGACCAGGCCCGTCACAGCCTGGGTCCGGCGGAACCACCCGACCGGCCGTGCGTCGCATACTGGACCGATGCTGCACGCCGAAATCGAGATCAGTTCGTTCCTCAAGGCGCGCCGGGCGGCGCTCGACCCGGCGGACCTCGGCCTGCCCGGCGGGGTCGGCCGCCGCCGGGTGCGCGGGCTGCGGCGCGAGGAGGTCGCCCAGCTCGCCGGCATCAGCGTCGACTACTACACCCGGATCGAGCAGGGCCGTGCGCCCGCCATCTCCGACTCCGTCCTGGACGCGATCGCGCGGGCGCTGCGGCTGTCCGGCGGCGAAGTGACGTATCTGCGCAACATCGCCGTCCCCCGGCGCCGTACGGCGGACTGCGTTGCCGCCCCGGGCTCGGACCGCGGCCCGTGCGCCGGGCCCCGGCAGACCGTGCGCCCCGAGATCCAGCAGCTCCTGGACGCGATGGAGACCACCGTCCCGGCCATGGTCCTCGGCCGCGGCCTGGACATCCTGGCCTGGAACACGCTCGGCGGCCGGGTCGCCTTCGACCTGCCGGCGCTCGCCCCGGACCGGCGGAACACCGCGCTGCTGGTCTTCCTCGACCCGGCGGCGCGCGACCTGCACCCGGACTGGGAGGCGAAGGCCGTGGAGGTGGTCGGCAATCTGCGCGCCGAGAGCGGGCGGCACCCCGAGGACCCGCGGATCTGCGAGGTGGTCAATGAACTCCTCCTGCACAGCCGGGACTTCCGGCGGATCTGGGAGACACAGTCGGTGCACGAGTGCCTGCGCGGTGCCAAGCGCATTGTGCATCCGCACGTCGGCGAGCTCTTCGTCACCTTCGAGAGCTTCCGGCTGAGCACCGATCCGGACCAGGCGCTGGTGACGTACACGGCCGAGCGCGGGTCGCAGACGGAGCGGCGGCTGCGGGAGCTGGGGACACTCGGGCACCCGGTCCTGACCGCGTAGAAGCCGGTCCTGACCGCAGAGAAAAGGGATGCGCCCGCCCGTGTGGAGACGCGCCCGCCCCTGCGGAGACGCGGCCGTCCCTAGGGGAATACGCCCGCCCCTGTCGAGAGACGCCCGCCCCTACGGATGGGCGCGTGCCACCGCACTGCCCCGAGGAGCCAGCGCCTCCCACCGCACCGTGACCTCCCCCTGGCGCCGGCGCCGCGGGTCACCGGTCAGCGGCCAGTCCGTGGCCAGGGCCTGTACGGCGGCGCGCCACCGCTGGCGGGCGCCGAGGGCGCCGAGCGGGGCGGCGGTGGCCCAGGCGCGGTCGAAGTCCCGCAGGAAGGCATGGACCGGCTCGCCCGGCACATTGCGGTGGATCAGCGCTTTCGGGAGGCGTTCCGCCAGGTCGGAGGGTGTCTGGAGGGAGCCGAGCCGGGCGGCGAAGGTGACCGTGCGGGGCCCCTCGGGGCCCAGCGCCACCCACACGTGCCGCCGCCCGATCTCGTCGCAGGTGCCCTCTATCAGCAGCCCGCCGGGCGCCAGCCGTGCGCACAGCCGCCGCCACACGGCGGCCACCTCGTCCTCGTCGTACTGCCGCAGCACATTCGCGGCCCGGATGAGGACCGGTGCCCGCTTGCGCTGCCCCGGCAGCGGCACCTCGAAGCCGCCGTGGAGGAAGTCCAGCCCCGGCCGCTCGTACGGCCGGGCGGCCTCGACCCGCGCCGGATCTATCTCTATGCCGACGACGCGGGCGTCCGGGCGGACCGTACGCAGCCGGCCCAGCAGCTCCACCGCGGTCCAGGGCGCGGCGCCGTAGCCGAGGTCGACCGCCACGGGGTCGGCGGCGCGGCGCAGCTCGGCGCCGTGTTCGGCCGCTATCCAGCGGTCCATGCGGCGCAGCCGGTTGGGGTTGGTGGTCCCGCGGGTGGCGGTTCCGACGGGCCGGGACGGCGGGGGTATGAGGGCGGCGGCGGAGACCGTGGGGCGGCGGACCATGCCCTCGAGGGTATGGGGTGGACGCGGGAAATCCGCCCGCCGCGGTACCCGGGCCACACTTGGTCACGCTTTGGCAAAGTACGGCCGGAGCGCGCCGGACGGAAATGGATGGCCGGGGTGTGTTGTTGCAGGGGGTCGGAGGCGTGCCGCCCGCCTCGCCTAGGAGGTAGCTCGACGTGAGCCCATACGTGTCCCGGCTCCGCAGTCGGCCCCCCGGCCAGTTCGCGGGCCAGGGCCGCCTGCGCCTGCCCGGCAGCCCGCGCCGTCCCCGCCGGGTGGCCATGCTCAGCGTCCACACCTCCCCGCTGCACCAGCCCGGGACGGGCGACGCCGGCGGCATGAACGTCTACATCGTCGAGCTGGCCAAGAAGCTCGCCTCGATCAACATCGAGGTGGAGATCTTCACCCGCGCCACCACCGGCACCCTCCCGCCGGCCGTCGAGCTCGCCCCGGGCGTCCTCGTACGGCATGTGGACGCCGGCCCGTACGAGGGCCTGGCCAAGGAGGAGCTGCCCGCCCAGCTGTGCGCCTTCACCCACGGCGTGATGCAGGCCTGGGCCGGCCACCGCCCCGGTTACTACGACCTGGTGCACTCCCACTACTGGCTCTCCGGCCATGTCGGCTGGTTGGCCGCCGAGCGCTGGGGCGTCCCGCTGGTGCACGCGATGCACACCATGGCCAAGGTCAAGAACGCCGCGCTGGCCGTCGGCGACGCCCCCGAACCGGCCGCCCGGGTGATCGGCGAGACACAGATCGTCCGCGCCGCGGACCGTCTGATAGCCAACACCGCCGAGGAAGCGGGCGAACTCGCCCGGCATTACGAGGCCGAGCCCGGCAAGGTCGCCGTGGTGCACCCCGGCGTCAACCTCGACCGCTTCCGGCCCACCGGCGGCGAGGTCGCCGAGAGCCGGGCCGCCGCCCGCGCCCGCCTCGGCCTGCCGCAGGACGCGATCATTCCGCTCTTCGCCGGCCGCATACAGCCGCTGAAGGCTCCCGACATCCTGCTGCGCGCCGCCGCCGCCCTGGTGACCGAGGACCCCTCGCTGCGCTCGCGGCTGGTCGTGCCCGTGGTCGGCGGGCCCAGCGGCAGCGGCCTGGCCAAGCCCGAGGGGCTCCAGAAGCTGGCCGCCCGGCTCGGCATCGCCGACCTGGTGCAGTTCCGCCCGCCGGTCGGCCAGGAACAGCTCGCCGACTGGTACCGCGCCGCATCCGTGCTGGTCATGCCCTCGTACAGCGAATCCTTCGGACTGGTCGCCATCGAGGCCCAGGCCTGTGGCACCCCGGTCGTCGCGGCCGCGGTCGGCGGTCTGCCGGTGGCCGTACGCGACGGCGTCAGCGGATTCCTCGTCGCCGGCCACGACCCGGCCGACTACGCCCGCGCACTCGGCCGTTTCGTCGCGGACCCGGCCCTGCCCACCCGTATGGGCACCGACGCCGCGCGCCACGCCCAGTCCTTCGGCTGGGACACCGCCGCCGCGGCAACGGGCGACGTCTACACCGCCGCCGTGCAGGAACACCGCCGTCACCTACGATCCCTCCATGGGTGACGAGCGAGAGACGAGCGGTGTGGTGGGCAGCACCACGGCCGGGACGATTCCGACGGCGCGGACCGTGATCGAGCGGACCCTGGCCGACGCCGAGCTCGAATGGGAGTCGCCCTCCGACGGCACCTACGTCATCAAGCTCCCCGGCACCCGCAAGCTCTCCACGACCTGTTCGCTCATCGTCGGCAGGCACTCCCTCTCCATCAACGCCTTCGTCGTCCGCCACCCCGACGAGAACCACGAGGCCGTGCACCGCTGGCTCCTCGAACGCAACACCCGTCTCTACGGCGTCAGTTACGCGATCGACAAGCTCGGTGACATCTACCTCGTGGGCAAGCTCCCGCTGGCCGCCGTCACCCCCGACGAACTCGACCGCATCCTCGGCACGGTGCTGGAGAACGCCGACGGCAGCTTCAACACCCTGCTGGAAATGGGCTTCGCCACCGCCATCCGCAAGGAGTACGCCTGGCGGGTCTCCCGCGGCGAATCCACCCGCAACCTGGACGCGTTCACGCATCTGACGCGGAACGGCGGTGCGGAGGCGTAAGCCCCGCGTACGGGACGTTATTGCCGAAGCGGCAACAAGGTTTGCTCCCTTCCTCCTCCTGAGCGCATGGTCGGCGCCAGGAGGTGCTCACCCATGGAAGACGCACTGGTCACCCGGACCGGCGGGACGAGACGTACTGATGGCGATCGAACGGCTGGAGCAGATGCGATGACCACGACACAAGCCCGGCACGACGACCACTCCCACGATCACGGCCACCCCCACCACCACGGCCACGACGACGACTTCGACTGGGCCGCGATGGCCGACCTGCTGGAACTGGAGGGCGAGACCCACAGCCCCTACGTCCGCCAGGCCCTGGCGGAGCTCGGCGATCTGAGCCCGCGCCGCATCCTGGACATCGGCAGCGGCCCGGGCGTCGCGGCCTGCCGGATGGCGTCGGTCTTTCCCGAGGCCGAGGTCACCGCGGTGGACGGCACACCGGAGCTGCTGGCCCGCGCCGCGGAACGGGCCGAGCGGCTCGGCGTCCGGCTGCGGACCCAGGCGGCCGAGTTCCCGGCCGGGCTCGCCGGCCTGGGCCCGGCGGACCTGGTGTGGACCGCGCAGGTCGTGCACCACGTGGGCGACCAGCAGGGCGCGCTGGACCAGCTGGCCGGGCTGCTCGCCCCCGGCGGTGTGCTGGCCGTCGTCGAGGGCGGTCTGCCGCCCCGCTGGCTGCCGCGCGACCTGGGATTCGGCCGCCCCGGCCTACAGGAGCGGCTCGACGTGGCGATGGCCGACCGCTTCAGCCGGATGCGGGCCGAGCTGCCCGGAGCGGTGCCGGTGGTGGAGAGCTGGTCCGGCATGCTGCGGGCCGCGGGGCTCACCGCCGTACGGAGCAAGACCTTCCTCGTGGACCACCCCGCGCCGCAGGCCGACGGCCCGGAGCAGCCCGTACGGCTCTCGGCCCGGCGGTCCCTGGAGCGCTGCCGCGACACGCTCGCCGGCCTCCTGGACGACGTGGACCTGACGACCCTGGACCGGCTCCTCGACCCGGCCGACCCGGCGGGCGTCGACCGGCGCCCCGACGTCTTCCTCCTGACCGCGAAGACCGTGCACTTCGGCACCGCGGCCTGAGCGTTTCGCACAGGCCTGAACGCCACGATGACGGGCGGGTGCCCGGCCGGACCGCCCCGGCCGGGCACCCGCCCGCTCGGACCGCCGGCCCCTACTCCGCCTTCGAAGGCCGCGCCGACGCCTGGGCGGAAACCGTAGCCGTAGCCGTAGCCGTAGCCGCGGCCGCGACCCTGGCTGCCGGACCCGACGTGGCGTCCTCCGGCACCGGTGCCATGGCCGAAGCCGGCGTCGTGTCCGTGGGGGAGCCGGCCACCGCTCCGGCGCCCGCCTGCCCCGGCAGGCTCCGCAGCAGCAGGCCGTAGCCCAGAGCGGCCACCGTGCCGATCACCGCGCAGCCGGTCCACAGCGCATCGGCGCCGTAGTGGTCGATCACCGTGCCGCCGAGCAACGGGGCGGCCAGGGAGGCGATCGACCAGGACAGGGAGTACATGCCCTGGTAGCGGCCGCGGCCGTGCAGCGGGGACAGCCGCACCACCAGGCCCATCTGGGTGGGGGAGTTGATGATCTCGCCGAGGGTCCAGACGGCGACGGCGACCGCGTACATGGCGACCGAGCCCGCCAGCGCGGTGAGCCCGAAGCCGTAACCGGTGAGCAGGGCCGAGCAGATGAGGAGCATCGCCGGGCTGCGGTGTTCGATGAAGCGCGTCACGGGGATCTGGAGCAGCACGACGAGGACGCCGTTGACCGCGATGACCAGGCCGAAGTCGGCGCTGGAGAAGCCGTCCTGACCCATCGACACGGGCATCGACACGTACGCCTGCTGGAAGAGCAGAGCGAGCAGCAGGTTGAGGCCGACCACGGTCATGAAACGGCCGTCGCGCAGGACGGTCAGCATGGAGACGGGGGCGGGGGCCGCGCCGGCGTCCTGCCCGGCCGGGGCGCTCGCGGTGGGGCGCGATTCGGGGAGCTTCCAGAAGACGATCAGCGCGCAGCCCAGGACGAGCGTGGCCTCGCCCAGGAAGAGGACCAAGTAGCCGTGCTGGGCGATGAGTCCGGCGGCGGTGGACGAGACGGCGAAGCCGAGGTTGATCGCCCAGTAGTTGAGGGAGAAGGCGCGGACCCGGTCCTCGGGGGCGACGATGTCCGCCATCATCGCCTGCACGGCGGGGCGGGAGGCGTTGGTCGCCATGCCGACCACGCCCGCCACCGCCGCGATGGCGACCGGGCTCTCCATGAAGCCGAGCAGCGCCACGGACGCTGCCGTCGACAGCTGGGCGATCAGCATGGTGGGCCGGCGGCCGAGCCGGTCGGTCAGCACCCCGGCGCCCACGGACGAGATCACTCCGCCGAGCCCGTAGAGCGCACCGACCAGGCCCGCGTACGAGGCCGAGTGGCCGCGCTCGACGGTCAGATAGAGGGCGAGGAAGGTGGCGACGAACGCCCCCAGCCGGTTGATCAAGGTGCTGGTCCACAGCCACCAGAACTGCCGGGGGAGACCGGAGACGCTCTCCCTGGCGGCGCGCCGGAGACGGGCCGGCCCGGAGGGACTCGTTGTGGATGCGGACATGACATTTCCCCCGTGGAGTGACGATGTGGTGCGGTGCGGTGCGTGGCAGAGATGCGGAGAGCGAAGCGGGCGGTACGGCGGACGGCCGGGAGCGGCTCCGCGTGAGCGGTGGCCGCGGAGTACGGGCGTGTTGGTAAGTGGCTCAAGCGACGAGCGCAACCTACATACGGGGCGCTCCCCGCCGCCACTCAATTGACGCGAAGCATCAATCGGCATCGGGAAGCCCAGGTCCTGGACCCGCGCAAGGCGCTGCGCGGACTTGGATTACGCTCGACGCCATGGCCGACGCACCGTACAAGCTGATCCTCCTCCGCCACGGCGAGAGCGAGTGGAACGCGAAGAACCTGTTCACCGGCTGGGTGGACGTCAATCTCAACGAGAAGGGCGAGAAGGAGGCAGTCCGCGGCGGAGAGCTGCTCAAGGACGCCGGCCTGCTCCCCGACGTAGTGCACACCTCCCTCCAGAAGCGCGCCATCCGCACCGCGCAGCTGGCCCTGGAGTCCGCCGACCGGCACTGGATCCCGGTCCACCGCAGCTGGCGGCTGAACGAGCGCCACTACGGTGCGCTCCAGGGCAAGGACAAGGCACAGACGCTGGCCGAGTTCGGCGAGGAGCAGTTCATGCTCTGGCGCCGCTCGTACGACACCCCGCCGCCCCCGCTCGACGACGACTCCGAGTTCTCCCAGGCCCACGACCCGCGCTACGCGTCGATCCCGCCGGAGCTGCGCCCGAGGACCGAGTGCCTCAAGGACGTCGTCCACCGCATGCTGCCGTACTGGTACGACGGCATCGTCCCGGACCTCCTCGCCGGTAAGACGGTCCTGGTCGCCGCCCACGGCAACAGCCTGCGCGCCCTGGTCAAGCACCTCGACGGCGTCTCCGACGAGGACATCGCCGGCCTGAACATCCCCACCGGCATCCCGCTCGCCTACGAGCTGGACGCCGACTTCCGCCCCGTCAAGCGCGGCGGCACCTATCTCGACCCGGAGGCCGCCAAGGCCGCCATCGAGGCAGTGAAGAACCAGGGGAAGAAGAAGTAACACCCCGCACCGCACGGCCCCCGTCCGCGGCTTTCGCTGCCGGCGGGGGCCTTTGCGTGGTGTGCGCCGTGGTGACGACCGCGTCGGCAGAGGCGGACCGCGTCTGTGGATGCGGCCTGCGCCTGGGGATGCAGCATGGAAGAGGGGCCGCATTCGTCTGCAACCGGAAGGATGAGCGCGATGCCCAAGTTCATGGACATCCATCACGGCATGAAGGGCGTGACGCCCGACCAGCTCAACGCGGCGCACCAGGCCGACCTCGCGATCCAGAGCGAGGAAGGCGTGACCTTCGAACACGCCTGGGCCGACACCGACTCCGGCGATGTGTTCTGTCTGTCGGAAGCGCCCTCGGCGGGCGCCGTCCAGCGCATCCACGAGCGCACCGGCCATAAGGCGGACGAGATCCATCCGCTGTCGATCAGCCTGTGACCCGGCTCCGCAACAGGCCCGGCCCGTAAGCAGGGGGCCGGGCAATCCGGAACACGGCAGCGGCCCCGACCGGACGATCGACCGGTCGGGGCCGCGGTGGCGCTGTGCCGTAGGGGCGCCGTGCCGTGACGGTCGCTAGCAGCCGCCGCCGCACTGGCACGATCCGCCCGACTGGCAGCCGCAGCTACAGCCGGGGCCGCAGGCGCAACCGGCGCGCAGGGAGTGCGGTGGCTGCGGAGCGACGTGGGGCGCGGAAACGGGGGAGTCCGCCATGGGTGCCATGCATTGCCTCCTAGGGGTCACCTGGTGCCCATTGCAAGCCCGGGGGACGAGGCGCGTCAACGGCGCGTGGAGGCACACGTCAACGGCGCGCGGCGCTTCACGGGGCGGACTCGCGCCCTTCTCCCGCGCCTCGGCTATGCGCCTTCCACGGCCGTCGGCGGGGCCAGCTCGTCGGCGTGCTCGCCGGTCACGAGGTAAACGACCCGCTTCGCGACGGAGACCGCGTGGTCCGCGAAGCGCTCGTAGTAGCGGCCCAGCAGGGTCACGTCCACGGCCGTCTCGATGCCGTGCTTCCAGCGGTCGTCCATCAGGTGCTGGAAGAGCGTGCGGTGCATCGTGTCCATCGCGTCGTCGTCCTGCTCCAGCTGGAGCGCGAGATCGACGTCCTTGGTGATGATGACCTCGGCGGCCTTGGCCATCAGGCGCTGCGCCAGCTGCCCCATCTCCAGGATGGTGGCGTGCAGATCGCGCGGCACGGCCGTCTCCGGGAAGCGCAGCCGGGCCAGCTTGGCCACGTGCTGGGCCAGGTCGCCGGAGCGCTCCAGGTCGGCGCTCATCCGCAGCGAGGTGACGACGATCCGCAGATCGGTGGCGACCGGCTGCTGCCGCGCCAGCAGGGCGATCGCGCGGGCCTCCAGATCGCGCTGGAGATCGTCGACCTTCTCGTCGGCGGCGATGACGTTCTCGGCCAGCTTGAGGTCCGCGTCGAGGATCGCCGTGGTGGCGCGCCCGATCGCGGAGCCGACGAGCCGGGCCATCTCGACCAGGCCCTCGCCGATCGAATCCAGCTCCTCGTGGTACGCGTCCCGCATCTTGACCTTCTCTCGCTTCGATGTGGTGGTGGGGCGTGGGGTGGGAGGTGGAACGGGGTGCAGGGTGACCTGTGCCCACGCTCTCACGGCCGGTGCCCGCGCGGCCCGTGCCCCGGAAGGGCGGTGCTCCTCGGAGCCGGTACTCCGTGGTGCCGGTGCTCCGGAGGTCGTCGCCCCGCGGTCGCTCAGGGTGTCCGGCCGCGCATCGGTGCGGAACCGGTCCGCCACCCGCACCGTCACCCTGCGGGTACCGCGCGACCTGCGGTGCCACCGCGGGTGAACCGGCACCGACGTGAAGGTGAACTCTGGGCGACGCATCCACGGCCCCGGGGGCTGCCCCGCGGTTCACCTGGCCGAGCGCCACAGCGGCAGGGCGCGAGCGCCGGTTTCCCCAGGGACACCCGCCGGGCGGCCGCACGCCCCGCACCGGCCTCCGGAGTGAACCGGCGTGGACGGCACGGTGAACTCTGGGCGACGGCTGTTCGAGCAGAGCCCCGCATGGCTGGGGAAGTGTCCGATCCGGCGCATAACCTGGAGTCATGAACGTGGACGCGGCCGTCGCCGCAGTGGCTGCGATCGCCGGGCTCTGCACCGGTGTCTTCGCCATGCTGGCGTTCCGCTGGAGCGAGCGTGACCAGGCCAAACCCACCCGCACCTCGCTGCACACGGAAGCCGTGCTGCCCCCCGGGGTCGACACCGTGCTGTCGGTGCTCCGCTCCTCCGCCGTGGTCCTCGACGAGGCCGACTCCGTCGTCAAGGCCAGCTCCGCTGCCTACGCCCTCGGGCTGGTCCGCGGCGGCAAGCTCGCCGTCGAGCCGATGATGCAGATGGCCCGCGACACCCGCAGGGACGGCGAGATACGCCAGGTCGAGCTGGATCTGCCACGCCGCGGCACCGGCCGCGGCGAGGCCCTCGCGGTCTCCGCCCGGGTCGCCCCGCTCGGCTCCCGGCTCGTCCTGCTGCTGGTCGAGGACCTCACGGAGGCCCGTCGCATAGAGGCGGTCCGCCGTGACTTCGTGGCCAACGTCAGCCATGAGCTCAAGACGCCCGTCGGCGCCCTGTCGCTGCTCTCCGAGGCCGTGATGGACGCCAGCGACGACCCCGAGGCGGTCGAGCGCTTCGCCGGCCGGATGCAGAACGAGGCCACCCGCCTGACCAACCTCGTCCAGGAGCTCATCGACCTCTCCCGGGTGCAGAACGACAACCCGCTGGAGGACGCCGAGCCGGTCCGGGTCGACGAGCTGGTCGCCGAGGCGATGGACCGCTGCCGCCAGCAGGCCGGCACGAAACAGATCACCATGGCCGTCGGCGGTGCTGATGACCTGCACGTATGGGGAAACCGCGGCCAGCTCGCCGCGGCCCTGGGCAACCTCGTCGAGAACGCCGTCAACTACTCCCCGGCACGCACCCGCGTCGGGATCGCCGGGCGCCGTGTCTCCGTGCCCGGCGGCGACCTGATCGAGATCGCGGTGACCGACCAGGGCATCGGGATATCCGAAAAGGACCGGGACCGCGTCTTCGAGCGGTTCTACCGTGTGGACCCGGCGCGCTCGCGCGCCACCGGCGGGACCGGTCTCGGCCTCGCCATCGTCAAGCACGTGGCCGCCTCGCACGGCGGGGAGGTCACGGTGTGGAGCGCTGAGGGACAGGGCTCCACCTTCACCCTGCGTCTCCCGGAAGCCGGAGCCGTACGCGACCGCGAACGGCCCGCCGACCCGTCCGCGGAGGGCCTCGACGACGAGGACCGCCCGTACGAGACCTTCAACGATCCGCTCCCAGCTCACCCAGCCCCGGAGGTCCTTCCGTGACCCGAGTGCTTGTCGTCGAGGACGAGGAATCGTTCAGCGACGCACTGTCGTACATGCTCCGCAAGGAGGGTTTCGAGGTCGCCATCGCGGCTACGGGCCCCGACGGACTGGACGAGTTCGAGCGCAACGGCGCCGACCTCGTCCTGCTGGACCTGATGCTGCCGGGCCTGCCCGGCACGGAGGTCTGCCGCCAGCTGCGTGGCCGCTCCAATGTCCCGGTCATCATGGTGACCGCCAAGGACAGCGAGATCGACAAGGTCGTCGGCCTGGAAATAGGGGCCGATGACTACGTCACCAAGCCCTTCTCCTCCCGTGAACTGGTCGCCCGCATCCGCGCGGTGCTCCGCCGCCGCGGCGAGCCGGAGGAGGTCACCCCGCAGGCCCTGGAGGCCGGCCCGGTCCGGATGGACGTGGACCGCCATGTCGTCACGGTCTCCGGCGGCAAGGTCGACCTCCCCCTCAAGGAGTTCGACCTCCTGGAGATGCTGCTGCGCAACGCCGGCCGTGTGCTGACCCGTATGCAGCTCATCGACCGGGTCTGGGGCGCCGACTACGTGGGCGACACCAAGACCCTCGACGTGCACGTCAAGCGGCTGCGCGCCAAGATCGAGCCCGACCCGGGCGCGCCGCGCTACCTCGTCACGGTCCGCGGCCTGGGCTACAAGTTCGAGCCGTAAAGAGCGCCAGGCACCGCACCTCGGCGGTGGGCTCCCCGGTACCCGGCAGGGAGCCCGCCGCATTCGGCGGTGCCCCCGCCCCGCGCGCCGCGGGAACACGCCTCAGGGGCGCCCGTCCGGATCGGACGGGCGCCCCTGAGACGTGTCTGTGTGACGGCCGGCTGCCGCCGTCGTGCCGGTCAGTGACCGCTGTGCGCCGACCCGGGCTTGGCCGAGCCGGAGGGGCTGGCCGAATCGGACGGCTTGCCCGACGCGGAGGGCTTGCCGGAGCCGGACGGGGACGCCGAGCCGGACGGCTGGGGCAGCTGCGACGGCCCGTAGCCCTCGAAGTAGCTCTTCGCCGGGACCACGGCGGCGTCCATCTTCACCTTGCCGGTGGAGCTGAAGGCGAACGTCAGCGGCTGCATGTTCCCGTCCTTGACGGCCTCGCGGCCGCTGGCCAGGACGGCCGAGGCGTTGCCCTTGCCGCCGATCACGACGGAGCCGCCGGCCGGCACGGAGATCGGGCCCGAGCCACCGCCGGCGGGCGAGAGCTTGGCCGACTGGCCGGTCCCGTCCACGGAGATCGTGGTCAGCTTCTGGGCCTTGCCGCCGTTGTTGAACACCGTCGCGGCCACCACGGCCGGGCCCTTGGCGTTCAGGTCGGGCTGGGTGATGACGGAGACGTTCTGGATCTTGATGTCGCCGACGGAGGTCGCGGCGTTGTCCGGCTTGACCTGCAACGTCTGGGCATCGTTCCCCGCCCCGCACGCGGACAGCGTGGCGATCGAGAGCGAAAGGACGGTGGCGGCGAGGACGCCGCGTCGAAGGCTGCGGCTCACGGCGGCGGCATCTCCTTGACGAGCTACGGCGGCCGAACGTTCGTGCCCGGTCGCGGATGGGCGGCTGGGGCGGCACTGCGTACGCGTCATGACGACGGGTGCGTGGAGCCGCCCTATGGGTGTGTCAGCGCCGCTAGGTTACCGAGCCGTCCTCTCGCCGCCGCACCCGACCCGCCCCCAGCGCGATCAGGTGCCCGCGACCGCTGTCCGCGCACAAGTCCCCAGGCCCCGGAAGCGGGTTCCCGGAAGCAAAGCCGACCGCAGTTCACGGTCCGCCGGGAACGGGCCGGGAGAACGGGCCGGGGACAACCCGGAGAACGCCGGTCGCGGCACACCACGCGACACATCCGGGACACAGGTTCCTCGCGACCGTCCTCTTCCTCGGGACCGTTCACCGAGAACGTTCCTCGAGAACAGGGGTGGGAATATTCGACAAGCGGCCGTTCGGGTGGCGGGCGATGGGTTTCCCCCCGGGGAAAAGCAGTATTCGCAGGGAATGTGAAGGCCTCGCGGAATTGATCACGCTCTTCGCGACCCCGGCTCGTGATCAATTCGGGAATCGGTCCCGAGGGGCCCATGAGCAGCCGAACGGAGCAGCGGAACTCGCTCATGTGGATCCGTGCAAAACGGGACGTTCGACCTGTCGATCACCGCCTTCCCGGTACGTGACGGGCATGTTTCCGCTCACCCGTGCAGCCCCTCCGACCTGCGAATACCCGTCTTCCGGGGCCCTTTGCAGCACGTTCCGGTCACTGTTGTCAAGCCCCGAGATATGCCCTGACCTGCGAAAACGCCATTCAGAACGGTCCGTTCCCGTGTTAGCATGGATAGCCACGGAAGGGGTACCTGTCACATGACGTTCAAGGTTGGCGACACCGTGGTCTATCCCCATCACGGGGCCGCGCTGATCGAGGCCATCGAAACTCGCCAGATCAAAGGCGTGGACAAGACCTACTTGGTGCTGAAGGTCGCCCAGGGCGACTTGACTGTTCGTGTGCCAGCGGACAATGCGGAGTTCGTCGGCGTACGCGACGTGGTTGGTCAGGACGGGCTGGACCGGGTCTTCGAGGTGCTTCGTGCACCGTATGCCGAAGAGCCGACGAACTGGTCCCGTCGTTACAAGGCAAATCTCGAGAAGCTCGCTTCCGGTGACGTCATCAAGGTCGCCGAAGTGGTTCGCGACCTGTGGCGGCGTGAGCGTGAGCGCGGACTGTCCGCCGGTGAGAAGAGGATGCTCGCGAAGGCGCGCCAGATTCTGGTGAGCGAGCTCGCCCTCGCGGAGAACACCAACGAGGACAAGGCCGAGGCCCTGCTCGACGAGGTACTCGCGTCCTGACGACGTGTGCGTCGGCGAGAGCCGGCGCAGCGACGACGTAGCAATGCCGCGGTGCCCGAGTGACGACCGTTTCCCCTGTGGAGCGGTCTGTTGCCGGGCGCTGCGGCATATCTGCTGCTACGGCATGACTTATGGGTGTGACCTGCCGGGAGCGGCGTGGGCCGCCGATTCCCAGTGGCGTACCGGTACCGGGCAGCTGCCTCGACCGATGTCACGGAAGGGTCCGGTCAAGGCGGCGCGCCCGGCACTCCCCCCGGCCTTCGGCCCGGGGGTGCCCCCAAGGCCATACCCACACCGCCCGAGGAAACAAACCTGTCTGCGTCAATTCCGGGCTCGGCCCGGACTCCGGAGTCATCGATGTCAGATCCTTCCCGCCCGGTCCGCACCGCCGCGGTGATCCCCGCCGCCGGCCGCGGTGTCCGGCTCGGTCCCGGCACCCCCAAGGCGCTGCGCACGCTGGGCGGCACCCCCATGCTGGTGCACGCCGTCCGCGCGATGGCCGCCTCGCGCGCGGTCTCCCTCATCGTGGTGGTGGCCCCGCCCGACGGCGCCGCCGAGGTCAGCCGCCTGCTCCACGAGCACCCGCTCGCCGAACGCACCGAGCTCGAGGTCGTCCCCGGCGGCGAAACCCGCCAGGAGTCCGTACAGCTCGGTCTGGCGGCGCTCCCGGACACCATCGACGTCGTGCTGGTGCATGACGCCGCGCGCCCGCTGGTCCCGGTCGACACGGTCGACACGGTGGTCGCGGCCGTACGCGCCGGTGCGCCGGCCGTCGTCCCGGCGCTGCCGCTCGCCGACACCGTCAAGCAGGTCGACCCGCAGCCGCAGGGCACCCCGGAGCCGGTGGTCGGCACCCCGGAGCGGTCCCTGCTGCGCGCCGTGCAGACCCCGCAGGGCTTCGACCTGGCGACCCTGCGCAAGGCGCATGACACCGTCGTCGAGGGCGAGGGCGCCACCGATGACGCCGGGCTGGTCGAACGGCTCGGTTCGCCGGTCGTGGTCGTCCCGGGCCACGAGGAAGCGTTCAAGGTGACCCGGCCGCTGGACCTGGTCCTGGCCGAGGCCGTACTCGCCCGCAGGAGGGCCACCGATGGCTATGTCTGACCCGACCCCTTCCGGCGCGCTCCCCGGCGCCCCTCTCGTCCCCCTCGTCGGCATCGGCACGGATGTGCACGCCTTCGAGCAGGGCCGGGAGCTGTGGTGCGCGGGTCTGCTCTGGGACACCACGGAGAGCGACGGCTACGGCCTGGCCGGTCACAGCGACGGCGATGTGGCCGCGCATGCCGCCTGTGACGCACTGTTCTCGGCGGCCGGCGTCGGCGACCTGGGTGCCCACTTCGGCACCAGCCGCCCCGAGTGGTCCGGCGCCTCCGGAGTGACCCTGCTGGCCGAGGCCGCCCGGATCGTACGGGCCGAGGGCTTCACCATCGGCAATGTCGCGGTGCAGGTCATCGGCGTACGCCCGAAGGTCGGCAAGCGGCGGGACGAGGCCCAAAAGGCGCTGTCGGCGGCCGTCGGCGCGCCGGTCTCGGTCTCCGGGACGACCTCGGACGGGCTGGGCCTGACGGGCCGCGCCGAGGGCCTGGCCGCGGTGGCCACGGCGATCGTCTTCCGTACGGCCTGACCCGTCGCCGTACGGCGGCAGGCGCGGCGCCCGGAGTCCCCGTTGCGGCGCCCGGCATCCCCCGCACGGGGCGGGAATGCCGGGCGCCGTACGGGTGTTGGGGGGAAGATCGGAGTATCCGTGTCCCGGAACGGCCCGCAGGAAGGATCCCTCGTGACTGCCACCTTGTCCGACGACCTCAAGAACCTCCTCGATACTCCGGTCTTCGTGACCGTGGCGACCATCCAGCCCGACGGCAGTCCCCAGGTCTCCCCGGTCTGGGTGAAGCGGGACGGCGACGACCTGCTGTTCTCGACGACCGTCGGCCGGCGCAAGGAAGCCAATCTCCGCCGTGACCCGCGGGTCACGGTCGTCGCCCAGCCCTTCGACGCCCCCTATACGTATGCCGAGGTCCGCGGCACCGCCACGCTCACCACCGAGGGCGGGCGGGCGCTCATCGACGAGCTGTCGCGGAAGTACACCGGCAAGCCGTACGCGGACTTCAACCCCGCGTCGGCCGACGACTCCGAGCGGGTGGTCGTCCGGATCACCCCGCGCAAGGTGGTCGGCAGCATCTGACGGGGTCCGCGGACCGCTCAGGAAGCGCCGACACTTCCGGCGAAGACGGCACCTATGACGGATACGTCACCCCGTGGCCCCATGGGTCGCGGGGCACTGCCTTGTTCCGACTACCCTGGTTCCGTGACGATTCGCCTGTACGACACCAGCGCCCGGCAGATTCGCGATTTCACCCCGCTCACGCCGGGCTGTGTCTCGATCTACCTGTGTGGTGCGACCGTGCAGGCCGCCCCGCATATCGGGCACATCAGGTCGGGACTGAACTTCGACATCATGCGCCGCTGGTTCGAGTACCGCGGCTACGACGTGACGTTCGTGCGCAATGTCACGGACATCGACGACAAGATCATCAAGAAGGCGGACGAGCAGGGCCGCCCCTGGTGGTCGATCGGCTACGAGAACGAGGTCGCCTTCAACACGGCCTACGACACCCTCGGCTGCCTGCGCCCCACCTACGAGCCGCGTGCCACCGGCCACATCCCCGAGATGATCGAGATGATGCGCGGCCTGATCGAGCGCGGTCACGCCTACGCCGCCGACAGCAACGTCTACTTCGACGTGCGGTCCTTCCCGGAGTATCTCCAGCTGTCCAACCAGGAGTTGGACAACCTCCTCCAGCCGTCCGGCGAGGGCGAGACCGGCAAGCGGGACCCGCGCGACTTCGCCATGTGGAAGGCGGCCAAGGAGGGCGAGCCCAGCTGGGAGACGCCCTGGGGCCGCGGCCGCCCCGGCTGGCATCTGGAGTGCTCGGCGATGGCGCACAAGTACCTGGGTACCGCGTTCGACATCCACGGCGGCGGCATCGACCTGATCTTCCCGCACCACGAGAACGAGATCGCGCAGGCCAAGGCGTACGGCGACGACTTCGCCGCGTACTGGACCCACAACGCCTGGGTCACGATGAGCGGCGAGAAGATGTCCAAGTCGCTGGGCAACTCCCTGCTGGTCTCGGAGATGGTCAAGCGCTGGCGCCCGATCGTGCTGCGCTACTACCTGGGCACCCCGCACTACCGCTCCATGATCGAGTACAGCGAGGACGCGCTGCGCGAGGCGGAGTCCGCGTTCGCGCGGATCGAGGGCTTCGTCCAGCGGGTCGTCGAGAAGGCCGGGGTCGTCGAGCCCGCGGCCGAGGTGCCGCCGGCCTTCGCCGACGCGATGGACGACGACCTGGGTGTCCCGCAGGCGCTGGCGATCGTGCACACCACCGTCCGGCAGGGCAATTCCGCACTGACCGCCGACGACAAGGAAGCGGCGGTGGCCCGGCTGGCCGAGCTGCGTGCGATGCTCGGGGTGCTCGGTCTGGACCCGCTCGACGAGCGGTGGTCCGGCGGCGGCACGGACCGCGGCGAAGACCTCCACGGTGTGGTGGACTCGCTGGTCCGTCTCGTCCTCGAACAGCGCCAGGCCGCCCGCTCCCGCAAGGACTACGCCACCGCCGACGCCATCCGTGATCAGCTCCAGCAGTCCGGACTCGCCATCGAGGACACCCCCTCGGGCCCGCGCTGGTCGCTGTCCTGACCTCGGCCCCACGCCTCGTCGGCCACCCGGATTCGCTCCGCACGGTGGCCGCGGGCGACACTCAATCCATACGTACGTACCCACTCCACGTCGCGAGACGTCGAGAGCAGTGAAGAAACAGGTGACCCATGGCCGGCAACAGCCAGCGCAGGAACCGCCGCACGTCCAACAAGAAGGGCGCGCAGGTCGGCAGCGGCGGTAAGCGGCGCCGGGGCCTGGAAGGCAAGGGGCCGACCCCGCCCGCCTCTGAGCGCAAGGGACATGTCAAGAACCGCGTGGCCAACGCCAAGGCGAAGCACGCCGCGGCCCGTCGTCCCGCGCCCCGCCGCGGCGGTGCGAAGGGCACCGCCGAGCTCGTCGTCGGCCGTAACCCGGTCTTCGAGGCGCTGCGCGACGGCGTGCCCGCGACGAACCTCTACGTCCAGCAGTTCATCGACACCGACGAGCGGGTGCGCGAGGCGCTCCAGCTCGCCTCGGAGCGCGGCAACATCAACCTGATGGAGGCGCCGCGCCCCGAGCTGGACCGGATGACCAACGGTCTCAACCACCAGGGGCTGGTCCTCCAGGTCCCGCCGTACGACTATGCGCACCCCGAGGACCTGGCCGCGGCCGCCTTCGACAACGGTGACGACCCGCTGATCGTCGCGCTCGACGGCGTCACCGACCCGCGCAACCTCGGCGCGGTGGTCCGCTCCGTGTGTGCCTTCGGCGGTCACGGCGTGGTCGTGCCGGAGCGCCGGGCGGCCGGCATGACGGCCGGTGCGTGGAAGACCTCGGCGGGCACCGCGGCGCGTACGCCGGTCGCGCGCGCCACCAACCTGACCCGGACCCTGGAGTCGTACCAGAAGGCCGGTCTGACGGTCGTCGGTCTGGCCGCGGACGGCGAGATGGAGCTCCAGGACGTCGCGGCGCTGGACGGCCCGGTCGTGATCGTGGTCGGCAGCGAGGGCAAGGGCCTGTCGCGGCTGGTCGGCGAGACCTGTGACGTGCGGGTGCGGATCCCGATGCCGGGCGGCGCGGAGTCGCTGAACGCCGGTGTCGCGGCCGGTGTCGTCCTGTGGGAAGCGGCGCGCCGCCGCGCCTGAGCCCGGGTGCCCCGGGGCGGTCGGCACGCAGCTGTGCCACACCCCGGGGCAGGACCTGACCCTCTGTACGTCTCTCCGGTATCCCGTGATCTTTTGACGGGTCTCGGACAGATCGACCCGGTCAAGGCAGTGTCTTAAACGCGGGTCACTCGGTTAGATGAGCGTGGACACCAGAACACCCCGCACGCCTACGGGGGGACGCTCGCCGGGCTTCGATGACGAGCCGGGCCTGAGCTCGGTCAAGGTGCCGTGCGATCCCGCGCAGGTCATCGTCAACCACGCCAGCTTCCGCGTACAGCTCGCCGCGCCCGCGGCGCGCGGCGCCATGGCCGACACCGCGCGCATCCCCGTCATCAGGGGCTCGTCCGCCGGTGCCAGACGCCGGGCGCCCGTGGTGTGGAGCGGCCGCACCGACCCGGGCGGCACGGCCGGCGCCACCACCCAACTCCTGCACGCGGTGCGCAACGCGGGCCTCGGCCTCGACGGCGGCCAGGCCGAGGACGTCGGCACGACCCAGGTCCTGCCCCGGATCCGCCTCGGCGACGCCGCCCCCGCCCAGACCGTGATCGGCCAGCGCGGCCCCGTCGACCCCGACAGCCCGCTGCTGCGCGGCGTACGCCCCGTGGGCAGCGCATACGGCGACACCTACCGCGACCATCCCTACCGGCCCCCCTACGGCGACCGCGGCCACACCGACGACGGTTACGACGACGACCGGTTCGAGGCACGGGACGACTACGACCCCGATGCCAAGCGGCGCGGCACCGACAGCGTGCGCCACGCGTACTACCCCGGCCGCCGGATGAACCTCGGCGTCGTCCTGCTGCCGCTGCGCATCTTCCTCGGACTGATCTCCGTCTACGCCGGCATGGGCAAGCTCTGCGACCCCGTCTACTTCGACGGCGGCGAGCGGGGCTCGATGGTCAAGTGGCTGATGTCGCTCGACCCCTGGGCGCTGGCCGTCCCGCTGCGTGACTTCGCCGTCTCGCACCCCGTCGGCGCCGGTCTGACCGTCGCCTTCCTCCAGGTCGTCGTCGGCGTCCTGACCATCTGCGGACTGTGGCAGCGCGTCGCCGCGTCCATCGGCGCGCTGCTGTCCGCGGCGCTGCTGATGACCGTCACCTGGCGTACCGTCCCCGCCTACGACGCCCCCGACATCATCTACCTCGCCGCCTGGAGCCCGCTGATCATCGCGGGCGCCCCCGTCTACTCCATGGACGGACGGCTGGCAGGCGAGGCCTGGCGGCGTCTCGGCCCCCGCGTCGAGGTGGCCGACCTGCGGCGCCGGGTGCTGCGCCGCGGCGCCGTGATGACCACGGTGGTGGCCGGACTGACCCTGATCGTCGGCTCGCTGCTCGGCGGCGCCGTACGCTCCGCGACAGTCGCGACGGTCCCCCGCCCCGGCGAGCCCGCGATCAACAACCTGCCCGGCTCCCCGCTGCCCCGCCCCGGCAAGCACTCCGCCCGGCCCGGCCAGCGGCACAAGGGCAGCGCCGCACCGCGCCCCGGAACGCCCTCCGCGGACGCCTCCCACAAGACCCGCAAGCCCGGGACCCCGTCCGCGTCGACCTCCGGCACCGGACGGTCGACGGGCAGCTCCAGCGGGCTCTCGCAGCAGCCGGGAGCGACCACCAGCGCACCGCAGCAGACCGTGCCGACCCGCGCCCCGGTACCGACCCATGTACCGACGTCGACGGGCGGCACCGGCGGCGGCACCACCGGCACCGGCAGCACCGGCACCGGCGGCTCCGGAGGCGACTCCGGCCGCGACAACGCCCTGGGCGGCCTCCTCGGCTGACCTGCTGCTCCCCCCGCTTCCCCGCACCTGTCCCCGATCGCTTCCGATCTCTCCGTATGGCCTGGAATCACTGGGCGCTACGGGGAGGGGGAGTGGTCGGGGACGGGTTTTTTGGGGGCGGGGGCTGTGCGTGTGTGGGGGGGGAGGGGCAGGCC
>NZ_JOHB01000048.1:0-42935 GCF_000719605.1 Streptomyces sp. NRRL S-1813
GGTACTGCAGGGGGGACCCTGTGGGAGAGTAGGACGCCGCCGAACAATCTTTGTGGGAAGCCCCGCACCTTATGGTGCGGGGCTTTTCTGCGTTCCGGGTCCGTTCGCCCTCTTCCATGTGCCGGTCGCCTGCGCCGGCTGCGGGTTCATCCGTCGAGTCTGTCGGAGGGACGGGCCGGATAGGAATTCTGGGCGCATGGAGGGGCTCCTGAGGGCGCGGGCCTACCGCGCCAGCCGCTCTTGCTGGCGTGGCTCGGGCTCTCTGGGCTGTTCCGTGTGCGTGTGGGCCCGGATCTTCCGGGGGTTTTGCTGTTTCGGAGGGTGTTTCAGTGGTGCGCTCGCGCGTGTGCTGGTCAGTGGGTGCTGTTTGAGGCGGCGTTTGGGTGGGCTGTGGCTGTGGCCCAGGAGGCGAGGATGCGCAGGCCGTCGTGGGTGGGGGTGCCGGGTTCGGCGGTCCAGATGACGAGTTGCTGGTCGGGGTCGGTGGTGGCGGTGAGGGTGTCCCAGTCGAGGGTGAGGTCGTCGGCGACGGAGTGGTGGAGGACCTTGGTGGCGACGTGGTGGGCGGCCCACCACTGGCGGAAGTGTGGGTCCTGGACCGAGAGTTCGCCCACCAGAGCTGTCAGGCGTGGGTCGTCGGGGTATTTGGCGGCTTCCATGCGCAGTTGGGCGACGCAGGTGCGGGCAACGGTCTCCCAGTCCGCGTACAGCGTCCTCATGGCGGGGTCGGTGAAGACCAGCCGGACGTAGTTGCGCTGCTTTTCCGGGATCTGGCCGAAATTGGTGACAAGAGCGGCGGCGAGTGTATTCGAGGCGAGAATGTCCATGCGGCGGCCCATGACGAGTGCCGGAGTGGCGGTGAGATCGTCTAGGAGTCGTTGCAATTGTGGCTGGACTTTTTGCCGGGTGCGTTGCCGGGGCCGCGTCGGGCTTTTTCCGGCCAGTCCGAAGAGATAGTCGTGCTGGTCGTCGTCGAGGTGCAGGACGCGGGCGAGAGAGGCCAGCACGGGCGCTGACGCCTTGATGCGTCCCTGTTCCAAACGGGTGTAGTAGTCGGTGCTGATCGCAGCCAGCTGGGCCACTTCCTCGCGCCGCAGCCCCGGTACCCGCCGCGGTGTTCCGCTGTCGGGCAGCCCCACGGTGCGGGGGCTGAGCTCGGCTCGCCGGGCCTTGAGGAATTCCCCCAGCTCATTGAGGTGCGCGTCGCGGGTCATGTGCCCCAGTCTCGCACCGGCCGACTGCGGTGTGAGGGGGATAACTTCCTCCCGGGATGTTCTGATCCAGGAAAGAACTCTCCTCTTTGCGGGCGCATGTGTGCGTGCGACTTTCGATGGCGTGGCCAACGGAATGCCGTTCAGGATTTCCGGTATATGCGTCAGCCCGGGACGCGAACTGGTTGAGGCCATCACCCACCTCGCGTTTTACGCAGGGCGGCCCAAGGCCATGTCCGCGATGCAGCAGCTGAAGAGCGCAGCTGGGGTCGGCGGCAGCTGACCCCGATGTCCTGGCGGGATGGACGCCCGCCGTTTCACCAACGATTCACCGGCCGCGTGTCGGGGCGGCGCGTTCGCGTCGCCCGCACACGGGCCCCACTGGAGAACCCCACCATGAGCAAGGTCCTTTTCATCACCGGCGCCGGACGTGGCCTGGGCACCGACCTCGCGCAGGCGGCGCTGTCCGCCGGCCATCAGGTCGTCGCGACCGGCCGCCGCCC
The DNA here is from genome assembly GCF_000719605.1 of Streptomyces sp. NRRL S-1813. NCBI lineage: Bacteria > Bacillati > Actinomycetota > Actinomycetes > Kitasatosporales > Streptomycetaceae > Streptomyces > Streptomyces sp. NRRL S-1813. Next base: position 1,715 of record NZ_JOHB01000048.1, read on the forward strand.
CGAGGACGTCGTCAAGGCGCTGGGCGGCCCGCAGGACAACCTCCTGGTGACTGAGCTCGACATCACCAGCCTTGAGGAAGCCCACGCCGCGGCGCGGGCCGCTGTCGAGAGGTTCGGCCGCATCGACGTACTGGTCAACAACGCCGCCAACTTCTTCGCCGGATCCTTCGAGGAGGTCTCGCCCGCGCAGATGCGCCGGCAGATCGAGACCAACCTGTTCGGCCCGATGAACGTCACGCGGGCTGTCCTGCCCGTTCTGCGGAAGCAGCGCGCGGGGCACATCATCGCCCTCTCCTCCATCGCAGGTGTGGTCGGACAGGAGTCTGTGCCGCCTACTCGGCGGCCAAGTTCGGCGTGGAGGGCTGGATGGAGTCGCTGCGGTTCGACGTGGCGCCCTACGGGATCCACACCACCATCGTCGAGCCCGGCTTCTTCCGTACCGAGCTGCTCGTGGACGCCTCGACGACCTGGCCCGAGCTGTCCATCGACGACTACGCCCCGCGTACTGCCGAGATGATCCCGGCGTGGCAGGCCCAGAACGGCAAGCAGGCCGGCGACCCGGCCAGGCTCGCCGGCGCCCTGCTGACCATCGTCGGACGGCAGGAGCCGCCGCTGCGCTTCGTCGCCGGCGCGGACGCCATCCCCGCCGCCGAGGCCAAGGCCAGGGAACTGCTGGCGCAGGCCGAGGCCTCCCGTGAACTGGGTATGGACCTCGCCCACGACGCACTCACTGGCTGATCCTCTTGCCGGCCGGGGGTGTATCCCCCCTCGTCCGCGGCCCGTACAGCACGACACGACACGACGCGGCATAACGCAGCACGGCACAGCACCAGCATGGAGGAACCGGCATGGAAAAGTTGGGGAAGAAGCCCTCGGTCAAGGGCCCGGACGAGATGTTCACCGGTGACGTGTGGTTCGACGTCATCCAGGCCGGCCAGGAGCCGTCCCGCATGCGGGCGAACATGGTGCGCTTTGCGCCCTGTGCCCGCACCGCCTGGCATACCCACGCCATGGGGCAGACGCTGCATGTCACCGAGGGGATCGGGCTGGTGCAGTCCCGCGGCGGCGAGGTCGTCGTGATGCGCCCCGGCGACACCGTTCACACACCGCCCGGCGAGTGGCACTGGCACGGTGCCGCCCCCGAGCACTTCATGACTCACCTCGCCCTGTGGGAGGGCCCCGGCGACGACACTCCCGAGACCCTGTGGGGCGAGCACGTTACGGACGAGGAATACCCCGGAACGCAGGCCTGACGAGCTGTATGGAGTGGCTGGGCGGCCGTACGAGTGTGTTTCCGTGGGCGCCTGCGTCAGGGGCGGTGTCGCTACCTGAGGTCAGTCGGTCGGTGAGAGCTGAGTGTGAGACTTATGCCGATTGCCGATTGCCGATTGCCGATTGCCGGTGCCGCGTGGCCGGACCCGGCCGGCGGGGGCGGTGGGAGAGCAACCGGATCCGGTCGGGATCGGTTGCTCCCCCACCGGTGCCCCGCCCGCCGGGGCACCGGATCGGAGAGTCCGCCGGGATCAGACCGCCGGGGCCGGGTAGGTCGGGTACTCCACGCCGGAGACGTACTGGACGACGCGGATGACCTGGCAGGAGTAGCCGAACTCGTTGTCGTACCAGAGGTAGAGGATCGCGTTGTCGCCGTCGACCTTGGTGGCGCCGGCGTCGACGATCGAGGCGTGGCGCGAGCCGATGAAGTCGTTGGAGACCGCGTCGGGGGCGCTGGTGAAGTCGATCTGGCGCTTGAGCGGTGAGGTCAGCGACACATTGCGGAGGTAGTCGAGGACCTCCTCGCGGGTGGTCTCGCGACCGAGCCGCAGGCTGAGGATCGCGATCGAGACGTCCGGCACCGGAACGCGGATCGAGCTGCCGGTGATCGGTGCATCGAGATCGGGCAGTGCCTTGGCGACGGCCGAGGCGGCACCGGTCTCGGTGATGACCATGTTGAGCGGCGCCGAACGGCCGCGACGGTCGGCCTTGTGGTAGTTGTCCAGCAGGTTCTGGTCGTTGGTGAACGAGTGGACGGTCTCCACGTGGCCGCGCAGCACACCGTACTCGTCCGCCATCGCCTTCAGCGGCGGGACGATCGCGTTGGTGGTGCAGGACGCGCAGGACAGGATCTGCTCGTCCGGCTTGATCGTCTCGTGATTGACGCCATGGACGACATTGGGGACGTCGCCCTTGCCCGGCGCGGTCAGGACGACCTTGTCGATGCCGGGGCGGAGGTGCTTCGACAGGCCCTCGCGGTCGCGCCACTTGCCGGTGTTGTCGACGAGGATCGCGGCCTTGATGCCGTACGCCGTGTAGTCGACCTCGGACGGGTCGTTGGCGTAGATCACCTTGATCTCGTTGCCGTTGGCGATGATCGTGCTGTTCGCCTCGTCGACGGTGATCGTGCCCTGGAACTGCCCGTGGATGGAGTCGCGGCGCAGCAGCGAGGCGCGCTTGACGATGTCCTGCTCGCCGCCCTGGCGGACGACGATGGCGCGCAGCCGCAGGCCGTTGCCGGAACCGGCCTTCTCGATGAGCAGGCGGGCGACGAGGCGGCCGATCCGGCCGAACCCGTAGAGGACGACATCGCGCGGCTCGCGGCGCTCGATCTTGCCGGCACCGGTGGCGCCGGCGACGGCCTCGGCGGTGAACTCCTCCACCGACAGACCGCGGTCGTCGGTCCGGTACGTCTCGGCCAGCAGGGCGATGTCGATCTGGGAAGGGCCGAGATCGAGCGTGGTGAGAGCCTGCAAGAACGGCAGCGTCTCGGTGACCGAGAGTTCCTCACCGGCGATCTGCCGGGCGAACCGGTGGGTCTTGAGGATGCTGACCACCGACTTGTTCACCAAGGAGCGGCTGTGCAGCAGGACCGTGATGTCCCGCTCGCGGTGCAGCTTCCCGATGATCGGGATCATCGACTCCGCGATCTCCTCGCGGTTTTTCCAGTTGGTGAACGAGTCGTCATTGACAGTCACAGGCTTATCTTTCGAGCTAGGCGGTGCTCATATGCTAGCTCGCCGCTGCTTTGATCATTCAATCGGTGTCGCCTGTGTGGGGTGCCGTGGCCGGGCTCGTGGTCACGGCGGCGCGGTGAAGGGGGGTGCTGGGCGGGGTGATGGTGCCGGGTTTGTGGTGTGTTGGGTGCTTTCTTGCCGGCGGCGGGTTGCGTGTCGGGAGCGCTGTGTCAACGCCGTGACGGTGACTGTGACCGCTACCGCCCTCGCGACTGTGACCGTCACCACCACCGTCGATCCATCACCACCGGTCGTGATCGTCACCACCGGGGCCGGGCACCCGTCGCCGTTCTCACCTGATGGGACGCCGGGCCGTTTCTCTAAGGGCTCGATAATCCAGCGATAAACGGACCTCCTAGCGTCGTGTCCGCCAAGCGTGAAACCACCGACGCTTTCACGCCGCGCCTGACGTCCGGCCGGGAACACCGAGCCGGACCGCGTCAGGACCGCGTCAGGGCCGCGGAAGGCCAACGGGCGCACGGCCCAGGTTCACAGCCATCGCCAGTGCCAGTGCCATCGCCAGTGCCAGTGCCAGTGCCATTGCCGGTTCCGGGGCCAGGTGCAGATGCAGGTCCATTTCCAAGCGCAGGTGCAGGCGCCGGTGCCGGTGCCTGCACCGGCCGCCTTCAGAAGGAGAACGGAAATGCCGAACTCAGGCATAGCCGAAGACGCGGCCGAAGACGCAGCCGGAGGCACGGCGGATGGCGTGGCCGGAGGCGCGGCCGGCGGTATGGGCGATCGCTGTCTCCGCATGCGGCCGGGCGTCCCGGGCGGTCCGGGCCGGCGGGTGGGCTCCGTATGAGCGGGCGGGCGCAGGCTGCTGAGACGGCCACGGGCACGGCCACGGTCGCAGGGGAGGTGCCGGCGGGCGGGAATGTCGCGTCGGTGCGGCTGCTGCGGCTGCTGGAGGAGGGCGGAGCTCGCTTCGGCCTGCTGGAGCATCCGCCCGAGGGGCAGACCGTGCGGGCCAGTGCGCTGCGCGGGCATCCGCTCGCGGCAGCGGCCAAGTGCATGATCGTCACCGTGGCCGGCGGGGTGAGCGGTGAACGGCAGGTGCTCGCGGTGGTTCCTGGGGACCGGCGGGTGGACCTGGACGGGGTTGCCCGGGAGTGCGGCGGGCTGCGGGCCCGGCTGGCGGACCGGGCGCTGGCCGAGCGGCTGTCGGGCTGTGTGAGCGGGAGCATCATCCCGTTCTCGTTCCACGATGATCTGTCGGTGCTGGCCGATCCCGGGCTGTTCGACCAGCCCACGCTGTACTTCAACGCCGCGCGCCTGGATCTGTCCGTCGCCCTTGCCGCCGCGGACTACCGCGCACTGGCGAACCCCCTGGTGGTGCGCATCGCCTCCTGAGGCGCCCGTTACCCATCGAACCGGAAGCGCCCGCGCCGTGGACCATCCCCCCTGCGGCGCGCGGCGTTTCCCTCTGCTTGCACACCGGAAGGAACTGAGCTCCATGACCGTCATGACCGTGCTGGACGAGATTATCGGCGGCGTACGCGAAGACCTGGCGGCGCGCCAACGGCGGCTACCCGAGGGGGAGTTGCGCGCTCGTGTGGCGGATGTGCCACCCGCGCTGGACGCCGCCGCGGTGCTGCGCTCGGCCGAGGGGGTGCAGGTCATCGCCGAGGTCAAGCGGGCCAGCCCGTCCAAGGGGCCGCTGGCCGACATCGCCGACCCGGTGGAGCTGGCCCGGGTCTACGAGGGATCCGGTGCCGCTGCCGTCAGTGTGCTCACCGAGCAGCGACGGTTCCACGGTTCGCTCGCCGACCTCGACGCCGTGCGCGCCGCGGTCCGGATTCCCGTGCTGCGCAAGGACTTTGTCGTGACGCCGTATCAGCTGTGGGAGGCGCGGGCGCACGGCGCGGACCTGGCGCTGCTGATCGTGGCGGCGCTGGAGCAGCACGAGCTCTCCGAGCTGACGCAGCTGGCGGGGGAGTTGGGGCTCACCGTGCTGACGGAGGTCCATGACGAGCAGGAGATCGAGCGCGCGCTCGCCGTGAACGCCTCCGTGATCGGCATCAACGCCCGCAACCTGAAGACTCTGGAGGTCGACCGCGGCACCTTCGCACGGCTCGCGCCTCTCGTCCCGGAGGGCGTGGTGCGTATTGCGGAGTCCGGCATCCGGGGGCCGCAGGACGTGTCCGCGCTGGGCGCCCAGGGTGCGGATGCCGTGCTGGTGGGCGAGGCTCTCGTCACGGGGCAGTGCGGTCCCGGCCCGATGCTGACCGCCCTGCGGGAAGCGGGGCGGCGCTGAGCGGGCCGCAGGGCGGCGTCCCGCGCGGCACCGGGGCGGGCCCCGGCAGGGCCCGGCCCGTGGGGCGCCGACCGGCTCAGCCCGACGAGGCGAGCTTGGTGGAGACGGCCGCCCAGCGCTCCAGGACCGCCGCGGCCGCTCCGGTGTCGATCGCCCGCGCGCCGCGCTCCATCCCGGCCGCGAGGCGCGCGGTGACCGGCCGGTCGGAGGGGTCGAGCGCCGCGAGTCCGGCGGCGGTCGACAGCAGCACGGCATCGCGCACCGGTCCGCGCTCGCCGCGCAGGAGCGCGCGGGCCACCTCCGCGTTGTGCGCGGCGTCGCCACCGCGCAGTGCCTGGGGCGGGGCGTACGGGACACCGATGTCGCGCGGGTCGAACACCTCCTTGCGTACCCGTCCTTCGAGGACCGACCAGACCGTGGAGGTGGTGGTGACCGTCAGTTCGTCGAGGCCGTCGTCGCCGCGGAAGACCAGCGCGCCGACCCCGCGCCGGGCCAGCACACCGGCGATCAGCGGCGCCATCCCGGCGTCCGCCACACCGACGGCCTGCGCGGTCGGACGGGCCGGATTGGTCAGCGGGCCGAGCACGTTGAAGACCGTCGGGATGCCCAGCTCCTTCCGGGGCGTGACGGCATGACGTACGGACGGGTGGAACAGCGGGGCGAAACAGAAGGTGATGCCGACCTCCGGGACCAGCCCGGCGACATCGGCGACCGGCAGATTCAGGGCCACACCGAGCTGTTCGAGCACATCGGCCGAGCCGGACGCGGAGGACGCGGAGCGGTTGCCGTGCTTGACGACCCGGGCCCCGGCCCCCGCCGCGACGATCGCGGACATCGTGGAGATGTTGACGCTGTGGGACCGGTCGCCGCCGGTGCCGACGATGTCGAGTGCCGGGCCCGGGACGTCGAGGGCCACGGCGTGCTCGTACATGGCCCGGACGAGCCCTTCGACCTCCGCCACGGTCTCGCCCTTGGCGCGCAGGGCCACCAGCAGACCGGCCAGTTGTGCCGGTGTCGCGGAGCCCCGCATCACCTGGTCCATTGCCCAGGCCGTGTCGTCCGCCGGAAGGTCATTTCCCGCCAGCAGCGCCGTGAGAATAACCGGCCATGACTTTTCCCGATGTGTCACGGTCACGCGGCATCCCCTTTTCTCGGCCTGTTCGGCAGCTGCGGCAGGCTCGGCTCGGGGTAATTCTGCGATCCGGCGCGGAGCGTCGGCCAGACCAATTGTCTCCAGTGACTCCAGTCCACTTTCCCGGAGAGGGAAAAGCATGACCTGGCACGCGTTGATCGATGTGTCGAGAGAATCCGAAGAACCGCTGACCGCCCAGATCGAGGGCAGGATCAGAGGTGAGATTTCCGCGGGGGTGCTGCATCCGGGCACCCGGCTGCCGTCCAGCCGGCAACTCGCCGAGGACGTGGGGGTCTCCCGGAGTGTGGTGGTGGAGGCCTACGGCAGGCTGATCGCCGAGGGGTATCTGGAGGCCGTCCAGGGCTCCGGCACCCGCGTGGCCGAGCATCTGACCGCTCCCGCCCTGCCGACCCTGCTCGACGACGGCGTGGCGCCTCCGGCGCGCTGGGACCTGCGCACCGGTACGCCGCAGGTCGCCGGTTTCCCGCACCGCGAGTGGCTCGCCTCCTACCAGCGCGCCCTTCAGTCGATCGACCCGGGCGACCTCGACTACCCGCCGGTGTCCGGAGCCGAGGGGCTGCGCGAGGAGCTGGCCCGGTACCTCGGCCGGGCGCGCGGTGTGCTGACCACCCCCGGGCAGGTCATGGTGGTGTCCGGCTTCGCGCAGGCGCTCGGGCTGCTGTGCACCGTGCTGTCCGGCTCCGGCATCGACCGGATCGCGATGGAGGACCCCTGCCACCACCGTCAGCGGCAGTTCATCCGGGAAGTGGGCCTGCGGCCCGTGCCGGTCCCCGTGGACGACGAGGGCATCGACGTCGAGGCGCTCGCCGCGACCGGCGTACGGGCCGTACTCGTCACCCCCGCCCACCAGTTCCCCACCGGCGTGACCCTGTCACCGTCGCGCCGGGAGGCCCTGGTCCGCTGGGCGCGCGACACCGGTGCCTGGGTGATCGAGGACGACTATGACGGTGATCTGTGGCTGGAGCGGGGTGCGCGCCCCCTGGCCCTTCAGCGCCTGGCCCCCGAACGCGTCGTCTACGGGGGCACGGCGAGCAAGTCGCTCGCCCCCGGCCTGCGCTTCGGCTGGCTGGCGGTGCCGGCCCGGCTGCTCGCCGCATTGGAGCGCACCCGCTCCCGTCGCGACCTGGGCTCCGACGTCCTCACCCAGCTCGCGTTCGCCGAACTCCTGCGGTCCGGATACTTCGACCGCCACTTGCGCTTCCGGCGGGCCCACTACCGCATGCGACGCGAGTGCCTGGAGCAGTCCGTACGCCGGTTCCTGCCCGGTGCGCGCCTCATCGGCTCGGCGGCGGGGCTGCACGCCTATGTACGGCTGCCGCACCGGGTCGACGAGACCGCGCTGGTCGGGCGGGCGCTGGAGCGTTCGGTGCTGGTGCCCGGCGGGCGGCGCTATCACGCCCGCCCCGAACGGGCCGCGCCCGCCCTGGTGGTGGGCTACACCGCGGTGCCGCGCACCGGTATCGCGGAGGCGGTCAGGGAGCTGGGCGCCGCCTACGCGGGGCTGCCCGCGGCCGGCCGTGCCGAGCGGTGCGCCTGAAGCCCTCCGCCCGAGGCGCTCCGGGGAGTACGTCATGCGCGGGGCCCCTCCTGGCGGGCGGTGCCCGCCGGATGGCCGCGGGCCGGACGCCGGAGCCGGACCGGCGTCACCGCACCGCGCCGGCCAGGAAGTTCTCGAAGAGCTGGAGGCCGCCCTCGGTCATGATGCTCTCGGGGTGGAACTGCACGCCCGCCACGGGCAGTGTGCGGTGCCGTACCCCCATCACGTAGCCGTCGTCCTCGGCCGTCGCCGTCTCCTCCAGTTCGTCCGGCAGCGCCCGGGAGACGATCAGTGAGTGGTAGCGCGTGGCCACCGTGCTGTTCCCCAGCCCCTGGAAGAGTCCCTGGCCGTCGTGCCGTACCGGGCTCGTCCGCCCGTGCATCAAGTGGTCGGCGACCGCCACCCGGCCGCCGAACGCCAGGGCGATCGCCTGGTGGCCCAGGCACACCCCCAGCAGCGGCACCTGCCCGGCGAACCGGCGTACCAGCTCGACGTGTCCGGAGGCGGCGGGATGCCCCGGGCCCGGCCCCAGCACCACCGCGTCGGGCCGCCCTGCCGCCAGCTCCTCCGGGGTGCGGGTGCGGGAGCGCACCACCTCGGTGGTGACGCCGAGAGTGCGCAGGTACTGGTCGATGATGTGTACAAAACTGTCGTACGCGTCCACGAGCAGAATCTTCATGACAGCAGTTCCTCACCGGTCAGCGCCCAGTAGGCGGCGCCCATCTTCGCCAGCGTCTCGTCCCACTCGGCCTCGGGCACGGACTCCGCGACGATGCCCGCCGAACTCTGTGTGGAGTAGGTCCGGCCGTCGTGCACGATCGTGCGGATGCACAGCGCGAGGCTGCTCCAGCCGCGTACGTCGATCAGACCGACCGCCCCCGCGTAGCTCCCGCGCGGCTCGTGCTCGATCCCGTCGATGATCTCCATGGCGCGCAGCTTGGGCGCACCGGTCATCGTGCCCGCGGGGAAGGTGGCGCACAGCGACTCCCACACGTCGGCGCCCGGCTCCAGCCGTCCGGTCACCGTCGAGACGATGTGGAAGACATGGGAGTACGCCTCCACCGTCATCAGGTCCGCCACCGACAGGGACCGCGGCCGGCAGACCCGCCCGATGTCGTTGCGGCACAGGTCGACCAGCATCACGTGTTCGGCCTGCTCCTTGGTGCTCGCCAGCATCTCCTTGACCCGGCGCTCGTTCTCCTCCGCGGTGTCCGCCTGCCGGGTGGTGCCGGCGATCGGCCGCATGACGATCTCGTCGCCCTCGGTGCGGAAGAACAGTTCGGGGCTGGCGCCGATGAGGGTCTCGCCCGTGCGCGGCACCAGATACATGTACGGCGACGGGTTACGGGACCGCAGCCGCCGGTAGACCTCGACGGGGGTCAACTCCGTGTCGACATCGATGCGGTGGCCGATCTGGATCTGGTAGATGTCCCCGACCCGGATGTGCTCCAGGCAGCGGCCGGCCCACTCCAGGAAGGTGTCACGGGCCACGGTGTCCCGTACCGACCGGGGCGCGGGCGCCTCGGGACACGTTCCGCCGCCGTCCGCGACGGTACGGGCGGCAGCCGCTTCCACCAGGGCATCGAGGTCCGGGACACGGCCGGCGGGGAACGCGTCCGCGCGGGCGGTCAGATGCCGGGCATGCACCGCCCCCGGGTCGTACCAGACGGTGTCGCTGAACAGCGTGAACGTCATGTCGGGGCCCCGGGAGGGGGTCTTCCGGTCCGGCAGCTCGTCCATGTGCCAGGCCGCCTCGTAGCCCAGGCCGGCCAGGAAGCCGAAGGCGTAGGTGTCCTGCGGGCGGCCGCTCGCCACGTCGAAGAGCCGCTGGGACCGCCTCATCAGGTCCCAGACCTGCCCGGAATCCACGAACCGGCGGCGCTCCGGCGAGCCCTCCGGGGCGGCCGGGTCGTCGGTCATCCCCGCCTCGCCGGCCGCCGCCAGCAGGGCGGCGCACAGCGCCGGCGTGCCGCTGACCTCGATGTGGCCGGCGAACACGCACACTTCGGCGAGCCGTCCGTAGCCGACCACCGCCGGGCCGCGGTCCCGCTCCGGACCCGCCAGGCTCTCGAAGAGGAAGACCTCCTGCTGCCCCAGTTCCCCGAGCAGGCCGGTGTAGAGCTGGAGCGGATCGTGCCACGGCAGCGCCGATTCGGTGACACGCACGCGCAGCGGCGTGCCTGTCCGCGCCTCCGTACCGGCATTGCCTCGCGTCGTTGGTGGCATCTGCATTCCTTCTCCGTACTGTCCGGGCTCGCGCGTTGTCCGCTCGGTTCCGGATCGCATTCCGGCCGCGGCGCGACGTCGGCAAGAAAAACACCGGGGAGCCGACGGCGACCAGACCAATTGGAGAACCGCCGAGCAGACCATTCCGCCGAACCTTGACCGCATTCCGCGCAGACGGTTGGAATTCTCTGCGCGGACCCTGTGCCCCGGGTGCCGGGTCCGCGGCATCCCTCTCTCCGCGAAAGGCCGCGATGCATCTCCCTTTGATGACGGAATCCCGCCGCTCCGATACCGGGAATTCCCGGCCGGCCGCCCAGCAGCCCGCCTGGCCCGATCCGGAACTGCTGGGCGAGGTCACAGCCGAGCTGTCCCGGCTGCCCGAACTCGTCTTCGCCGAGGAGTGCGACCGGCTGCGGGAGCGGATGGGCGCCGTGGCCCGTGGCGAGGCCTTCGTGCTCCAGGGCGGCGACTGTGCCGAGACGTTCGCCGGTGTCACCGCCGACGCGATCAACGGCAAGCTGCGGACGCTGCTCCAGATGGCCGTGGTGCTGACCTATGGCGCGTCCGTACCCGTGGTCAAGATCGGCCGGTTGGCCGGTCAGTACGCCAAGCCGCGCTCGCAGCCGACCGAGACCCGCGGCGGGGTCACCCTGCCCGCCTACCGCGGTGACGCGGTCAACGGACTGGGCTTCACACCGGCCGAACGCCGCCCCGATCCGCGGCGGCTGCTGCGCATGTACGAGTCCTCCGCGGCGACCCTCAACCTCGTGCGCGCCTTCTCCACCGGCGGCTACGCCGGCCTGCACCACGCACGGGACTGGAACCGGGCCTTCATCACCGACTCACCCGCCGGCCGCCGCTACGAGGAACTGGCCGACGACATCGACCGCTCGCTGCGCTTCATGGAAGCCTGCGGGGTCACCTCCCAGCAGCTGCACGCCGTCGAGTTCTTCGTCAGCCACGAGGGTCTGCTGCTCGACTACGAAAAGGCGCTGACCCGCACCGACCCGCGGACCGGGCACGCCTATGCGGGCAGCGGCCACCTGCTGTGGATCGGCGAGCGGACCCGCGACCTGGACGGTGCACACGTCGCCCACTTCGCCCGCGTCCGCAACCCCATCGCCGTGAAACTCGGCCCCGGCGCCACCGCCGACGAGGCCCTGGGCTATGCGGCCGAGCTCAACCCCCGTAACGAGCCGGGCCGGTTGACCTTCGTGGTCAGGATGGGAGCCGAGCGGGTCCGCGACCGGCTGCCCGTCCTGGTCGAGAAGGTCAGGGCGGCCGGCGCGGTGGTCGCCTGGGTCTGCGACCCGATGCACGGCAATACCTTCGTGGCGCCCAGCGGCCACAAGACCCGCCGCTTCGGCGACATCATGGACGAGGTCCAGGGCTTCTTCCAGGTGCACCGCGCGCTGGGCACACATGCGGGCGGGCTCCATGTCGAACTCACCGGTGACGATGTCACCGAGTGCGTCGGCGGCGACGACGTCCTGGTGGAGGACCTCCACCGACGGTACGAGACCGCCTGTGACCCGCGCCTGAACCACCGGCAGTCGCTCGAACTCGCCTTCCGTGCCGCGGAGATGCTCCTTGATCCACTCGGTGCGCCGGGTGGTGCTCCCAGTGCTGGTGAGGCGCCAGGTATTGGTGTGAGCAAAGGGGCTCGATAATCCATCGATATAGAGACGTCCTAGCTTCCATTCCACCAAGCATGAGATCGGCCGCCGATTTCATGATCCGACGGACATCCGGTGTGGGGTGCAACGCTCGTGGTGGGCAGCGCAGGAAGTCAGGGCGACGGCAAACCGATGGCCGGGTATCTCCCGGTCGTGCCCGCGGACGTCGCCGACGCCGTCGAGCGGGTGGCCGAGGAGTGCGGGGCCGACGCCGGGGCCGTCATGCTCGCGGCTCAGTCCATCGTGGCGGGGGTGGTCGCCGGCTTCCACGAGTCGTCGGCCGGCGAGGGCACCTGGCGCCAGGTGATCGGCCGGGTGGCCACCGACCCGGGCCGGGCCGAGGCCCTCCGGGCGTGGCAGGGCGTCGGCGCCCAGGACCAGGTGGGCGCCGAGCGGGTCGCCGGCTATGTGCTCACGGCGCTGCGCGCGCTGACCCGGGACCCGGACGATGCGCACCACGCGCGCAGCCTGCTCTCGCCGGCCGAACTCTCCCTCCAGCTGGAGGACTTCTCCGGGCCCGTCCGTCCCCTCCCGGACCGCCGGTTCCACGAGCTGTTCGAGGAGCGGGTACGCCGTCACCCCGACGCGGTCGCCGCCGTCCTGGGGGACCGCCGGTGGAGCTACCGGGAACTGAACCGCCACGCCAACAAGATCGCCTGGTCGCTGCACCGGAGGGGGCTGCACGGCGAGGACGTGGTCGCCGTGGTCACCGAGCGCAGCCTGGAGTGGCTGGCCGCCGTGATCGGCGTGTTCAAGGCGGGCGGCTGCTACCTGCCGCTCGAACCGCACTTCCCCGCCGACCGGATCGCCACCGTCCTGACCCGCAGCGGGAGCCGGTGGGTGCTCGCCGAGCGCGGTGTGCCCCACCTGGACCGGGCGCTGGCCGGCCGGGACGGCATCGAACTGTCCTACCTCGACGACCTGCTGACGCAGGACGGGCCGGAGGACGACCTCGGTCTCGCGGTGGCCGCCGACCAGCTCGCCTACATCTACTTCACCTCCGGCTCCACCGGCGAGCCGAAGGGGGCGATGTGCGAGCACAACGGCTTCCTCAACCACCTCCTGGCCAAGATCGAGGACCTCGGCATCGGCGAGGGCGAGGTGGTGGCGCAGACCGCCCCCCAGTGCTTCGACATCTCCCTGTGGCAGCTGGTCTCCGCGCTGCTGGTCGGCGGCACCACCCGCATCATCGGGCAGGAAGTCGTCCTGGACGTCCGCAGATTCCTCGACACCCTGGCCGACGGGGCCGTCCAGGTGGTCCAGCTGGTTCCCTCCTACCTGGAAGTGGTGCTGTCCGCCCTGGAGGAGCGGCCCAGGGAACTGCCCGGCCTGCGCTGTGTCTCCGTCACCGGTGAAGCCCTCAAGAAGGAACTCGTCCAGCGCTGGTTCACCGCCTTCCCCGGCGTGCTGCTGGCCAACGCGTACGGGCTCACCGAGACCTCGGACGACACCAACCACGAGGTGATGGACCGGGTCCCCGGCCACCGCTCGGTGCCGCTCGGCAAGCCGATCCGCAATGTGCGGGTGTATGTGGTCGACGAGCGGCTCTCGCCGGTACCGCTGGGCGTCCCCGGCGAGATCGTCTTCTCCGGGGTCTGTGTCGGCCGCGGCTACATCAACGACGAAGCACGCACCAAGGCGGCCTTCGGGCAGGATCCGCACCGGCCGGGGGAGCGGCTGTACCGCTCCGGCGACTTCGGGCGGTGGCTGCCCGGCGGCACGCTGGAGTTCCTCGGCCGCCGGGACTCACAGGTGAAGATCAGCGGGTTCCGGATCGAGATCGGCGAGATCGAGAACCGGCTGCTCCAGGTTCCGGGTGTCCGCGACGGAGCGGTGGTGACCGCCGGAACCGCAGAACGCCCCTATCTGGTCGGCTACTACACCGGCGCCGCGGACGTGCGCCCCGAAGTCGTGCGGGAGGCGCTGGCCGGGGTGCTGCCCGGATACATGGTGCCGCAGCATCTGCACCACGGCACCGAACTGCCCCTCACCGCCAACGGGAAGATCGACAAGAAGGCGCTGGCCCGGATGGCGGCCGAGGCGGAACAGGCCGCGGGCAGCACCGGGTTCCGGGCTCCGGAGACCGCTGCCGAACGGCGGGTCGCCGCTCTGTGGGCCGGCCTCCTCAAGGTGCCGCTGGAGCGCATCGGCCGCGGATCGCGGTTCGCCGACCTCGGCGGCACCTCGCTGACGGCGATCCGGCTGGCCATCGCCCTGGACCGGGTGGTGTCGGTCAAGGAACTCGCCCATACGCCGACCGTCGCCGACGTGGCCGCGCTGCTGGAGCGGAAGGCGGCCGAGCGGCCGGACAAGGAGCCGCACGGCACCGGCAGCGCCGGCTGAACACACCACCGTCCGCGCCCGCCCCGCGAGGAAACCACCGAGAGAGACAGAGAAGATGAGTTCCCCCACCGTGCACGCCTCACCCGTCACGGCCGCCGACGGCACGCCCGCCGCCGGCCCGGCCCCGCACCCCGCCGGTCTGCCGGTCCTCCGGGCGACGCCCGGAGACGGCACCGCGGCCGGCTGGGCGCAGGACCACCGAAGCGCCGTCCACGACCTGGTCGCCGAGCACGGCGCCGTGCTGCTGCGCGGCCTGGGCGTCGGCTCGCCCGACGAGGTGGCGGCGATCGCGACCGCTCTCGGCGTGGCACGGATGACCGAGCGGGAGCGGTTCGCCCCGCGGTACGCCCATGCCGAAGGCGTCTACTCGTCCTCCGAATGGCCCGCGGACGAGCCGATGTGCATGCATCACGAGCTGAGTTACGCCACCGAGGTACCCGGCCTGCTGCTCTTCGGCTGCCTGACGGCTCCGGCCGAGGGCGGCCGCACCGCGGTCGCCGACTCGCAGCAGGTCCTCAAGGCGCTGCCCGCCGGCCTGGTGGCGCCCTTCGCCCGCGACGGCTGGCTGCTCACCCGCATGTACCACGACATCGGCGTCTCCTGGACGGAGGCGTTCGGCACCGAGGACCGCGCCGAGGTCGATGCGTACTGCGCACGGGCGGGCCTGGAGCACGAGTGGCTGCCGGACGGCCGGCTGCGCACCCGGCAGCACCGCTCCGCCGTGGTCGACCACCCGCGCACCGGCCTCCCGGTCTGGTTCAACCAGGTGGCCTTCCTGAACGAGCGGACCCTCGATCCGATGATCCGCGACTACCTCGTCGACGTGTACGGCCCCGAGGGCCTGCCCTTCAACACCGCGTACGGCGACGGAACGCCCCTCACCGGGGAGACCGTCGAGACGATCAACGCCGCCTACCGCGACGCCACCGTGGGCGAGCCGTGGCAGGACGGAGACGTCCTGCTGGTCGACAACCTGCGGATGGCACACAGCCGCGAGCCGTACCAGGGCGCCCGCGACATCGTGGTGATTTTCGGCAACCCGGTCCGGCTCGCCGGGCACGTCCGTCCCTGACCTCTCGAACTGTGGAGTCCTGATGTCCCGTTCCGCCCCGGCGCCCTCGTTCGCCGTGATCTCCGGCGGCCAGGTGCACCGTGCCCTCGAGGGCCGGCACCGCGAGGTCGTCGACCTGATCGAAGCCGCCTACCGCACCCATGGCGCGGGTGACACCGTCAACCCGCCCTCCTACTTCCTGCGCTTCCCGGACCGCCCCGCCTCCCGCATCATCGCCCTGCCGGCGTCGATCGGCGGCGAGGTGCGGGTGGACGGGATGAAGTGGATCTCCAGCTTCCCCGAGAACGTGGCCGCCGGCATCCCCCGGGCCTCCGCCGTCCTCATCCTCAACGACCACGACACCGGCTATCCCCTGGCGTGCCTGGAGAGCTCCATCATCAGCGCCACCCGCACCGCGGCCTCCGCGGCGCTGGCCGCCGACCGGCTCACCGCCCAACGCGTGCGCCCGCGGCGGATCGGCTTCTTCGGCGTCGGGCTCATCGCCCGCTATGTGCACCAGTACCTCGCGGGCACCGACTGGGCCTTCGACGAGCTGGGCGTGTTCGACCTGTCCGCCGAGTACGCCGGCGGGTTCGCCACGTATCTCAAGGACGCGACGGACGGCGCCGGGCGGGTCACCGTGCACGAGAGCGCCGAGGACCTGGTCCGCAACAGCGATCTGCTGGTCTTCGCGACGACCGCCGGCACCCCGCACGTCACCGACCCCGACTGGTTCTCGCACAACCCGGTCGTGCTCCATGTGTCACTGCGCGACGTGTCCGTCGACGTGGTGCTCTCGGCGACCAACGTCGTCGATGACGTGGAGCACTGCCTGAAGGCGGACACCTCGCTCCATCTGGCCGAACAGCGCGTCGGCCACCGGGACTTCGTCGACGGGACCCTCGACGACGTGCTCACCGGACGCCTCACCCCGGCCGCCGACCGCCCGGTGATCTTTTCTCCGTTCGGACTCGGGGTGCTCGACCTGGCCGTCGGCAAGCACGTCTACGACACCGTGAATGCCGCCGGGGAACTGCCGGTCGTCGAGGACTTCTTCCATGAGATGCGTCGATACGGCTGAGCGGTCCGCATCCTCCAACAGCGCGCTATGCGGGAGGTACTGTGCCGATTATCTCGGCTCCGCAAGAGTTCAATGAGGACGATCTCTACGTAGATCTGCGGTCCTCCATCGGGGTACCCCTCTACCTCAAGTGCGAAGGATTCAACTTCGCCGGTTCCGTCAAACTGAAGGCCGCCCTGGAAATGGTCGAGGCGGCCGAGCGGTCGGGCCTGCTCACCAGTGGCTCGATCCTCGTGGAATCCTCCTCGGGCAACCTCGGGGTCGCGCTCAGCACGATCGCGGCGAGCAAGGGCTACCGGTTCGTGTGCGTCACGGACAGCCGCTGCAATCTGGCCACCAAGCAGATGATGGAAGCGCTCGGCGCCGAGGTGCACACCCTCAACGAGCCGGACCCCGAGGGCGGGTTCCTCGGCGCACGGCTCGCGCACGTCCAGCGGCTCTGTGCGAGCGACAAGCGGTACGTCTGGCTCAACCAGTACCTCAACGCCAACAACTGGCGGGCACACCACCGGCTGACCGCTCCGCACATCGCGGCACGGTTCCCCGAGCTCGATGTGCTCTTCGTCGGAGCCGGTACCACCGGAACGCTGATGGGGTGCGCACGCTGGTTCCGCGAGCACCGGCCCGCGGTGCGGATCGTCGCGGTCGACAGCGTCGGCTCGGTCACCTTCGGCGGTCCGGCTCAGCCCCGGATGATCCCCGGCCTCGGGGCCGGGGTGCGCCCGCCGCTGCTGGACGAGTCCTTCGTGGACCACGTGGTCCTGGTCCGGGAGACCGACACCGTACGGGCCTGCCGCCGGCTGGTCGGCCAGGGATTCCTCTTCGGCGGCTCCACCGGGACGGTCGTCGCCGGCGCCTCGCAATGGCTCGCCGAACACGCCCCCGACCACGGGGGGATCACCGCCGTGGCCATCTCCCCCGACCTGGGCGAGCGCTATCTGGACACGGTCTACCAGTCCAACTGGGTCCGTCACATGTACGGACCCGAGGCGATCGACGTGGACGAATCCGCGATCGCCGAACCGGCGTGACACTCCGTCGGCTCCTCCCTCCTCCGCGCCGCAGCGGAACCGGTACAGCAGAAAGAGACAGGCGATGACCAATCCGTTCGAGAATCCCGAAGGCCGCTACCTGGTCCTGGTCAACGACGAGGACCAGTACTCCCTGTGGCCGGCCTTCGCCCAGGTGCCGGCCGGCTGGCGGGTGGCCAACGAGGAGGCAGGGCACGAAGAGAGCCTCGCCTACATTTCCGAACACTGGACCGACATGCGCCCGCGCAGTGTCGTCGAGGCGATGGGCTCCACGGCATGACGGTGACGGTGGAGACCGGCGCACAGCCGGTGACCCTGACGGTGGACACCGGCGAGGCGCTGCTGACGGAGCGGGTGGCCGCGGAACTGGCCGCACCGGGCGGCATGGTGGACGACCCCGCCTGGCTGGCGCGGGCGCGCAGGGCATGGTCCGAGCTGCCGGCCGGACTGACCGGCGGGCTGCGGGAGTTCCGCAAGGACTCCGGACGCACGGGCACGATGCTGATACACGGTCTGCCGGTCGGCGGGGCGACGCTGCCGCCGACCCCCAACCGGCCCGGTTCGGTGCAGCGCGAGGCCGGCGTGTCCGCGGCGGTCCTGGCCATGGTCGCGAGCGGTCTGGGGGATCCCGCCGCCTACCGCCCGGAGAAGACCGGCGCGATCGTGCAGGACGTGGTCCCGGTGCCCGGCCAGGAGGACTACCAGAGCAACGCGGGGTCGGTGCTGCTCACGTTCCACACCGAGAACGCGTTCCACGCGCACCGTCCGGACTTCGTGATGCTGCTGTGTCTGCGCGCCGACCACGAGGGTGTGGCGGGCCTGCGGACGGCGTGCATCCGGGAGGTGCTGCCGCTGCTGACCGAGGAGGCCCGGCAGGCGCTGTTCAGCGAGGAGTTCGTCACCGCGCCGCCGCCCTCGTTCGGTATGGACGGCATGGGGGCCGAACCGCACGCGGTGCTCTACGGCGCCGTCGAGGACCCGGACATCTGCGTGGACCTGGCGGCCACCGAGCCGAGGACCCAGCGGGCCAAGGAGGCCATGGCCGAACTCCAGGAGCTGTTCGACCGGACCGCGCAGACCGTCCGGCTGGTCCCCGGCGATCTGGCGATCGTCGACAACCGCGTGACCGTACACGGCCGTACGTCCTTCCGTCCCCGGTATGACGGACAGGACCGCTGGCTTCAGCGCACCTTCGTCCTCACCGACCTGCGCCGCTCCCGAGGACACCGGGACGGTGACGGCCACGTGCTCGACTAGAGCGTGTTCTCCGGATCACCCCGGGCCCGTGGTCGCGCGCGTAGCGGCACGGCAGAAAGCGGTGTCGGAGGGCGCCTTCGCCCGCGCCGACCGGTTCACCCCCGAACCGGATCGCGTCGCGGGGAAGGTGCCCTCCCCCTCTGCGTTGCGGGGAGGGGAAAACAGGCGTCGCGGGGAGGACGAAACTCGTCCGAGGAGCCGGCGGGCGGGGCGCCGGCCGAAGCGGGACTTCCCCTTCCGCATTGGCCGGATCGTGACGCCGGGATGGCGGCCGGTGAACTGGGCCTTTAAATGTCCACTCAAATGTCCAGCAAACTTGACGGAGAACAGCCGTTCCCATAGCGTTAACCACGTCATCGCGACCCGGGGGGTATGGGGGGAACCTATTTTGCCACCGGGGTTCGCAACGGTGCGAACGTGCTGCACTTCCGTGATCGTCCCGCTGTGAGGAACGAAAGCAATCGCGCGAACGGTGCTGAAGGAAGATGCGGCGCGATCCATGCTGAATTTGAGTGGGCGATGAAGACCAAGAATGCGTTCCCGTGAGGTGAGCCGCGGTCTGGTGGGCGGTCAGGCCTGACGGCCAACGGGTCCACGGGGGTCCGGGGGCGGGGGTGTGCCGCGGGACGGGGGACGGGCCGGGATCCGGCGAAGGACGCGTTGACCAGCTAAGACGTCCCTGTCCCCGGTGCCTTCGCCGTCGTCGCGCGGGAGCGCCCGGCGCGGCAGCCGCCGGCATACGGCGGGATGGGCCTGCCAGTTGATGTTCGTCCGGCCGTGACAGGCCCCATCGGATCCGTCTGTCATGGGCTCGCGGCGAACCGTGTAGCACATTGCCGTGGATGCCGGAGGGAACCGGCGGACCCGGTCGGGGGTTGGGGACTGCCTTTCAAGCCGTCCGCTCGTCACATCGTCAGGGCATACCTGCCCGGCCGGTGACTCCCCATTCATTGTTAGGCACGGTCTTTCAGTGCGGGGGGAATTAGTGGGGGACCAGCTCAGATTTCATATCCTGGGTTCTTTGGAAGTGACCAAGGAGAACCAGAGGATAGCCATCGGCGGTGCCCGGCAGCGCACCATTCTCGCGCTGCTGCTGCTCAATCCGGGGCGCATTGTGTCGGTCGACACCCTGGTGGAAACGGTGTGGAACGGCAGGCCGCCCGCCACGGCGCGTACGCAGGTGGCGATCTGCATCGCCGCACTCCGGAAAAGGTTCAAAGCCGAAGGGTGTGACAACGAAGTCATCGTCACGGCGCACCCCGGCTATCTGCTCGCCCTCGAGAACCACTACGTGGACTCGGTCGAGTTCGAACGCCTCACGCTGCGGGCACAGGAAGCGGCGAAGGAGCAACGGACGTCCGACGCGGCGGCCTTGCACGAAGAGGCGCTGGCGCTCTGGCGCGGCCCCGCACTGGCGGGAGTGGCCGGAACGCTGGTGGAGGACGAGATGGAGCGCCTGGAGGAGCTCCGGCTCGCCGGCTACGACGGTTATGTCGCCGCGCAGCTGGAACTCGGCCACCACGGCGACCTGATACCCGGCTTGGTCTCGGTGGTCCGTGACCATCCGCTGCGGGAACGCTCCCGCTATGCCCTGATGCTCGCCCAGTACCGCGTCGGGCGCCGCGCGGAGGCGATGGAGACCTTCCGCGAGGGGCGGGCGCAGTTCATCGAAGGGCTCGGCCTCGAACCAGGCCCCGCACTGCGCGAGCTGCACGACGCCATCCTGCGGGACGACCCCTCGCTGATGGCCTCGGCCGTCGTCGTCCCGAAGAAGCCGCCGGAGACTCCGCGGACCGCGCCGCTGGAACTGCCCGCCGACATCCCGGCGTTCGTCGGCAGGGACACCCCGCTGGCCAGCCTGAACACCCTGGTCGACGGCCATGCCGAGGGCCGGCAGCTCACCATGGGCTTAATCACGGGTGGCGCGGGCGTCGGGAAGACCGGCCTGGCAGTCCACTGGGCCCACCAGGTCGCCGACGAGTTCCCGGGCGGGCTCCTCTTCGCCGACATGTGGGGTTACGACGAGGCCCACGAGCCCGCCGATCCCGCCGTCGTACTCGGCTGGTTCCTGCGTTCCCTCGGCGTTCCGGAGGCGGAGATCCCGGCCGAGACGCATGAGCGCGCGGCGCTGTACCGCAGCGTGCTCGCCGACCGCCGGGTGCTGATCGTGCTGGACAACGTCCGCTCCTTCGACCAGGTGCGGGCCCTGATCCCGGGCAGCTCGCGCAGCTGTGTGCTCCTCACCAGCCGCAGCCTGCTGGAGCAGCTGGTGGTCCGGCACGGCGCGGTCAGCATCCACCTGGACGTGCTGCGCCGACGGGAGGCGACCGACCTGCTGGCGCAGTTCATCGGCGAGGAGCGGGTCGACGCCGCCAGGGCGGATGCCGAACGGCTCGTCGAGCTGTGCGACCGGCTGCCGCTGACGGTGCGGATCGCCGCGGCCCGGCTGGCCGCCAAGCCG
This sequence comes from Streptomyces sp. NRRL S-1813, assembly GCF_000719605.1. Lineage (NCBI taxonomy): Bacteria > Bacillati > Actinomycetota > Actinomycetes > Kitasatosporales > Streptomycetaceae > Streptomyces > Streptomyces sp. NRRL S-1813. The sequence continues at coordinate 22,793 of NZ_JOHB01000048.1, forward strand.
CAGTGGCCGATCGGCTATCTGGCCTCCCGGCTGGACAACGAACAGCTCCGGCTCGACGAGCTCAGCTCGGGGGAGTCGCAGGTCCGGTCGAGCTTCGCGCTGAGCTACCACGCCCTGCCGCACGACGTCGCCCTGCTGTACCGCAGGCTCGGCCTCCTGGATGCGCCGGACTTCGCCGGCTGGGTCGGTGCGGCCCTGCTGGCCACCGACACCCACAAGGCCGAGGGGCTGATGGAGAGCCTGGTCGATGCGCACCTCCTCCAGACGGTGGGCTTTGATTCCACGGGGCAGCCGCGCTACGGATTCCGCAACCTCCTGCGGCTCCACGCGAGGGAGGTGGCCAAGGAGGAGGGGAGCGCGCTGGAGCAGCGGGAGGCCCTCCACCGTGCGTTCCGCGGCTGGCTCTCGGTGGCCGAGCAGGCACGCCGGCGGGAGTTCGGCTCCGGCCACGGCGAGCAGATGCTCTTCGGTGCCTCGATGCCGTCCGGCCCGATGGGCACCGCCGAACTCGACACGCTCACGGCGTCGCCGTCCGGTTGGTTCGAGGCCGAGCGGCTCGCGCTGATCTCCGTGATCGACCAGGCCGCCCGGTGCGGTATGGACGACCTCAGCCGGGAGCTGACCGAGCTGGTGGTCCGGCCGGCGGTCGCCTGCCAGCGCAGCTGAGACGTTCCGGCCCACGCGCCCGTCCACAACCGGCATCGAGCCGGGGGCGGCGCGTGGGCCGGCGTCGTGACCAGGGGCGGCGCTCCCCTGGAGGTCGTCGGCCGCTGCCCGCGACATCTCCGGGCCCGCCGCGGACATCTGTTCCCGGTCTGCCCGCTCAACTGCCGCAAGACCCCTCGGGCTTACGCCGCTGCCCCCTGCCCGCTCGGCCGGGGGAGGCATCAAGATCCTTCCTGATTTTTCCAGAAGTATCGGGCTATTCCTCTCTCTTTATCTGGCATGTACACTCGGCTTGACATGCAGAGGCTTGACGGGAGGTCGCCGAGCATGAACACGGCGTCGGATGACGCTCCCGGGGTCTGGCTTGCCAGTGCGGTCTGGGGCCTTTTGGAAGACAAGTACGGACAGGGGAATGTCCCCTCCGTCAGGAAGCTCACTCAGCTTATTCGTGAAGCGAATGACAGTGCCACGATCTCGCACAGTCACGTTCACAACATCCTCAAGGGTGAGGCACCCAATATCACGGACAAGACGCGGGAGATGCTCGCGCGCTTCTTCGGGCTGCCGCCCGCCCGTTTCGTTCCCCCCGCGGCGCACTCCTGCGCGGGTGGGCAGCGCCGGTGGGAGGCCCTGGCCTTTCGTTTCTCCTCCTTGCAGCCGGACGAGCTGGCGGCGATCGAGAAGGCCCTCCAGATGGTCAAGGAGGAAAGAGGCGGCGGAGTCGGGTAGCCGGCGGGGCCGCACGGTCACACCATCCATGGGGGAGCGATGAGCCGGCGGTGCCCACGGTCGAGGGGAAGGAGCGATTCCATAGCCAGGAAGCACGTGCGAGTGATCGCCAAGAAGCTCGTCCTGCGACTTCCGGATCTTCCCCAGCCGTGGGACGTCGAGGAGTTGTGCCGCGCGCTGGAACGCTCCCGGCGGCGTTCCCTGACGCTGTATCCGGTGGACATACCCGCTATGCCGTCCGGCTTTTGGTACGGCGACGGGGAAAGCGACCACATCTTTTACGGCTCGTCGGTCTCCGGGTATTACCGGGACCACATCATCCTGCACGAGATCTGCCATATGCTCGCCGGCCACGGCGTGGCACCTCGTGATCTCGCGGCCGCGCATTCCGCCGGCCCCTTCGTCCGCGGGCAGGGCCAGGTCCTGAAGTGCCACAACACCGAAGAGGAAATCGCGGAGACCTTCTCCGCCATGGTGCTGAAGCGGGCAGGCCGCATGCGGCACAAGGGAGTCGGCGTCGTGGAGAGCCGGGCACAGGAGCTGTTGGGGGTCCCTTGTGCTCGACGCGCCTGACCTCGTCGAGAAGGCGCGCGGGGTACTCCTCCTCGTCGTGTGGTCCGTACTGATCCTGCGCATTCCGGCACTGAGGCATCCGCGGCGGCGCCCTGTCTGGTACGTGCTGGTCGCCTTGGCGCTGGGGTCGCTGGTCATCCAGGCCCCGGTGGGCCGGTGGATCGACGCGACGACCGGCATCGCCAAGGCCGGTGAACTCGCCGTCGCCCTGGTGGCGCTGACCGATTTCGCGGCCGTCTGGTGGTTCGCGATACGGCTGCACACGGCGGGGTACTCCGGCCCCGCCTGGCTGCGCCACGCTCCGTGGGCGAGCGGCGCCACGATGGCCGCCCTCGCGCTGTTCTTCTTCGCCGTGACGCCCGCCGCCGAGCGCTTCGGCGAGCAGGCCCGCGGAGGGTGGACCGGCTACATGATCGCCTGGATCGCCTACGGCCTGCTGACGGCGGTGGGAGCAGGGGCCCTGTTCTGGAAACACGGCCTGACCATGCGCAGCCCCGCCCTGCGCGTGAGCGTGCTGGCGCTCGCCCTCGGCACCAGTGCGGAAGTGCCGTATCTGGTGGTCCGTACGATCAGGTGGATCACTCCCGACAGCACGCCGGAGCTTGCCCTGACCGGATTCTGGTGCTCGTTCGCGCGCTTCGTCCTGGTGGCGCTGGGCTGCTCGCTCGCCGCCCTGGAGCCGCCGATGAAGGCGCTCCTGCACTGGCACCGCAGACAACGGCTGCGCGCGCTGTGGCTGCTGCTCCGTCAGGCGACCCCGGAACTCATGGTGGTGCCACCGCCCTCGCGCGGTGCGGACCTCCTCGACCTCACGCACGCCTGGGAGCAGCTCCACCAGCGTGTCATCGACATCCGTGACAGCATCACGTATCTGCACGACGGCTGGGCGTCACCGCGGCTCCTGGAGGAGGCGTGGCGGTGTGCCGCCGGCCCCGGTGCCCCTGAGAACCGGCGGCTGACCGCCACCGCATGCTGGATCGAGGCGACGCGGCGGGAGGCGGTGGCGGGTGTGCCCAAGCGTCATCTCGGCGCCGACAAGGGCCTGTTGCCCCAGGGGCTGGCCGACGACTCCACCATGTGCCGCGAGATCGGTCATCTCCTCCGGCTCCACAGAGCTCTCCGGTCGCGGCGCGTCCGTGACTTCGCCGATGACGTCCGGCCGCACACCTCGCTGACCGCCGGCCGGTAGCCCGTCGCGAACCGGCCGGCACCGGGGCGCGTCCTCCGGGGGCGGAGCCTCAGAGCGCGCGGCGCCCGTACTGGCGTACCGCCAGCGGAACGAAGACCAGCAGCACACCGCCGATCCAGAGCAGCGACCCGGCCACATTCCCGGCCACCGGGCCGCCCACCAGCAGTCCGCGGCAGGAATCGACCACCAGCGTGGTCGGATTGACCTCGACGAATGCCTGGAGCCAGCCCGGCATGGTCGACGGCGGGGCGAACATCGAACTGCCGAACTGGAGCGGGATCATCCAGAGGAAGCCCACCGACTGGACCGCCTGGGGACTGCGGATCACCAGACCGATATACGCGGCGATGGACGACAGGGCGACTCCGTAGAGCACCAGCAGACCCACAGCGGCGAGTACGCCCGCCACATCGGTGCGGACGCGGAATCCGATGAGGAAGGCGAAGGCGAGGATGACGGCCTGCCCGAGGGCCAGCCGGCACACATCCGCGAGGATCCGGCCGGAGAGCACGGCGGAGCGCGCGATGGGCATGGACCGGAAGCGGTCCATCACTCCCTTGCTGAAGTCCAGGTTCAGAGCGGTACCCGTGACCTGCGCGGCGAAGCTGACGGTCTGCACCATGATGCCGGGGATCAGGTACTGCCGGTAGTCCGCCTGGCCGTTGCCGATCGCCCCGCCGAAGACGTACACAAAGACCAGCGTGAACACCATCGGCATCAGGGTGGCGTCGAGCAGCTGCGAGGGATCGTGCTTGATCTGGATCAGGTTGCGCCGGGCGATGGCCAGCGACTGGCCCACCGCGGTCCGCAGGTCGACACGGGAGCGGGTGGGGCCCCGCTTCACATCCGGTCCGGGCGGGGCGAGCAGTGCGGCGGTCATGCCGTTCTCCGTGTGTCGTCGGCCGGGTCGCCCGCGGTGAGGGTGAGGAAGACCTCGTCGAGGCTGGGGGTATGGGTATCGATGCCGTCGACCGGCACACCGGAGGCGGCGAGCATCCGCACCGCGGCCGTCAGGTCCGCCTGGCCGGCGACCGGCAGCGTGATCAGCCCTTCGACCGGGTCCGCGACGGCGGTGAGGCCGCCGGTGCCGGTCAGCTGCCGCGCCATCTCGGCGAGGTCGGCGCCGCGGTCCGGCCTGATGCGCAGCACCTGACCGCCGATCCGGCCCCGCAGTTCGGCGGGCGTCCCCTCGGCGATCACCCGGCCGTGGTCGATCACCACGATGTTCTCGGCGAGGGCTTCGGCTTCCTCCATGTACTGCGTGGTGAGCAGGACCGTGGTCCCCTTGCCGACCAACGCCCGTACCATGTCCCACAGTTGGTTCCGGCTGCGCGGGTCGAGGCCCGTGGTGGGCTCGTCCAGATAGAGCACCTCGGGCTCGCCGACCAGACTGGCGGCCAGATCGAGCCGGCGCCGCATACCGCCCGAGTAGTCGCGCGGCAGCTTCCGGGCGGCATCGGTCAGCCTGAACCGTTCCAGCAACTCGTCGGCCAGGGCTTTTGCGCGCCGGGACGGCAGCCGGTGGAGACGGGCGATCATATAGAGGTTGTCCCAGCCCGGGATGGTCTCGTCCACGGACGCGTACTGGCCGGTCAGGCCGATCCGTCCACGGACCTGGTGGGCCTCCTCGACGACATCGAAGCCCGCGACCCGCGCCCGGCCGCCGTCCGGACGCGCGAGCGTGGCCAGCATCCGGACGATGGTGGTCTTCCCCGCTCCGTTGGGCCCGAGAAGTCCCAGCACGCTGCCGGCCGGCACCTCCATCGTGACCCCGTCCACGGCCCGGGACGAGCCGAACTCCTTGACCAGGCCGTCGACCTGGATCGCGGCGGTCATCGGGAGGCCCGGACGGAGCCGGCACGTACGGGCCCCGTGGAAAGACCAGTGGTGAGCATGTAACGCCTTCCCGGGACAGTCTCGGCAGCATCGGTGCGGGCGATGCTAGGAAGCACGCTTATCGCCTGCGTATCGGCCGCATTCCACGGCCCGTTGCCGGCCGCCACCACGGGCCGGGCCTCACTGCCCCGCGACGACCAGGCCGGCCTCGTAGGCAAAGACGGCCGCCTGCGTACGGTCGCGCAGGCCGAGCTTCACCAGAATGCGGCTGACATGGGTCTTCACCGTCTGCTCCGCGATGACCAGGCGCGCGGCGAGTTCCGCATTGGACAGACCCTGGGCTATCAGACGGAGCACCTCGGTCTCGCGCTCGCTGAGGTCCGCGACGCGCTCGCTGCGCAGGCGGGGCGTGTGCATCCGCGAGAACTCCTCGATCAGACGCTTGGTGACCGTCGGCGCCAGCAGGGCTCCGCCCCGCGCGACGGTCCGTACCGCGTCCGCGAGTTGATGGGCCGACGAGTCCTTGAGGAGGAAGCCGCTCGCGCCCACCCGCAGTGCCTCGTAGACGTATTCGTCCGAATCGAAGGTGGTGAGAATGATGATCTTGACGTCGGGATCGTCCTCGGTGATCCGGAGCGTGGCCTCCAGCCCGTTGAGAACCGGCATCCGCACATCCATCAGCACGATGTCCGGCGAGAGTTCACCGACCTGGCGGACCGCGTCCTCGCCGTTCACCGCCTCGCCCACGACATCGATGTCCGGCTGCGCATTGAGCAGGATGCCGAAGCTCTCCCGGATCATGGTCTGGTCATCGGCGACCAGTACGCGGATGGTCATACACCCTCCCCCTCGTTCGTGGGCAGAGTAGCCGTCACTTCGTACCAGCCGTCTTCCCGCGGCCCGATCCGAAGGGTGCCGCCCAGCGTGGAAGCCCGCTCCCTCATGCCCAACACGCCGTGCCCCCTCCCCGCCTGACGTCGCGCACCGGTTGCCGGGCTGTTGGAGACGCGTAGGCGGATATCGGCCCGGCCGTAGGATAGCTCGAACTCCACCTGGCATCCCGGGGCATGGCGCAGGGCATTGCTCAGTGCCTCCTGGACGATCCGGAACGCCGACAGCTCCACGCGCTTGGGCAGCGGCCGGGAGGCACCGGAGACGACGGACTCGATGCGCAGTCCGGCCGCCCGGACATTGGCCACCAGCTCCTCGATGTTCTCCAGGGTGGGCTGGGGTGTGTACCGGCCGTCCGAGGGCTGCTCCTGTGACCGCAGCATGCCCAGGATGTGCCGCATCTCGGTGAGGGCCGCCAGCGCGTTCCCCCTGATGCTGGCGAAACTGTCGCTGAGCTCCTGGGGCGGATCCGTCACCCGGTACGGTGCGGCTTCCGCCTGCACGGCTATCACGGACATGTGGTGGGCGACGACGTCATGGAGCTCGCGGGCGATGCGGGTGCGCTCCTCCAGCAGCGCCCGCCGGGTCCGCTCGAACTCGGTGAGGACCTCCTGCTCCCGCAACTTGTGCTCGGCCTCGCTGCGCCCGCGGACGACCGCGATGACCGCCAGCCCGAACGCGGAGAGCAGGGCGAGGAGGAAGAGGTCGTTGTCGTCGGACACGGGGGTGAGCAGAACGGTCAGCAGGCCGCCGGCCAGCACGGTGATCAGCCACTGCGCGAGGTACACCCGGGGCTTCGCCCGCCAGGCGACGAGCAGGGTGACGGTCAGATGCGCGATGAGCCCCGTCTCCGTCCACGGCCACGGGGCATCGGCCGGTGCGGAACCACCCATGGCGGCCAGGCCGATCCCGTACGGCAGCATCGCCACGAGCGACAGCCACCAGGCCGCGATGGGCCACCGGAGCGCCAGCACGACCGGCAGGGCCTGGGCGCAGCCGAGGGCCGCGGCGCCCGCCCAGACCAGATGCAGCCGCTCGGAGGCGGCCAGGGCGGTGGGTACCGCCAGATCCAGTGCGAAGAACGCGGCGAGCACGAACGGGAGCTTGCGCAGTACACGGTGGCGCACGCGGGGCAGGAACGGCGCGGAGCGGGCGGAGAGGGAGGAGAGGGCGAACAAGTCGTGTCGCAGCGCCCGCAACGTGGCGGCGGAGAGGGGCCGCGCGCCGCCGGTCCGGCGGGGTGAACGCTGCGGCGGGCTCTCGATGTCCGGTATCACCGGCTCATCCTACGGACGTCTGACGTCGTCCGAGGGGTGGAAGACGCCCGCGGGAGGACCGGCCGGGGGCGCGTCGGCTCTGCGGGCCGTCGCCCGCTAAAGGGGTGATAGTCCCGCGATAAGGCCGCCCCCTAGCGTCCACCCGGCGATGCGTGAAGTCAGCAGTGGCTCCCGTGGTCCGACGCGTCCGGCCATTGCGGCCTCCCGGTGCCGTTCGCGGGGACGCGGACTTCGACGCGCGCGGCCCTCGCCGAGGGTCTCCGTCCGCCGGCCGCCACCGGTCCTCGAACCGCCGGACCGACGGGCAGGACATTCTCATTCGCGGAGACCGATATTCCCGGGATTTCTCATCGGTGTATCGGCTCCGCCGGGCACAGGGAGGTGGGGGTGTATGTATCTCAGCCACGACGATCCGTCGGACATAGTCCTGGAGTCGCATGGGCAGGGTGACATGCAGATCCTTACCGAGATCGCGCACTGGCTTCGCTCCTTTCTCACCCATGCGCATCCTGATCTCGGCCGTAAGGGTGCGGTGTGCCCCTTCATGGAGCAGTCCTTGAAACTCGGGCGTACCGCGCTCAGTTCCGTGGATATCAGCGGGCCGCGCGGAACGGGACGGTTGGCGACCACCGCCCGTTCCGCCTTGGCGCGGCTCGGGGACCGCAGTGCTCCCGACAGCGTGTACAACGCCTTCGTCATGGTCCCGGTGGGGGCATCCGCCGAGGTGCGCCGTGAGCGGATTCTCGAAGTCCAGCAGGAATTGAAGGCCGAAGCCGTCGAGGCCGGCAAGATGGTGGGGGAATTCTACCCCGGCCATCCGATGCCGGGAATTCACAGCGAGACGTTCCGCCCCCTGGTCAGCCCCCATCCGGTGCTCGCCGTCCGTGCCATGGTGGTCACCGACATTCTCTTTCTGACCTTCCCCGCGATTCCGGCGGAGGAACGGCTCGCATATCTGCGGGTATGGCACGGGCTGTTCGGCGAGGGGACTGCCGGACCGTGGGGCCGGATCTACGAGACGGCCCGCGCCGAGGCGGAGAGGGAAGCCAGTGAATACGCTTGACCAGGAACGCCGTCGGCTCGCCGAGATCTTCGACATCGCGCCGAGCCGGGTGCTGTACGCCGTCTCCGCACTGGGTGTTGCCGACCGCGTGCCGCCCGGGGGCATCGCCGTGGAGAAGATCGCCGCTGCCCTCGGCACGGACGCCGGGCGCCTGTCGCGTCTCGTGCGGGCCGCCGAATCACTGGGAATCTTCCGGGTGGACGAGGCGGGCACGGTCCGTCTCACACCGGCCGGAACACTGCTGCGGTCGGACCAGCCGGGAAGTCTGCGCGCCGAATTCTCCGACAACGACCTCTTCACTTCCTGGGGCCCGTTCGCCGACACGGTGCGCGGTGGCCTTCCCAGCTACGAAATCGCCAACGGCACGAAAATCTTCGACAGCATGAGTGGCGACGCCCACGCGCTCGAAACGTTCCACGAGCACATGCGAATGCGTGCCATGCAGATGTACCGCTCGCTGCTTCCCTTTCTCCTCCGGCGCTGCGCCGAGGACGTCGTGGACCTGGCGGGTGGTACGGGCGGGCTCAGCGAACTCCTGCTGGAGGGCAGCGAAACCCTCCGGGTCACCCTCACCGACCTGCCCGAAGTCATCGGACTCGTCCCGCCGGACCTGTTGCGACGGTACGGCCACCGATTCTCGGTCGAGGCCGGCGACATGCAGGAGGGAATTCCCCAGGGATACGGCACCTATCTGCTCGGAAGTGTGCTGCACGACTGGCCCGATGACGAGTCCGCGGTGATTCTGCGCCGTTGCGCGGATGCCATGATCCCGGGCAGTGAACTCATCCTGCTGGAAAGGGTGCTGGCCGATTCCGGCCCGGACACGCGTCGCATGGGCGACATGTGGATGATGGCCATGACCGGAGGACAGGAACGGACCCGGCAGGAGTGGGCCGAGCTGGCCGGCGGCGCCGGACTGACGCTGCGGCACGTCCACCACGGAGCCACGGAAATCTCGGCGGTCGTGCTGGGCCTGCCGGATGAGCGATAGCTCTTGATGCCGATTTCCGGCGCCCGGTCATACCTGAGAGCTACAAACGGAGTTGGCGCCTCAGCGTGACGATTTCCCGGGCGCGGAAATCTAGCCTTCCCGTCAGTTGAGCGAATGACGGGAAAGGAACGGCTGTCGATGCGAGCTCGTAGATGGGGGAGACGTGGGCTGCTGGTGGCCGTTGCCGCAACCCTCGTGTTGTCGGTCAGCGCCGCTGCCCGGTCCGCCGTCCCCGGTACCCCCGCCCCGCCACGTCTCCCCGCGGTCAAGGCCGGCACGCTGGACGCACGCTACGCCGTGATGCGCGCCTCCATCGCCGCGTCCGCGCGTGCCGCGCACCGGATCGGCGACCGCGACCGGGAACGCCACCTGCACGAACTGGCCGCTCCCGGAAGGAACTTCCTCTCCTTCCGTGCCGATGGCGACGGCCAGGCGGTGGAGGTCCTCGGGGACCTCGCCGCCGCCCGCCGGATCGCGGTCCTGGTACCGGGGTCGGACACCACCATCGACACCTTCGACTACCTCGGCTCGCGCCGGGCCTCGCTCGGCGGCGGTGCCCGCGCGCTCCACGACGAACTGCGCCGCGTCTCGCGTACCCCGGTGGCCGTGGTGGCCTGGTACGGCTACCGCGCACCCCGGACGATGAGCCGGGACGTGGTGAGCACCGCACGCGCCACCGAAGGCGGCGGCCGGTTGCAGCGCCTGCTGGAAGAGCTGCGGGCCGTGCACCCCGCGGCACGGGTGACGCTCCTGTGCCACTCGTACGGCTCCGCGGTCTGCGGCAGCGCCGTCGGCGGCATGGACCGTGCGGCCTCCTCCTCCCTCGCCGGCCTCGCGGTCTTCGGCAGCCCCGGCATGGGCGTGGAGTCCGCGGCCGACCTCTCCGGCGTCCCGGTGTGGGCCGGGCGGGGAGCGCGGGACTGGATCGCGGGAGCTCCGCACATCAGCCTCTCCGCGTTCGGCGGGACGCTGGGCTTCGGCGCCGATCCGGTGTCCGGGTCCTTCGGTGCCGAGCCGTTCGCCGCGGGCAACGGCGGGCACAGTGACTATCTCGCGCCGGGCAGCCTTCCGTTGCACAACCTCGCGCTGATCGCCGCGGGACGGACGTCGGAGGTCTCCCGTGGCTGACGTACGCCTGCGCCCCCCGGTCGAACCCCTCGGCGCCCCGATACCCGCCCGCGTGCCCACCGGCCCGCGGATCGCCGGCCGGCTGCACGCACTGGTACTCCGGATCGACGCGGCGACCCCGGCCGACCGCGACCGGGCGATCGATGTGCTGCGGGCCCTGTCCGTCGTGGGCGTCGTACTCGGCCACTGGCTGGTGACCGCGGTGACGCTACGGGCCGACGGCCACCTCATGGGGGACAGCCCGCTGCGCCACATGCCCGCCCTGACGCCGGTTTCCTGGGTGCTCCAGCCCCTGGCGATCTTCTTCTTCGTCGGCGGCCGGGTCGCGGCCCAGGGCTATGCCACGGCCCGGACCGCACGCCCGGAGTACGGCCCTTGGCTGGCCAAGCGGCTGCGCCGGCTGCTGCGGCCGGTGGGAACACTGCTGTTCCTGTGGATGCTGGTGGTGCTCGGCCTGGCCGGCGCCGGTGTCGCTCACGAGACGATCAGCACCCTGCTGAATCTGGTGGTCTCGCCCCTGTGGTTCCTGCTGGTGTTCCTCGTGCTGACCGCCGCCACACCCCTCGTGCGGCGGGCGCCGGGACGGATCGCCGTCGTGGCGTGTGCCGTGGTGGCCGTGCTGGACGTGGCACATTTCGCCACCGGCGGGGTCGCCTGGGTCGAGACGGTCCGCAATGTGAATGTCCTCGCGGGCTGGCTGGTTCCGTACTGCCTGGGCGCGGTGTGGGCCGCCGGCGGTTTCGCCCGCCGCCGCCCCGCGGCCCTCCTGCTCGTCGCCGGACTCCTGGCCACCGCCGCACTGATCGTGTGGGGCGGCTATCCCGCCAGTATGGTCGGGGTCCCCGGCGCCGCCATGTCGAACCTCAACCCGCTCTCGCTCGCCGCCGTCACCTTCGGTCTGGCCCAGTGCGGCGCGGCCCTGCTGCTGAGCGGCCCGCTGCGCCGCCTCGTCGGACAGCCGCGGTCCGCCGCCGCCCCCGCGTCCGGCGGCCGGCGGTCGGCCACACCGGGCCAGTTCGCCTGGGCGCTCGTGGCGCTGATGAACCTCTCGGTGATCACGATCTTCCTCTGGCACCAGACCGCGATGCTCTCGACGACGGCGGTCACCCTGGCCCTCACCGGCCCGCTCTTCGGCCTCCACACCGCACCCGACGCCTGGGCCTGGGTCCTGGTCCGCCTGCTCTGGGTGCCCGTGTTCGTCCTGCTGCTGGTGGCGCTGTGCAGGGCCTTCCAGCACGTCGAGGGCGACTCACGGCGCAGCCGCAACAAGGCTTCCTGAGGCACCCGGGCGCACAGCCTCACCGCCGCGATCGGCCCCGGCACAGCTGCCGGGGCCGATCGCCGTGTGCGCGCCTGCCGCCTTCCTCAGGACCGCCGGGTGACGCCTTCCACCGGGCGTACCCGCAGCAGCAGCCGCAGGGGGATACCGGTGGCCAGCAGGCTCAGCGCGACCGTGCCGGCCGCGACGAGGAGCAGCAACTGCGGTGGCAGATACGGGAACGCCGCCCCGGTACTGTCCTCGACCAGCGGTGTCAGGGTCACCAGAGCGATCGTCAGACCGGCGGCCAGACCGGTCAGCGCCACCGTCAACGCCTCCAGCCGGACGGTCCGGCGCACCGTCCGCACACTCGTGCCGATCAGCCGCAGCATCGAGACCTCGCGCAGCTGCTCGAAAGTGACCATGGCGAGGGTGTTGGCAGCGGTGATGCCCGCGAAGCCGGCGATCATGCTCAACGCCATGAACTCCAGCCAGGTGAACGACTCGTCCGCCGCACTGCGGGCCTCGGCGAACGCCGCGTCGGTCCGCACCGTGGCACCCGGCGAGGCGCCGGCGACGGTGCGCAGCTCCTGATCGAGCCGCGCACCCCCGTCGCCGGAGTCCGCACGGACGAGGATGCGGTCGTCGAGCTGGTGGGTCAAATGGCCGGCGACGGTGGCCCGCGGCAGCAGTACCTCGCCCACGCCGAGCCCCCGGCTGTAGGTGGCCGCCACCACCGGCCGCACCACGGTGCCGTCACCGAGCCACAGCGTGATCCGCCGGCCCACGCCGGTCTCCGCCCGGTCGGCGACCCGCTGGTCGACGGCCACCGTCCCGTCCCCGGAACCCGCGGTGCCACCGGCCCGGACCCCGGACAGAGCTCCGGAGCGGACCTGCGGGTCGAGGTTCCGCGCCAGCGTTTCACCGGTGCCGGAGAAGGCGCTGCCGGAGACGGTGCCGTCACCGGGCTTCGCGCCCGGACGCCCCGGGCCGGCCAGCAGTCCCACCTCGGTCACTCCCGTCGCGGCCCGCACACCGGGCAGCCGGGCGACCTCGTCGGCCACCCGGCCGGGCAGGCCGCCCGGCGCCTCGATGACGCGGTCCGCTGTGAGCGCCGCCGCGCTCTGCGTGCTCCTCTCATGGGCCAGGGTGGTCTGCTGGCCGATCTTGGTCACGCCGAAGGCCACCACCAGCGCCACCGGCACGATCGCCGAGGACAGACGGCGCGCCCTGGCCCGGCCGTTGAGGGTCGCCAGTTCCCCCGTGGCGCCGAAGAGCCGCATCGGCACCCCCAGAATCTCGGTGGCGGCACGGGCGAGCAACGGCCCCAGCAGGGACACCGAGACCAGGAACAGCAACAGGACGAAGGGCGCGGCCTTGTTGGCCGTCGCGCCTCCCAGGGCGAGCACCTGGACGGCCAGCACCGCACCACCGGCCAGCGCCACCAGACCGAGCAGCAGGCGCAGGGGACCGATGCCGCGGCGGGGCAGCATCGACTCGCTCAGGGCTTCGGCCGGGCGGCTGCGGGCGGCACGGTGGGAGGCGATCAGGCTGCCGGGCACCGCGGCGAGCAGACCGGTGAGGGCGGCCGCGGCGACCGGGAGCCAGCTGAACGTCAGCTCCGTGCCCGGCGGCAGCAGATGGCGGGCATCCATGGCGTCGAACACCAGCCGGGCCAGCAGATGGCCCGGGGCGCTGCCGGCCGCCACCGCCAGCACGGCCACCAGCGTGGCCTCGGCAGCGGCCATCCGCCGGATGTGGCCCGGCCGGGCCCCGATGCCGCGCAGCAGCGCGGTCTCCCGCCGGCGCTGCGAGATCGACAGCGACATGGTGTTGGCCACCACGAAGACCGAGACATAGATGCTCAGTCCGCCCATGGCACCGAACATGCCGACGGTGTTCTCCTGGGCCGGAGCGAAGCCCGGGTTCTCCACCTCGCCGCGCCCGTCGCCCGTGAACACCTTGGCAAAACCCGCGGCCGCGCGCACCCGCTCGGCGAGCTTCGCGGTGGACACCCCCTCCTCGGGGAGCACCGCGATCGCGTCCGCCTTCCCCGGGTGGCCGGACAGCCGCCCGGCCTCGGCGTTCTCGAACCAGGCGCCGGGAGTCCGGGCGGTGAGCACGCCGGCGACCTCGAAGGACGCGGTCCCGGCCGGACTCGTCAGCGTCACGGTGTCGCCCCGGGAAACCCCCAACGCCTTGGCCGTCCGCGTGTCCAGCACCGTCTGCCCCGGGCGCGGCGTCACTTTCCCCGCTGCGCCGTCCCGGGCCGCCAGAAGCCGGGCCGAGGAGGCCGGCTGGCCGTCCAGGGTGACCGCCGTGCGGCCCGGTGCGGTGGCGGTGGCCGGAAAGACGGTGTCGGCCACGGCATCCGACACCTCGGGCAGCGCGGCCAGCCGGTCCGCGAGACCGGTGCCGAGACGGACCCGGTCCGGGATCTGCTGCCCGCCCACGAACTGGTCCGCGGCGACGACCACGGGGGCCGGGCGATAGCGCACCGGCTGCGGCGACGCGGTCGCCGCGGCCAGCAGCAGGGTGCCGCTGGAGATGATCACCACGGCGCCGAAGAGCAGCGCGATGAAGGTGCCGAGGAACGCCGAAGGGCGGGAACGGATCTGTGCGAAGGCGAGGCCGTTGCTCATCCCCTGCCCCGCATCCCGGGCGCCGCCGACTGCGGGCGGTCGGTGGCCGAGGTCAGCACCCGCATACGGGCCGAGATCTCCTCCGGGTCGCCCAGCATCAGTTCGTCGGAGACCTCTCCGTCGACCAGGAACAGCACCCGGTCCGCCCAGGCGGCGGCGCTGGGCTCGTGCGTGACCATGACGACGGTCGCGCCCAGGTTGTCCACCGCTTCCCGCAGCAGGGTGAGCACCTCCGCCGCCGTGGTGGTGTCCAGTGCCCCGGTGGGCTCGTCGGCGAAGATGACGTCCGGGTCGGTGATCAGGGCACGGGCGATGGCGACGCGCTGCTGCTGTCCGCCGGAGAGTTCGCCCGGGCGGCGCCGCGCCCGGTCGGGCAGTCCGACCCGGGCCAGCATCTGCTCGATGGCACCCCGGTCTACGGGCCGGCCGGCCAACTTCAGCGGCAGCCGGATATTCTGATGGACCGTCAGTGCGGGCAGCAGGTTGAAGTGCTGGAAGACGAAGCCCAGACGGGTCAGGCGCAGGTCACTCAGTCTGCTCTCGCGCAGCTTCGTCAGATCGGTGTCGCCGAGCAGCACCGAGCCCGAGGTCGGCCGGTCGAGCCCCGCGGCGCATTGCAGGAAGGTGCTCTTGCCCGATCCGGACGGGCCCATCACCGCGGTGAAACTGGCGCGGGGTAAAGCGATGCTGACCCCACGCAGCGCGTGCACGGCGCTGTTCCCGCGCCCGTACCGTTTGTGCACGTCCCGCAGCGTCACCGCGGGTTCCCCCGGGAGGTACTCGGAGGCCGGCAGGGGCTGTTGTCCCCCGAGGCGGGCATCGGGGAGTGCCGGACTCTCCTCGCCCTCGGCCCGACCGGAGCTGGGATGCCGAGACCGACGGAACATGAAGATCCTCCCTGAGGGCTGTGCGACCCCGCGCGGGCGGGCAGTGGGGTGCCGGAGCGTCGAAGTGAGATGAGGGATGTGTACCGCCCGGAGTCGGGGTGTCACCGTGCGGGACGGGACACCCCCAACCCCCGTAACTTATAGGCCTACGCCGGGCGGGGTGAACGTCGGCGCGCGCCGCGCCGGGTGAGCCTGCTCGAAGCCGTGTGCGAAGCGGATCAGCTGCGGTTCGCTCCAGGCGGTGCCCATGAAGGTGATGCCGACCGGCAGCCCGTGCACGAACCCGGCGGGGACGTTGATGGCCGCATAGCCGGCGTAGCCCACGGGGATCGCGCTGCCCATGATCTGCGGATCACCGTTGACCAGGTCGATCTTCCAAGTGGGCGCGCCCGTCGGCATCATCAGGGCGTCCACCCGGTGATTCTTCAGTGCCGCGTCGATGCCCTCGTCCCGGGCGACCCGGCGCACCGTGGCCACCGCCTTCTTGTACTCGGCATCCGAGGGCTTGCCCGCGTAATCGGCCACGGTCTGGAGGATGTTCTGGTCGAAGTACTCCAGCTCCGTGTCCGCGTGCGCCTTGTTGTACGCGACGAGCTCGGCGATGCTGCGGGGGTGATCTCCGGGAGTCCGGGCGAGGTAGGACTCGATGTCGTGCTTCATCTCGGTGATCTGGACGATGAAGGCGGCGTCCAGATCCGACATCATCTTTTCCGCGGTGGGGATGTTGGCGTTGTCGACGACCACCGCCCCGGCGTTCTTCAGCACCTCGACGGCCTGCTGTGCGACGGCGTCCGCGTGCGCGCTGTAGCCGGCGAAGACCTCCCTGGTGATGCCGATCCGGGCACCCTTCAGCCCGCCCGGCTTCAGGAAGGGGGTGTAGTCCGAGTGGAACTTGCCGGCACTGGCCGCGGTGGCCGTGTCGGTGGGGTCCACCCCGGTGAGCACACCGAGCAGCAGGGCGGCGTCCGCCACCGTGCGGCAGATCGGGCCGATGGTGTCGAAGCTCCGGGCCCCCGGGAACATGCCGGTGCGGCTGGTGAGTCCGGTGGTGGGCCGGATACCGACCACACTGTTGGCGCCCGAGGGGCCCAGGATGGACCCGATCGTCTCGGTCCCGATGGCACCCGCGCACAGGCCGGCCGCCGTGGCCGCGGCGGGGCCCGCGCTGGAACCGTTGGGCGAGCGGTCCAGCTTGTACGGGTTGCGGGTCTGGCCGCCCCGCTGGCTGTACCCGCTCGACGAGCTGACCAGCGAGGTCAGATTGGCCTTGCCCAGCGGGATGGCACCGGCCGCCCGCAGCCGGGCGACCACCGTGGCGTCATGGGCCGGACGGGCACCCATCAGCGCACGCAGGCCATTGGTGCTGTGCATCTTGTCCGCGGTGCCGATGTTGTCCTTGATCAGCAGCGGAATGCCGTGCAGCACGCCGCGGAGCTTGCCCGCCTTGCGCTCGGCGTCCAGCTGCGCGGCCAGCTTCAGCGCCTCCGGATTCGTCTCCAGGACGGCGTGCAGCGCGGGGCCCGCAAGGTTCAGCTCGGCGATCCGGTCCAGGTAGAACCGGGTGAGCTGCACCGAGGTGAGCTTGCCGGCGGCGAGCTGCTTGAGCAGGTCGGTGATGCTGGTTTCCGCCAGTCCGCCGCGCGAGGCGAGCAGGGAGCGGGCGGGCGCGGCACGGTCGGGTACCACGGCAGCCCGCGCCCGGGGCATGCCGAGTCCCAGCATCGCCGGGGCGGCCACCGCCGCTCCGAGCCCCAGCAGTCGGCGACGGTGTATCTCGGGTATGTCGGAAAGATGTTTTCCGGCCATCGTCTCGCTCTCTGAATCACTGTGAACAGGTGCCAGAGACCGTACGAGGCCGCAATTCTCTTTCGTTATCGGGAACTTCACCCGCGGCACGAACCGCGCGGTCACCCTCCCGGCCGGCCGGGGTCCGGGTGGCACGGCGATGGCGTGCCGCCCGGACCGGCCGGTACCCGGGTTTCAGGCCGCGCCGCCTCCCGTCAGGAGCGCTCCGCGCGCGTCCAGTTCCCGCATCCGCTCGGACAGGACGGCGCCCACCGCGCGCAGCGGATCGCCCTCCAGCAGATCATCGTGCGGGCAGGCGATGCGGTGATTCTCGATACCACCGGCGATCACACGGCTCCATGCCTCCGGCATCGCGGCGGGGTCCGCCCGGCCGACCGTCGTGGTGAAGAGCAGCAGGTCACCCTTGAACGTTCCGGGCTCATAACGGCTGTTGTTGCCGACACCGTTGATCATCGCGTCGAGAATCCGGGCGAGCTGCTCCGGGGTGAAGTTCCCCGGCAGCCCGGTCCGCAGCGAGTCGATCACCCGCTCCCGCTGCCGCGCCTCGTCGTACCCCTCGCCGTTCCCCTGGCCCAGGTCCGCATGGAACCTGGCGAGCACCTGACCGTCGTCGAGCGGTGCGGCCTCGACGTCACCCCCGGGGTACGCGTCGAGAACGGCCAGCAGCTCCACCTCCTCGCCCAGGTCCTGGAGCCGGGTGGCGATCGCGTGCACGATGTTGCCGCCCAGGGAATAGCCCAGCAGGCGGTACGGGCCGGCCGGCTGGACCCGCCGGATCTGCGCGGTGTAGTCCACGACCATCTCCGCGAAGGTCTCCGGGAGGGCGCCGTCCCCGGCCAGTCCACGGCTCTGGAGGCCGTAGACGGGAGTGTCCGCGGCCAGCACCCCCAACAAGCCGGTGTAGCACCAGCTCAGCGGTACAGACGGGTGCGCACAGAACAGCGGGGTGCCGGCCCCGGACGCGCGCAGCGGCAGCAGCACGTCCAGGCCGTCGTCCTGGCCCCCGTCCCCGGCGCCCCCGCCGGTCCGCCGGGCGAGACCGGCGACGGTGGGCGCCCCGAACACCTCGCGCACGGTGAGTTCGACGCCGAACTCACCACGGATCCGGCTGGTGAGCCGGGTCGCGAGCAGGGAGTGGCCGCCCAGGTCGAAGAAGTTGTCGTCGATCCCGACCCGGTCCGCGCCGAGGACCTCCGCGAAGATCGCGCACAGCTTCTCCTCGTGGGCGTCGCGCGGGCCCCTGCCGTCCGCGGCACCGGTGACTTCCGGGGCGGGCAGCGCCGTACGGTCGAGCTTGCCGTTCGGTGTGAGGGGCAGTGCGTCCAGGGCGACGAACGCGGAGGGCACCATGTACTCCGGCAGCACCTCCGCCACCCGGCTGCGCAGCTCCGCCCCCTCCAGCTCGGCGCCGTTCGCCCCGGCGGGCACGACGTAGGCGACGATGCGCCGGTCGCCGGGCCGGTCCTCCCGCACGATCACCGCGACCTGCTCGGCGGCAGGCTGGGCGGCGAGGACGTTCTCGATCTCGCCGAGCTCGATGCGGAAGCCGCGGACCTTGACCTGGTGGTCGACCCGGCCGATGAACTCCAGCTGTCCGTCGGCGCGGCGGCGGACGAGGTCACCCGTGCGGTACATGCGACCGCCCCCGGCGCTGAACGGGTCGGCGACGAAGCGGGTGGCGGTCAGCTCCGGACGGCCGAGGTAGCCCCGGGCCAGCCCCGGACCGGAGAGGTAGAGCTCCCCGGGCACCCCCGCCGGTACCGGCTGGAGCGCCGAGTCGAGGACGTACAGCCGGGTGTTGAACACCGGCCGGCCGATCGGCGTCGGGCCCGTCCCCTGCTCAGGGCAGCAGACCGCGAAGCAGGTGTCCACCGTGGCCTCGGTCGGACCATAGGCGTTGACCATGCGCCGCCCCGCCGACCAGAACGCCGTGACATCGGGCGGGCACGCCTCGGCCCCCACCATCAGCGACGCCAGCGAGGGCAGCTCCCGACGGGGCATGCCCACCAGGAGCGACGCCGGCATGTGCGCGTGCGTGATCTCCCGCTCGGCCAGGAACTCCGCGAGCTCCTCCCCGGCGAGGGGGCGAGGGGGCAGTACCAAACAGGCCCCGGACAACAGGCCCATGCACAGCTCCGCCACGGACACGTCGAAGCTCGGAGAGACCAGCTGGGAGACCCGGCACCCCGGTCCCGCACCCAGCCGGGCCGTCTGATGCGCCGACAGGTTGGCCACTCCTCCGTGGGAGACGACGACGCCCTTGGGCTGACCGGTGGAGCCGGAGGTGTAGATGAGGTAGGCAGGGTGGGTGGTGAGCAGGGGTGTGGTGCGGTGGGAGTTGTCCGGGTTGCGGGGGGCGGGACGGCTGGTGTCGCTGCCGGTCTCGGTGCCGGTGTCGAGGATGACGGTGGTCAGGTCGGTGTCGGGCAGGTCGGCCGCGGTGTTCTTGTCGGTGACGAGGAGGGTGGGCCGGGCGTCGTCGAGCATGTGGGTGAGGCGGTCGGCGGGGTAGTCCGGGTCGAGGGGGACGTAGGCAGCGCCCGCTTTGACGATGGCGAGGATCGCCACGACGAAGTCGATGCTGCGGGGCAGGGCGACGGCAACGTACTTTTCGGGCCCCGCGCCCTGGGCGATGAGGTGAGGGGCGAGCCTGTTGGCGCGGGTGTTCAGCTCGGTGTAGGTGAGCCGGATGCCCTCGTGCTCCAGGGCGGGCGCGTCCGGGGTACGGGCCACCTGGGCCTCGAAGAGTTCGGGCAGGGTGGCGTCGGGAACGTCGTGTGCGGTGTCGTTCCAGCCGTGAAGCAGCAGCTCACGCTCCTCCACGGAGAGGATGTCCAGCTCCGAGATCGGCCGCGAAGCGTCGTCGACGGCGGTACGCAGCAGGCGTTCCAGCCGTAGCGCGATGCTCTCGGCGGTCCGCCGGTCGAAGAGGTCGGTCGCGAACTCGACCACACCCCGTATGCCGACGGCCTCACCACCCTCACCGAAGACCTCCAGGAGGTTGACGGCCAGGTCGACCTTGGCCACACCGGTATCGACGCCCGCGCTTTCGGCGGACAGCCCCCGCATGGCGAACTCACCGTCGGAAGCCGACTCAAGTCCCAGAACCACCTGGAAGAGGGGGTTGTGTGCGAGGGAGCGGGTGGGGTTGAGGAGTTCGACGAGGCGTTCGAAGGGGACGTCTTGGTGGGTGTAGGCGGCCAGGTC
>NZ_JOHB01000049.1:0-42594 GCF_000719605.1 Streptomyces sp. NRRL S-1813
GGCGGGGCGTGAGGATGGGCGGGGCTTGGGCCGGGGTGGGGGCGGCCTGGCTCGGGGGCAGGGTGGGCCGAGGGCGAGGTCAAAGGCGGCCCGGGGGTGCGGTCAGGGGGCCCGGGGGTGCGGTCAAGGCGCCCGAGGGCGTGGTCAAGGCGCCCGAGGGCGTGGTCAGCCCGACCCTGGTCGCCGTCAGCCCGGCCCTGGGGCCGCCTCCGTGGGCAGCGGCTCCCGTCTACTCCCCCGGGGCCCCCGACGTCGCCTTGAGCGCCAGCCACAGCTCCATCCGGACATCCGCATCGTCCAGCGAGCGGCCCAGGATCTCCTCCACCCGCCGCATCCGGTAGCGCAGGGTGTGGCGGTGTACGCCCAGGTCGGCGGCGGCCGCGTCCCACTGGCCGTGCCGGGCGAGCCAGGCCCGCAGCGAGGCCACCAGATCTCCGCGGCCCTTCGCATCGTGCTCGCGCAGCGCCCGCAGCAGCCCGTCCGCGAAGGCACGGACGGCGTCGTCGGCGAGCAGCGGCAGCACGGACCCGGCCGCCACATCCTCGTGCTCGACCAGCGCACGGCCGCGCCGGCGGGCCACCGACAGCGCCTGTTCGGCCTGGCGGTAGGCGTTCGCGGCGGCGGTCGGCCCGGTCGGCGCCGAGAGTCCGACGGCCACCCCCTCGCCGTGGCCCGCCTCCGCCCGCCCCGCCCGGCCGCGCGCACGAGGCTGCGCTCCGGCCCGGGCCTCGGCCTCAGCGGCGTACGCGGCACAGGCGTCCGCGGCCGCCCCGCCGTCCGCGACCAGCACGATCAGCCGGTCGCCGTCCGGCACGGCGAGCACCGCCTCACCGGTCCGCGCGGCCGCCGAGTCCATCGCGTCGGCAAGCCCGTCGAGGCCCCCCGTGGCCCCGGCGCCCGCGGACACCGTGGATCCCTGCTCCTCGCCGGCCACCGGCTCCGCGACCACCACCCGGAACGGCGCGTCCAGCAGCCCGCCGTATAGCCGGCCCGCCACCGCCCTGGCATGGTCGGGCTCCCCGGCGAGCAGCATCTTCAGCACCGCCGCGCCCAGCCGCTGCTCCGCGTCCTGAAGTGCCCGGGACCGCTCGGTGGTGAGGGTGAGCAGCGCGACCGCGGAGTGCACGGCATAGCGCTCGGCCGTGCCGAGCGGCGCCCCGGTACCGACCGCGAGCACCCCGCGGGCCCGGCGTCCGGTGCCCAGCGACTGAAGCTCGACCCGGTCGTCGCCGTCCGTGTCGCTGACGACCGAGCTGGCGGGCGCGGGCCGTTCGCGCAGCCGCCCGACGTCGTCGGTGAGCCGGGCCGCGCGGCGGGCCGCCCAGTCGGGAGCGGCGGCCACCACCGCGCCGGACGCGTCGTAGAGCGCGGCCCAGCCGTCCAGATGCGCCGCGAGCCGGGCCAGCAGCTCGGCCGGCCCCTCGGCGCTGAGCGCCGCCCGGGTCAGCTCCCGCTGCGCCTCGAACCCCGCGGTCACCGCGCGGTACTGGTCGGCGGCGACGGCGGCGGAGACCGCCTTGCTGATCGCGATGAACGGCGTCCTGCGGGGCACTCCGAGCAGCGGCAGCTCCTGCTCCCTGGCCGCCTCGACCAGCGCGTCCGGAACGCCCTCGTAATTGACCCCGACCGCGAAGCCCAGCCCGACGACCCCGGCCTCCGCGACCCGCCGCACATACCTGCGCGTCGCCTCCGCGTCCTCCGCGTCCAGCTTGAGCGCGGTGATCAGCAGCAGCTCCCCGCCCTCCATGTACGGCACCGGATCGATCAGCTCACTGGCGTGCGCCCAGCGCACCGGAACGTCCAGCCGCTCCTCGCCCGCGAGCACGGTCAGCTTGAGCGTGGTGTGGTTGACCAGGGAAGCGAGGGTGTGCGGCATGGAACCTTCATGACGTCGACGACTGCGAGGGACGGGGCGACCGATCGACAACAGACCACTGACCGATCACTGACCGATCACTGACCGACCGCCGATCCCGATCAATCGCTGACCGGTCAATGACTGATCGGCGACTGATCGACGACCGATCGACGATCGTCGAGGCCCGATCGACGACAGGTCACGACCGATTGTTTGCGCCGCCTCGTATGAACGGCCAGTGTCGATTCTGCCTCAGCGGAAGAATCCCGGGGAGCGCCGGACCGGACAAATCCGCGGCGGCCACGCAGCACACCCCCGCCCCGGAGCACCCGAGAGCGCCCCAGGCGTAGGCAATGCTCCTGGCACCCCCGACACTCCCGATGCCCTCGGCCGCCGCTCTACCGCGTCCTCAGGACCGCAGGTCCACCAGCACCGGCGGCGCATGCTCCCCGGCCACCGAGGTCACGGAGAGGACGGCGTGACCGGGCGGGACGGAGTTGGCGAGATCGGAGGCGGACCAGCGTTCCCGTTCCACGGTGCGGACGGTGACGGCCTTCGCGGTGGCCGCCTTGCCGGTGACCAGGTGACGGAAGAGGTGGAACGCCTTCATCGCGGCGCCCTCCGCGATGATTTGACGGTCCGTGACATCGCGGGTCTCCACCCATTCCTTGCCCCACACCTCGGCGAAGCGGGCGCCGTCCCACGTCGTCACGCCCGCGAATGCCATCCGGCAGCCGACGGTGCCGAGCAGCGTGCCGCGGAGCGCGTCGGGGATGTCGTCCAAGGAGCGCAGCGTCAGCACGGCGCCGGCGTTCGCCGAGCGCAGCCGCTGCATACCGCGCAGCGCCTCGGCCGTGATCGTGTGTGCGGCCTCGTCGAGCACCAGGCAGGCGAACAGCGAGCGGTCGCCGCGGGCCACCGCACACTCGGTGAACTGCGCCAGAACCAGCCGGGCGAGGATCCGTGACGCTTCCGCGTGGCCGCGCTCGGGCAATTCGATACGGACCCGCAGCGGATGGTCGAGGGCACGCAGGGAGACCTGGCGGGTGCTTCCCGTGGGGTCGAAGAAGGCGGCGAAGGCGGGCCGGTCCAGGAGGGCGATGCGGTCGGCGAGGAGCACTCCGAGGTCACCGGGGCGCTCCGACTGACGTACCCGGGCGTCCAGTTCGCGCAGCAGGGTGTGGTCACCGCCGTCCTGAAGGGCAGTGCGCAGGGCGGACATCGCCTGGGGCGCGCCGTCCAGCAGTTCGCGCAGCTCAGGAACGGTGGGGAAGCGGTCGTGGGCGGCTCGGAAGGGGCCGAGCAGTTGGGCCAGTGCGGTCGCGGCACGGCGGCTGTCGCCGCCGGGCAGCTGCTCGGCGAGATCACCGACCAGGGCCTCCGCCAGGATGCCGGCCGCCTCGTCGGGGTCCGTGGTGCCGCCGTACAGGTCGAGGTCGCAGTCCGGATCCGGGCGGCCGACCCTGACCACCACGTCGAACGCCTCATCAGGCCCGAGGTCGGACCCGGCCGGGCCGACGACGATCACCGCGGACTGCCCGGCCAGCGCCTGGAGACACATCGACTCCACCACCGGCTTGACGACCCGGGTGGTCTTGCCGCTCCCGGCCGGCCCCACGGCCAGCAGTGAGGTGCCCAACACCCCCGGATCCAGGGCACATCCGGCGCCGCGGTGCTGATACGGGTTGCGGAGGTCGTCCGCGGTGGTGCCGATACGGACCTGGTGGGCGAGCAGATCGTGGTGGGCGGTCCGGCGGGGCAGGTCACGCCTCCCCGACGGGTGTGCACAGGCCGCCGCGCCGTGCCGGAGCACGGTGTCGGTGAAGGAGACCAGGGAGTTCTTGCCGGACCGCACCGAGCGCCAGGCACGCTCGATCCTGGCCACATCGACATCGTTCATCCGGCCGGTCCGGGCCTCGGCTGCGAGCTTGTCGGCGGCGTCCGTCGCGCCGTGCGCCCGCAGGTCGGGCCACTGCGCCCGGTCCGCGGCGGGCTGGGGCTGGGAGGCGGGTGTGTGGCGGCGGAGGCGGATGACAGGCAGTACGTACCGGCGAGCCACCTCGCTCCAGCGGCCGATACGTCCGAAGACGACGATGACGCCGATGATCCACAGCCCGTAGTAGGCATTCGAGACCACGAGGTAGGCCGTCCTGTCACCGGGCGTTCTCGCGGCCGGCCATGCGTCGGGGACCAGAAGGTCCACGGGCCAGAACCAATACGGGCCGAGATACCCGTTCCACAGCAACGACCACAACAGCCACCCGCACAGGAACGAGATCACCGCTCCGCTGATCAACTGCCGGCCGGGGACCCGGTCGGGCTCCTGCGCGGGCCGGGGCCGGTGGCCGAGGGTCCAGATGCCGGGCGCGGACGCCGGGCGCGGGGTGCGCAGCCAGCTCAGCAGCGGCGGTTCCGGAGCCGCGGAGCCAACGGGCGCAGCGCCCGGAGGGATGGCGGACGGGGCCGGCACGGTCGGTGGGGCGGCGGGCGGTGGCGGGGTGCGCGGCGCGGTGGCCGGCGGGGTGGGCGGTACCGCGGGGCGTGGCACCGCGGGTTCGGGTCGGTGCGCTCCGTCCGACGGCTGGGGAGCGGTGTGCTGTGCGTCGTGCGTGCCCTCGGTGTCCATCCGGTGCCCCTTGTCCCCCTTGAGCCGTGGCCTGCTGCGTCGTGACGCCGGCGGCCGCGTCGTACGGCCGCGGTGTCATTGTCATGCCCGCGCTGGTGTCCGCCGCTGCCGGGCACGCCGTCGCTCAATCTACTGGCCGCGGACCGCCGCTATGTCCGGTGCGGACAAGGCAACACGCGCACTTCTCCCGAACGGAACATGCCAGACCTGCCCGGCCGCCCCTAGCCTGCGAGAACAACAGCTTTGTACGTCCCCCCGTTCCACCCCCAGGAGACTGCCATGACCGAACTGTCCGGAGGCCCGTCCCTCCCCCAGGAGCGTCGCGTCGTCACCGCGATTCCCGGCCCGAAGTCGCAGGAGCTGTGGGCGCGTAAGCAGGCCACGGTGGCCGGTGGCGTCGGCGCCGTGCTGCCCGTCTTCGTCAAGCGCGCGGGCGGCGGCGTCCTGGAGGACGTGGACGGGAACTCCCTGATCGACTTCGGCTCCGGCATCGCGGTGACCTCGGTCGGCAACAGCGCGGAGGCGGTCGTCCGCCGGGCCACCGCGCAGCTCCAGGCCTTCACCCACACCTGTGCCATGGTGGCGCCGTACGAGCCGTACATCGAGGTCTGTGAGCAGCTGGCCGAGCTGACGCCGGGCGACCACGCGAAGAAGTCGGCGCTGTTCAACTCCGGCGCGGAGGCGGTCGAGAACGCCGTCAAGATCGCCCGTGTGCACACCAAGCGCCAGGCGGTCGTCGTCTTCGACCACGGCTACCACGGCCGCACGAACCTGACGATGGCGCTCACCTCCAAGAACATGCCGTACAAGCAGGGCTTCGGACCGTTCGCGCCCGAGGTCTACCGCGTCCCGGTGGCCTACCCCTACCGCTGGCTGACCGGCCCGGAGAACTGTGCGCAGGAGGCCGCGGACCAGGCCATCTCGCAGATCACCAAGCAGATCGGCGCAGAGAACGTCGCGGCGATCATCATCGAGCCGGTGCTCGGTGAGGGTGGCTTCATCGAGCCGGCCAAGGGCTTCCTCCCGGCGATCGCGAACTTCGCCAAGGAGAACGGGATCGTCTTCGTCGCCGACGAGATCCAGTCCGGCTTCTGCCGCACGGGCCAGTGGTTCGCGTGTGACGACGAGGGCATCGTGCCGGACCTGATCACGACCGCGAAGGGCATCGCCGGCGGTCTGCCGCTGGCCGCCGTCACCGGCCGCGCCGAGATCATGGACGCCGCGCACGCGGGCGGCCTGGGCGGCACCTACGGCGGTAACCCGGTGGCCTGCGCCGCGGCGCTGGGCTCGATCGAGACCATGCGCGAGCAGGACCTGAACGCCAAGGCCCGCCGGATCGGCGAGGTCATGAAGGCCCGTCTGCACGCGATCGCGGAGAAGTACGACATCATCGGCGAGGTCCGCGGCCGCGGCGCGATGATCGCGATCGAGCTGGTCAAGTCCGGCTCCAAGGACCCCGACCCGGAGGCCACCGGCGCCCTCGCCAAGGCCTGCCACCAGGAGGGCCTGCTGGTCCTGACGACCGGCACGTACGGCAATGTGCTGCGCTTCCTGCCCCCGCTGGTCATCGGCGAGGACCTGCTCAACGAGGGTCTGGACATCCTCGAAGGCGCCTTCGCCGCGCTCTGAGCAGCGCGGCGCGCACGGCGCTCCGCGGAGAACCCCGGCACGGCCCGGGACACGGCTCATGCCGTGTCCCGGGCCGTGCCCGTTGGCGGGGGCAGGGAGGGGGCCCTCCGGGGGCAGGGAGGGAGTCCTGCCCCCCGGGTGGGGACGACGCCGCCCTGTTCCCGCCCGGGGATGCCCTCTGCTCGCGCCCGGGGATGTCCCCCTGCTCGTGCCCGGGGACGTGCCCCTGTTCGCGCCCGTGTGCGTACCCGCTCTGTACCTATTTCTGTGCTCATTTCCGTGCGGACACGCGTAACTGGAGGCATGGCGTGAAGAAGATGTGCGGGGCCCATGGCGGCCGGGTAATGCGACTGTCGGGTGCGCTCGCTGTGCCGTACGGTTTCCGCAGATGAGAGAAACACCCCGCTCGCAGGGGACTGCGGGCGACGCCCGGTCGGCGCTTCCCCGGCTCCGATCAGGCCGTGCCCTCGCGCACAACACCGGGACCCCTCGGGGCCCCGGGAATCCTCACCGATCGGATGTCCGCCCGCCCCATACCCCCCGGGGCGCGCGGAACACCGGTCAGCGCGGCCGCCTCGGAACCACCCCCCCTGTTCCGAGGCGGCCGACCTTTTTCCCGAACTCCGCAGGCCCGTCGGGCCGCGGCTCTCTTCGTTTCCCGCCCTTGGCCGCCGCGCTGCTGAGCGCGTTGCTCTTCGCCGCGCTCACCTGGCAGGTGGCCGGCCACGGCCCACTGCGCACCCTCGACGAACGGCTGGGGCGCACCCTCGCCGCTGCCGGGGACATCCCCTCCGGGCTCGCCGAGTTCTTTGCCGACCTCGGCAATACGGTCGTGGCGCTGCCGGTGCTGTTGGTGGTCATGGTGTGGACGGGGTGGCGGGGACGGCAGAGATCGCAGCGGTGGCACAGAGAGCGTGAAGGGGAGCAGGGCGGCGCGGACGCCGCCGGTGGCCCGGCTCCGGTGCGCTGGTGGCTGCCGCCGCTCGCCGCCGGCCTCGCACTGGCCGCGGTGCCCGCACTGGTCGTCCCGCTCAAGCTGTGGCTGGCCCGGCCGGGTCCGCCGCAGATGGCCGGCGGTGCGCACGACGGCTTCTATCCGTCCGGCCACGGGGCCACGGCGGCCGTGGCGTACGGCGTGGCCGCACTGTTGCTGACCCGCGGCAGGATGCGGGCGCAGATGCGACTGCTGCTGCGGCTGCGGATCGGCAATGACAACAGCAACGACGTGGACGCCCGTTGGGGCGCCCCGGCGGCCGCGGTCGCACTCCCTCTCGCCGTCGCCCTGCTCAACGCAGGCGTCGGCATCGGCCTGGTGCGCCGGGGGTATCACTGGCCGCTGGACGTCGTCGGCAGCTGGTGTCTGGCCGGGGTGCTGCTCGCGGTGTGGTGTGCGGTGTGCGACCGCTGGGCCGGGGGCGAGGACCGGGCGGTGCGCCAGGAGGCGGGCGACGCGGCTGGACCGGGCAGGAACTGAACCTGGCCTTCTCGGGCCGCACTGGGGCACGAGACGGCAGGCAACTTCCGTGCGGCGGACAACATCCATCCGCCCGCACTGGCGCACAAGGGGGCGGGCAACTTCCGCCCTCCCGCACTGGCGCACAAGGGGGCGGGCAACTTCCGTTCGCCCGCCCCCCGTTGAGCGTCAGCTGTCGAAGCCCAGGCCCACCTTGTCCATGGCCTTGAGCCACAGATTGCGGCGTCCGCCGTGGGTGTCGGCCCGGGTCATCGACCACTGGGTGATTCCGATGCCGGCCCACCGCAGCGGTTCCGGCGGGAACGGCAGCGGCTTGCTGCGGACCATCTCCAGCTCCGTGCGCGCGGTGCGTTCACCGGCGAGCAGATCGAGCATCACTTCGGCGCCGAAGCGGGTGGCGCCCACGCCGAGGCCGGTGTAGCCGGCGGCATAGGCGACCCGTCCTGCGTGCGCGCTGCCGAAGAACGCCGAGAAGCGGGAGCAGGTGTCGATGGCGCCGCCCCAGGTGTGGGTGAAGCGCAGTCCCTCCAGCTGCGGGAAGCAGCGGAAGAAGTGCCGGGCAAGCTTCTCGTACGTGGCCGGGTGGTGGTCGAACTCGGCACGGATACCGCCGCCGTAGCGGTAGACGATGTCGTAGCCGCCCCACAGGATGCGGTTGTCGGCGGTGATGCGGAAGTAGTGGAAGTGGTTGTTGGAGTCCGAGAGGCCCTGGCGGTTCTTCCAGCCGATGGCGGCGAGCTGTGCGTCGGAGAGCGGCTCCGTCATCAGGGCATGGTCGTAGACCGGGACGATGTATGGGCGTACCCGCTTGACCAGCGACGGGAAGGCGTTGGTGCCGAGCGCGACATGGCGGGCGAAGACCCGGCCGTAGGGCGTGCGGACGGCCATGCCCAGGCCTTCGGAGGCGAGGTCGGTGGCCCGGGTGCGCTCGTAGATGCGGACGCCGAGGCCGAGGCAGGCCCGCTTCAGGCCCCAGGCGAGGCGGGCCGGGTTGAGCATGGCGACGCCGTCGCGGTCCCACAGACCGGCGCGGAAGGTCGGCGAGTCGACCTGCGCGCGCAGTTCGTCCTGGTCGAGGAAGGTGTGCCGGTCGAGGCCGAGCCCGGCGGCGTCCTCGGCGAACTCCTTGAGCTCGGCGATCTGGTGGGGCTCGGTGGCGATGTCGATCTCACCGGTGCGCTCGAAGGCGCAGTCGATGTCGTAGCGGGCGACGGCCTCCTCGATGGCGTCGAGGTTGCGGATGCCGAGCTCTTCGAGGGTGGCCAGTTCGTCCGGCCAGCGGGCCAGGCCGTTTCCGAGGCCGTGGGTGAGGGAGGAGGCGCAGAAGCCGCCGTTGCGGCCGGAGGCCGCCCAGCCGATCTCGGCGCCTTCGATCAGGACGACATCGCGCTGGGGGTCGCGCTCCTTGGCGATCAGCGCGGTCCACAGCCCCGAGTAGCCGCCGCCGACCACCAGCAGATCGCAGGTCTCGTCGCCGACGAGGGCGGGCCGGGCGGCCGGGCGGTCCGGGTCGGTCAGCCAGAAGGGGGTGGGTTCGGCGTCCGCGAGCGCATGCACGGCGGACGGGGTCATGGCAGCTCGTGCCATGGTTCTCAGCTCCTCTTGCTCCTCTTACGGCGGGCCCCGGCCAGCTGGCCCACCACTACACACAGCACGGCGACCAGGAACATGGCCGTGCCGATGACATTGATCTGAACGGGGGTGCCCCGCTGCGCCGATCCCCAGACGAACATGGGGAAGGTCACGGTGGAGCCGGCATTGAAGTTGGTGATGATGAAGTCGTCGAAGGACAGGGCGAAGGACAGCAGGGCACCGGCCGCGATGCCGGGGGCGGCGATCGGCAGCGTCACCCGCAGGAAGGTCTGGACGGGTGAGGCGTAGAGGTCCTGAGCGGCCTGCTCCAGCCGCGGGTCCATGCTCATCACCCGCGCCTTGACGGCGGTGACCACGAAGCTCAGGCAGAACATGATGTGCGCGATGAGGATCGTCCAGAAGCCGAACTGGATGCCCATGTTGAGGAAGAGGGTCGCCAGCGAGGCGGCCATGACGACCTCGGGCATCGCCATCGGCAGGAAGATCAGGGTGTTGACGCCGGCGCGGGCGCGGAAGCGGTAGCGGGCCAGCGCGAACGCGATCATGGTGCCGAGGACGGTCGCGCCGATGGTGGCCCAGAGCGCGATCTGGAGACTCAGGCCGAGCGAGCCGCACAGGTCGGCGACGCCGCACGGGTCGCGCCAGGCGTCCGTGGAGAAGCGCTGCCACTGGTAGTTGAAGCGGCCGTTGGGCTTGTTGAAGGAGAAGACCATCACCACGAGGTTGGGCAGGATCAGATAGCCCAGCGTGCACAGGCCCGCGATCGCGATGATGTTGCGGCGCAGCCAGCGCAGGCCCCGGTTCGGGGTGCGGGCCGCGGTGGCGTCGGTGGTCTCGTGGACGGCCATCAGACCAGATCCTCCGTCCCGGACTTGCGGATGTAGATCGTGACCATGGCGAGGATGGCCGCCATGAGGATGAAGGAGAGGGCGGCGGCGGTCGGGTAGTCCAGCACCCGCAGGAACTGCGACTGGATGACGTTGCCGATCATCTTCTGGTCGGTGGAGCCCAGCAGTTCGGCATTGATGTAGTCACCGGCGGCCGGGATGAAGGTGAGCAGGGTGCCGGCGACGACACCGGGCATGGACAGCGGGAAGGTCACCCGGCGGAAGGTGGTGGCCGGGCGGGCGTAGAGGTCACCGGCGGCCTCGTGGAGGCGCGGGTCGATGCGCTCCAGCGAGGTGTAGAGCGGCAGGACCATGAACGGCAGGAAGTTGTAGGTCAGTCCGCAGACCACCGCGAGCGGAGTGGCGAGCACCCGCTGCCCTTCGGTGAGGCCCAGCCAGCTGGTGACGTCCAGGACATGCAGCGAGTTCAGGATGCCGACGACCGGTCCGCCGTCGGCCAGGATCGTCTTCCAGGCCAGCGTACGGATCAGGAAGCTGGTGAAGAACGGGGCGATGACCAGGATCATCACGAGGTTGCGCCAGCGGCCGGCCTTGAAGGCGATGAGGTAGGCCAGCGGGTAGCCCAGGAGCAGGCAGAGCGCGGTGGCGACGGCGGCGTAGCCCACCGAGCGGACGAACTGCGGCCAGTATTCGCCCAGCGCGTCCCAGTAGGTGGCGAAGTGCCAGGTGACCTTGAAGCCCTCTTCGAGGGAGCCGGTCTGGATCGAGGTCGACGCCTGGTAGACGAGCGGGGCGGCGAAGAAGACGACCAGCCACAGGAGGCCGGGCAGCAGCAGCCAGTAGGGCACGAGGCGCTTGCGGACGGGGGTCCTGCGCACCTCCAGGGGCGCGGCCCCGGCCGGCTCGTCCGGTGGCGCGGGTGTTGCGGTGCCGGTCACGCGGCCTCCTCGTCGAGGTCCGCGCCGGCCTGGATGTCCTGGGTGGCGTCCAGCCCGAAGGTGTGCGCCGGGCTCCAGTGCAGCACGACCTCGGCGCCGGGGACCAGGCGCCCGTCGCGCTCGATGTTCTGCTCGTAGACGGCGAGTTCGCCCAGGCCCGGGGCCTCGAGGACGTACTGCGTGGAGACCCCGATGAAGCCGGCGTGCTTGATCCGCGCGGGCAGCCGGTTGCGGCCTTCGGCGAGGGACCCGGCGTCGTCGGCGTGCGCCAGGGTCACCTTCTCGGGCCGGACTCCGGCGAGCACCTTTTCGCCGGTGCGGGCCGTGGCGCTGCACCGGTCGGCGGGCAGCCGCAGCTTGGCGTCACCGGCCTTGAGGAGCAGTTCCTCGCCGCCGGCCTCGACGACCTCGGCCTCGATGAGGTTGGAGGTGCCCAGGAAGTTGGCGACGAAGGTGGTGGCGGGGTTCTCGTAGAGGTCGGCGGGGGCACCGAGCTGTTCGACCCGGCCGCCGTTCATCACGGCCACGGTGTCGGCCATCGTCATGGCCTCCTCCTGGTCGTGGGTGACATGCACGAAGGTGATGCCGACCTCGGTCTGGATGCGCTTGAGCTCCAGCTGCATCTGGCGGCGCAGCTTGAGGTCGAGGGCGCCGAGCGGCTCGTCGAGCAGCAGCACCTGCGGGTGGTTGATCAGCGCGCGGGCGACCGCGACGCGCTGCTGCTGGCCGCCGGAGAGCTGCTGCGGCTTGCGGCGCGCCATCGGCCCGAGCTGGACGAGGTCGAGCATCTCCTCGACCTGCTTCTTGACGGACTTGATGCCGCGGCGGCGCAGCCCGAAGGCGACGTTCTCGTAGATGTCCAGGTGCGGGAAGAGCGCGTAGTTCTGGAAGACGGTGTTGACCTGGCGCTTGTACGGCGGCAGGGCGGTGACGTCCCGGCCGGACAGCTGGACGGTGCCGGTGGTGGGTTCCTCCAGCCCGGCGATCATGCGCAGGGTGGTGGTCTTGCCGCAGCCCGAGGCGCCCAGCAGCGCGAAGAAGGAGCCCGCGGGGACGGTCAGGTCGAGCGGATGGACGGCGGTGAAGGAGCCGTAGGTTTTGCTTATCCCCTGGAGGCGGACGTCGCCGCCACTGCTCTGGGGGGTCGCGGTGTGGGTCATGTCGGTCGTCCCGTGGGTCGGAGGGCGAAGCGGCTCGGGCGGGCCCGGGAGGCGGTGGATCAGGCGCCGGTGAGGTCGGAGAACTTCTGGGCGAACTCCTTGTTCTCCTTGGCGGTCAGGGCACGGAAGGAGTGGGACCGGGCAGCCATCTCCTTGTCCGGCAGGATCAGCGGGTTGTCCGCCGCCTTCTTGTCGATCTTGGCGAGTTCCTCACGCACACCGTCGACCGGGCAGGCGTAGTTGATGTAGGCCGCGAGCCGGGCCGCCGCCTTCGGCTCGTAGAAGTAGTCGATGAGCCGTTCGGCGTTCTGCTTGTGGCGCGCCTTGTTCGGCACCATGAGGTTGTCGGTGGACGTCATGTAGCCGGTCTTCGGGATGGCGTAGGCGATGTCCGGGTTGTCGTTCTGGAGCTGGACGATGTCGCCGGCCCAGGCCACACAGGCGGCCAGGTCGCCCTTGTCCAGGTCGTTGGTGTAGTCGTTGCCGGTGAAGCGGCGTATCTGCTTGGAGTCGACGCCCTTCTGGAGCCGGGCGATGGCCGCGTCGTAGTCGTCCGCGGTCACGTCCTCGGGCCGCTTGCCCATGTCCAGCAGGGTCAGGCCGATGCTGTCGCGCATCTCGGAGAGAAAGCCGACCCGGCCCTTGAGCTGCGGGTCCTCCAGCAGCTGGCTGATGGAGTCGACCTTCTTCCCGCCGGTGGCCTTCTTGTTGTACGCGATGAGGGCCGGGATGCCCTGCCAGACGTAGGAGTGCGCCCGGCCCGGGTCCCAGGCGGGATCGCGGTACTGCGCCGAGAGGTTGGCGTAGGCGTGCGGCAGATTGGCCGGGTCCAGCTGCTGGATCCAGCCGAGGGAGATCATCCGTGCGCACATCCAGTCGGTGAGCACGATCAGATCGCGTCCGGTGTCCTGGCCGGCCGCCAGCTGCGCCTGGATCTTGCCGAAGAACTCGTCGTTGTCGTTGATGTCCTCGGTGTATTTGACGGCGATGCCGGTGCGCCGGGTGAAGCGGTCCAGCGTCGGCCGGTGCTTGCCGTCCTCGCTGACGTCCATGTACTCGGTCCAGTTGGAGAACGCGAGCCGCTTCTCCGCCGTGGAGTGGTCCTCGGAACGGCCGGCGTCCGTACGGCCCGCGGGCGGGATGCCGCAGGCCCCCAGGGCGCCCAGACCGCCGGCCGTGGCCGCCATGGCGCCGCCCGCACGCAACAGGGAGCGGCGGGTCATGGCGAGCCGGCCGTCGGTCGCACTGCGGCGCATGGCGGTGAGTTCGGCCGAGGACAGGGGTTCGGGCTGCTCGTGGTGCTCCATGCGCGGTGCCCTTTCAGGGGGTGAGCCCGGCGCTCGGCCGGTGGTGACGAGGCCCGCGGCGCCGGCCGCAGGGCGAGGGGCCGCTCGGGCCCGAGGGGGCGTCCCTTACGGGCGGTCCCCGAAGACGGTGCGGTGCCAGTCCTTGCGCGCCGCCGCGGTGTTGTCATACATGACGTGCTTGACCTGGGTGTACTCCTCGAAGGAGTACGCCGACATGTCCTTGCCGAAGCCGGAGGCCTTGGCGCCGCCGTGCGGCATCTCGCTGATGATCGGGATGTGGTCGTTGACCCAGACACAGCCCGCGTTGATCTCGCGGGTGGCGCGGCCGGTGCGGTAGACGTCCCGGCTCCAGGCGGAGGCGGCCAGCCCGTAGGGGGTGTCGTTGGCCAGCGCGATGCCCTCGTCGTCGCTGTCGAAGGGCAGCACCACCAGCACCGGACCGAAGATCTCGGACTGCACGATCTCGCTGTCCTGCGCGGCCCCGGCGATCAGCGTGGGCCGGTAGTAGGCGCCCTTGGCCAATTCGCCCTGCGGTGACTCGCCGCCCGTGACGACGGTGGCGTAGCCGCGCGCCCGGTCCACGAACCCGGCCACCCGGTCGCGCTGGGCGTGCGAGATCAGCGGGCCCAGGTCGGTGGACGGGTCGAAGGGGTCGCCGAGCCGTACGGTCGCCATCAGATCGGCGACACCGCTGACGAAGGCGTCGTAGAGCGGGCGCTGGACGTAGGCGCGGGTGGCGGCGGTGCAGTCCTGGCCGGTGTTGATCAGCGATCCGGCGACCGCTCCGTGGACGGCGGCCTCCAGGTCCGCGTCGTCGAAGACGACGAAGGGGGCCTTGCCGCCGAGTTCGAGATGCAGCCGCTTGACGGTGCCGGTGGCGATCTCGGCGACGCGCTTGCCGACGCCGGTCGAGCCGGTGAAGGAGGTCATCGCGACGGAACGGTGGCCCACCAGGTGCTCACCGGCGTCCCTGCCCGCCCCGGAGATGATGTTGATGACCCCGTCCGGCAGCCCCGCGCGCTGTGCGGCCTGCGCGAACAGCAGGGAGGTGAAGGGGGTGATCTCGGCGGGCTTGAGGACGATGGTGTTACCCGCGGCGATGGCCGGCAGCACCTTCCAGGCGGCCATCTGGAGCGGATAGTTCCACGGCGCGATGGAGCCGACGACACCAATGGGCTCGCGGCGGATGACGGAGGTGTGGTCGGGGCTGTATTCCCCGGCCGCCTTGCCTTCCAGATGACGGGCGGCGCCCGCGAAGAACGCGGCGTTGTCGACCGAACCCGGTACGTCGAACTCCTTGCTGAGCTTGATCGGCTTTCCGCAGTTCAGCGATTCGGCATAGGCGAGATCGGCGGCGTCCTCGGCGAGCGCGGCGGCGAAGGCGTGCAGAGTGTCGGAGCGCTCGCCGGGTGTGGCACCGCCCCACTCCCGGAACGCCTGCTGCGCGGCCTCCACAGCGGCGTCCACGTCGGCCGTGCCTGCGAGTTCATAGGAGTACACCGTCTCGCCTGTCGCCGGGTCCACGACGGCCTGGGTACGTCCGGAACTGCCGCTCCGGAGACTGCCTGCGATGAATTGCGCGCCCGCGGCGAATCGCTCGGTGACATCGAATCGGTGATCCATGGTGCTCTCCTCCGCCGGGCACCGGGGCCGCTCAGCGGCACTGCCTGGCGTAGCTATTTCCGGAATCGATGGCTGATCTTGACAGAGGAAAGGGGTCGCAACAAGGGATTCCGTTGTTTCCTTTTGATTACGCGACGAATTCTGTGATTCTTACCGTACGAGCCCCGACACGTTGTCAGTGCCCGCCGGCAGAATCCCGGCATGGTGCACGACAACACGGGGATCAAGGGTGAGCGCGCCGCGGACGGGCCGCGCTCGGCCGAGGAGCTGCGCCGCGCGACGGCCGCCGGCAAGCGCGTCAGATTCGTCCACTTCTGGGGCCACAGCCCCCGGCGCGACGGCAGCCTCGGCCCGAGCTGCTTCAGCCAGTGGTGGCCCTCCCCCTTCACCGTCGACGGGGTCCGGTACGCCACCGCCGAGCACTGGAAGATGGCCGGCAAGCCCCAGACCCTGCGGGAAGGGGCCGGCCCCCGGGCGTAGCCGGACCGCGGGGCTGCCGCGGCGAGGGCCGGTGTGCAGCCCTCGCCCCCACGGCCCCGCCCGGCCCGCTTAGCATGACCTGGACCCTCCGCGCACCCCTGCGCACCCCTTGACCAGGAGGAACCGTTGCCCGATCTCGATGCCTTCATTGCGGACCTGCCCAAGGCTGAGCTGCACGTCCACCACGTCGGATCGGCCTCACCGCGTATCGTCGCCGAGCTGGCGGCGCGGCACCCGGACTCCGCCGTCCCCTCCGACCCCGAAGCGCTGGCCGACTACTTCTCCTTCCGCGACTTCGCGCACTTCATCGAGGTCTACCTCTCCGTCGTGGACCTGATCCGCAACGCCGAGGATGTCCGGCTGCTGACGTACGAGGTCGCCCGGGACATGGCCCGGCAGAACATCCGCTACGCCGAGCTGACCCTCACCCCCTTCAGCTCGACCAGGCGCGGCATCCCCGACGCCGCGTACGTCGAGGCCATCGAGGACGCGCGCAAGGCGGCGGAGTCCGAACTGGGCGTGGTGCTGCGCTGGTGCTTCGACATCCCCGGTGAGGCGGGCCTGGAGGCCGCCGAGGAGACCGCCCGTATCGCGTGCGACCTCCAGCCCGAGGGCCTGGTCTCGTTCGGGCTCGGCGGCCCCGAGATCGGTGTCCCCCGCCCGCAGTTCAAGCCGTACTTCGACCGCGCCATCGCCGCCGGTCTGCACTCCGTGCCGCACGCCGGAGAGACCACGGGCCCCGGCACGATCTGGGACGCGCTCACCGAGCTCCGCGCCGAGCGCATCGGCCACGGCACCAGCGCCACCCAGGACCCGAAGCTGCTGGCCCATCTCGCCGAGCTCCGGATCCCGCTGGAGGTCTGCCCCACCTCCAACATCGCCACCCGCGCGGTGCGCACCCTGGAGGAGCATCCCCTCAAGGAGATGGCCGACGCGGGCGTGCTGGTCACCATCAACAGCGACGACCCGCCGATGTTCGGCACGGACCTCAACACCGAATACGGCGTCGCCGCCCGGCTGTTGGGCCTGGACGCCGCCGGTGTGGCCGGCCTCGCCAAGAACGCCGTCGCCGCCTCCTTCATGGACACCGCCGCCAAGACACGGCTCACGGCCGAGATCGACAGCTACACGGCATCGTGGCGCGGATAGCCACACCGGCTGCCGGGCATTGATCGCGACCGGCTGCCCCCGCTGTGGCCGCGCCGGCCCGACAAGGGCCGGCGCGGCCACAGCGAGCGGCTACAACGGACATCCGCCCGTCTCCCGCCCCTACACCCCCTTCACCCCCTACAACCCCACGATCGCGTTCCACTCCTTGGCGAATTCGGTCCGCTCCTTGGAGGTGATGTCGCGGGCAATGGCCAGCCGCTTGCGCATCGCGTCGTCGGGGAAGATCAGCGGATCCTCGGCGAGCGCGGCCCGTTCCTTGTCCTTGGAGGAGGCCAGCACCTCGCGCGCGGCCGGTACGGGACAGACGTAGTTGACCCAGGCGGCCAGCTCCGCGGCGACCTCAGGCCGGTAGTAGTAGTCGATCAGCCGCTCGGCGCTGCGCTTGTGCTCCGCGAGGTCGGGGATCAGCAGGCTCTCCGCCCAGAGTTCGGCGCCCTCCTGCGGCACCACGAACTCGATGTCCGGGTTGTCCGCCTGGAGCTGGATCACATCGCCCGAGTAGGCCTGCGCGGCGAGCACATCCCCGGAGTCCAGGTCCTTGATGTAGTCGTTGCCGGTGAACCGCCTGATGTGGCCCCGGCTCACCAGGCGGCGGATCCGGTCGGTCATCCGGTGGAAGTCGTCGGCCGTCCAGCGGGTGATGTCCACCCCGTCCCCCTGCATCAGCAGCGCGAACGATTCGTCGAGCCCGGAGAGCAGGGTGACCCGGCCGCGCAGATCGTCCTTCCACAGGTCGGAGGTGTGCCGGATCTCCCGGCCGAGCTTCTTGCGGTTGTAGGCGATGCCGGTGATCCCGGACTGCCAGGGCACGGAGTGCAGACGGCCCGGGTCGAAGTGCGGGGTGCGCAGCAGCGGGTCGAGGTTCTCGGCGACATGCGGCTGGGCCGCCCGGTCCATCTTCTGGACCCATCCCAGCCGGACGAACCGGGCGCACATCCAGTCACTGATGACGATCAGGTCCCGGCCGGTGCTCTGGTGGTTCATCAGCGCGGGGCTGATCTTGCCGAAGAACTCGTCGTTGTCGTTGATCTCCTCGGTGTACGTGACGGAGATCCCGGTGCGCCGCTCGAAGGCGTCGAGGGTGGGCCGGCGCTGCTTGTGGTGGTCGTCGACGTCGATGTAGAGCGGCCAGTTCGCGAAGACGATCTTCCGGTCCCGCGCCGAACGGTCCGCGCTCCCGCGGTCCGCCTCCTTGACGTACGCGGGCGGCACCCCGCAGCCGGTCATGGCGGCCAGCGCCCCCGTCACACCCATTCCGCCCATACCCCGGAGCAGCGCACGCCGCGAAAGATCAGCCATGGCGAGCACTCTCACGTGCCACGGGCGGAGGCGGCAAGAGACAGAGCGTCAGTTGCCGGGCCTCCGCCCGCGACGGTGTGTCGAGCGTTCCGTGCCGCTCGACGGTGAAGATCCCCGGGCCGGCCGGTTCAGCCGTCCAGCGAGGTCATCACGTGCTTGATGCGGGTGTAGTCGTCGAAGCCGTAGGCCGAAAGGTCCTTGCCGTAGCCGGACTTCTTGAACCCGCCGTGCGGCATCTCGGCGACCAGCGGGATGTGGGTGTTGATCCACACACAGCCGAAGTCGAGGCTCTTGGACATCCGCATGGCGCGGGCGTGGTCCTTGGTCCACACCGAGGACGCGAGCGCGTACTCGACGCCGTTGGCCCACTCCAGCGCCTGCTTCTCCTCGGAGAAGGACTGGACGGTGATGACCGGGCCGAAGACCTCCTGCTGGACGATCTCGTCGTCCTGCTTGAGGCCCGAGACGACGGTCGGGGCGAAGAAGTAGCCCTTGTCGCCGACCTGTTCGCCGCCCGCCTCGATCTTGGCGTGCGCGGGCAGCCGCTCGATGAAGCCCTTGACCTGCTTGAGCTGGTTGGCGTTGTTCAGCGGCCCGTAGAGCACGTCCTCGTCGTCGACCGCGCCGGTCTTGGTCTCCGACGCGGCCTTGGCCAGCGCGGAGACGAACTCGTCGTGGATGGACTCGTGGACCAGGACGCGGGTGGCGGCCGTACAGTCCTGGCCGGCGTTGAAGTAGCCGGCGACCGAGATGTCCTCGACGGCCTTGGCGATGTCGGTGTCCTCGAAGACCACGACCGGCGCCTTGCCGCCCAGCTCCAGGTGGACCCGCTTGAGGTCCTTGGACGCGGACTCGGCGACCTGCATGCCGGCCCGCACCGAGCCGGTGATCGAGGCCATCGCGGGAACCTTGTGCTCGACCATCAGCCGGCCGGTCTCGCGGTCACCGCAGATGACGTTGAAGACGCCGCGGGAGTGGCCCAGTTCGTCCAGCACGCTGCCGATGATGTCGGCGATCAGCACCGTGGAGGCCGGGGTGGTGTCGGACGGCTTGATGACGACGGTGTTGCCCGCGGCCAGCGCCGGGGCGAACTTCCACACGGCCATCATCATCGGGTAGTTCCACGGCGCGACCTGGGCGCAGACGCCGACCGGCTCGCGGCGGATGATGGAGGTGAAGCCCTCCATGTACTCGCCGGCCGAGCGGCCCTCCAGCATCCGGGCGGCACCCGCGAAGAAGCGGATCTGGTCCACCATCGGCGGGATTTCCTCGGACCGTACGAGCGCGATCGGCTTGCCGCAGTTCTCGGACTCGGCAGCGATCAGCTCCTCCGCCCGCTCCTCGAAGCGGTCGGCGATCTTCAGCAGGACCTTCTGGCGCTCGGCCGGGATCAGGTCGCGCCAGGCGGGGAAGGCGGCCTCGGCGGCGGCCATCGCCGCGTCCACGTCGGCGGGGGCCGAGAGCGGGGCGGTGGCGTATGCCTCACCCGTCGCGGGGTTGACCACCTCCGTGGTCCGCCCGTCGGCGGCGTCCCGGAACTCCCCGTCGATGTAGTTGCGCAGACGACGCAGTGCGGTGGTCACTGTGCGCCCCCTTCAGTCAGAAGTCTGGTGGTTTGAACATCCACCCTAGCCATGGAACCCACGTTTTCAACACACCCGCCACCCAGGAACAACGGAATCAGTGAAATTTCGATCGCGACACGACTAATTTCATCGTCTGGGGGTTGCAAGACAGACGAGGCTCGTGCACAGTGAACGACGTGGCGTCCCGTAATGGTCATGACCGAACCAGCCCCCCGTCGATCGACTCCGTCTCCCTGGCGATCATCGAGCAGCTCCAGGAGGACGGGCGCCGTCCGTACGCCGCGATCGGCAAGGCCGTCGGCCTGTCCGAGGCGGCGGTACGCCAGCGCGTACAGAAACTGCTCGACCAAGGCGTGATGCAGATCGTCGCGGTCACCGACCCCCTCACGGTCGGTTTCCGTCGGCAGGCAATGGTCGGCATCAACGTCGAAGGTGACCTCGACCCCGTGGCCGACGCCCTGACGACCATGGAAGAGGTCGAGTACGTCGTCATGACGGCAGGCTCCTTCGATCTCCTCATCGAGATCGTCTGCGAGGACGACGACCACCTTCTGGAAATGATCAACAAGCGGATCCGGACGCTTCCCGGCGTCCGGACCACCGAGAGCTTCGTGTACCTCAAGCTCCGGAAGCAGACCTACACCTGGGGAACGAGATAACGATGACCGGCGACCTCTCCAAGACGGCCTACGACCACCTGTGGATGCACTTCACCCGCATGTCGTCGTACGAGAATGCCCCCGTGCCCACGATCGTGCGCGGCGAGGGCACCAACATCTACGACGACAAGGGCAAGCGCTACATCGACGGTCTCGCCGGCCTGTTCGTGGTCAACGCCGGCCACGGCCGGGTCGAGCTCGCCGAGACCGCCTACAAGCAGGCGCAGGAGCTGGCCTTCTTCCCGGTGTGGTCCTACGCCCACCCCAAGGCCGTGGAGCTCGCCGAGCGCCTGGCCCACCACGCCCCGGGCGACCTCAACAAGGTCTTCTTCACCACCGGTGGCGGCGAGGCCGTCGAGACCGCCTGGAAGCTGGCCAAGCAGTACTTCAAGCTCGTCGGCAAGCCGATGAAGCACAAGGTGATATCCCGCGCGGTGGCCTACCACGGCACCCCGCAGGGCGCCCTGTCCATCACCGGCCTGCCCGGCCTGAAGGCCCCCTTCGAGCCGCTGGTCCCCGGCGCGCACAAGGTGCCGAACACCAACATCTACCGCGCCCCGATCCACGGCGAGGACCCCGAGGCCTTCGGCCGCTGGGCCGCCGACCAGATCGAGCAGCAGATCCTCTTCGAGGGCCCCGAGACCGTTGCCGCGGTCTTCCTGGAGCCGGTGCAGAACGCCGGCGGCTGCTTCCCGCCGCCGCCCGGGTACTTCCAGCGGGTCCGCGAGATCTGCGACCAGTACGACGTGCTGCTCGTCTCCGACGAGGTCATCTGCGCCTTCGGCCGCCTCGGCACGATGTTCGGCTGTGACAAGTTCGGCTACATCCCGGACATGATCACCTGCGCCAAGGGCATGACCTCGGGCTACTCCCCGATCGGCGCCTGCATCATCTCCGACCGCCTGGCCGAGCCGTTCTACAAGGGCGACAACACCTTCCTGCACGGCTACACCTTCGGCGGCCACCCGGTCTCCGCGGCCGTCGGTGTCGCCAACCTCGACATCTTCGAGCGCGAGGGCCTCAACAAGCACGTCCTCGACAACGAGGGCAACTTCCTGAACACCCTCCAGAAGCTGCACGACCTGCCGATCGTCGGCGACATCCGCGGCAACGGCTTCTTCTACGGCATCGAGCTCGTCAAGGACAAGACCACCAAGGAGTCCTTCAACGACGAGGAGACCGAGCGCGTCCTGTACGGCTTCCTCTCCAAGGCGCTGTACGACAACGGTCTCTACTGCCGCGCCGACGACCGTGGCGACCCGGTCATCCAGCTCGCGCCGCCGCTGATCGCCGACCAGCCGGTCTTCGACGAGATCGAGCAGATCCTGCGCTCCGTCCTCACCGAGGCCTGGACCAAGCTCTGATCCCAGGGCCACCCCTCGGTACAGCCCTGCACAACTGAACACCCATCGGCCCGGATTCACTCACTTCAAGCCATACGAGTGAATCTGGGCCGTTGTGCTGCCAAGCGTCGAATACCGGGGGTCACCAGTCTTTACCGTGCTAGTGACCGATACCCTCCATGGTCGTTCACCCGGTCGGGGGAACGATTCGACGCCTACAACAAGAGGTGCGCAGATGGTGGCCCCGCCTGACAACGACGTTCTCTGGGCCCGCGGCCTGCACCACACGCACGGCGGCACCTCCGCCCTCGCCGGAGTCTCCGTCGGCGTCCGCGAAGGCGAGATCCTCGCCGTCACCGGCCCGCGCGGCAGTGGCAAGACCACCCTCCTGAAATGTCTCTCCGGTCAACTCGTCCCGTCCGAGGGCGAGATCTGGTTCAACAGCGCCCCCGTGCACACGCTCTCCTCCCCGAGCCGCGAACGGCTGCGTCTGGACCGGTTCGGCTGGATCGACACCGAACCGCACCTCGTCCCCGAGCTCACCGCCTGGGAGAACGCCGCCCTCCCCCTCCTGCTCCGCGGCACCGCCACCCGCTCCGCCAAGCACACCGCCGTGGAATGGCTGGACCGCCTCGACGTGGGCATGTGCGCCGGCCGCCGCCCCCGGCAGCTCGACCAGTCCCAGCGCCAGCGCGTCGCCATCGCCCGTGCCCTCGCCACCACCCCCCAGGTGCTGTTCGCCGACGAGCCGACCGCCCCGCTGCACCGCTCCGACGGCACCCAGGTGCTGCGCACCCTCACCACCGCGGCCCGCTCGCACCAGATCACCGTCGTCCTGGCGACCCATGACCCCGAGGTCGCCACGCTCGCCGACCGGTCCCTCGCGCTCCTCGACGGCCACCCCTCGACCGCCGCGTCCGCCACCGCCGGGTCCTCCGATGAGGAAAGCAGGGCAGCGTGCTCGCTCTCCGTCTAGCCCGCGGCTCGCACCCCCTCGTCCTGCTGCGCCGCCTCGCCGTCGCCGTCGCGGCGGCCGGCACCGGCTTCCTGCTGCTCTCCACGGTCGGCCACGCCGCGGGTCACCCGTCCGCGGCCGACGAGTCACTGGTACGCCTGCTGTGGTGCA
The DNA here is from genome assembly GCF_000719605.1 of Streptomyces sp. NRRL S-1813. Taxonomy (NCBI): domain Bacteria; kingdom Bacillati; phylum Actinomycetota; class Actinomycetes; order Kitasatosporales; family Streptomycetaceae; genus Streptomyces; species Streptomyces sp. NRRL S-1813. The sequence goes on from NZ_JOHB01000049.1 coordinate 22,720, forward strand.
CGGCCCCGCTCGCCGCCACCGCCCAGTTCGCGGTGTCCACGGCCCGTACGGATCCCGCGGCCCGTCTCCAGCGCGGTATGACCGCCGCCGGCCTGGGCCCGCTCCGTCTCACCCTGCTCGCCACGGTCTCCACGACGCTGACCTGCCTGCTGGGCGTCTTCCTCGCCCTGCTGGTCTTCCTCCGGCTCCGCGGCGACCTCGGCGGCCCGTCCGCTGCCGGGTTCGACGCCGATCTGCTCGGGGCCGGCCATCCGGTGCCGCTCGTCGGCGCCCTCATGCTGCTGGCGACCGTGCCGCTGACCGCCGCGGCCGCGACCGCCGTCGCGCTGCGCCCCCGCCACGAGGCAGGCGCCACCGAGACCGGGGCCGAGGCCCGCCCCAGGACCGCCCCGCCCTCCGGTCTCCCCTGGGGTATCGCCCTGGCAGCGGCGGGCCTGGCGATCGAGGCGTACACCAGCCCCGGCACCGGCGGCCACGGCGGACTGCTGCCGCTCCCCGGCCGGCTGATCGGCAGCCCTCCCGGTGTGCTGGCCGGCTGGGCGCTGTCGGCCTTCGGCCTCGTGCTGGCCGGCCCCGGCCTGGTGCATCTGTGCGGCCGGCTCCTCTGCGCCGGCCGTCCCGGCGCGCTGCGTCTGCTGTCCGGGCGGGTGCTCCAGGAGGAGTCGCACCGCCTCGGGCGCCCTCTGGGGGTCCTGTGCGCGGTCGCCTCCGCCGCGTACGCCGCCATGAAGGTGTACGAGGCCTCGCCCTCCCGCCCGTTCGGTCCGCTCACCGCGGTCGGCGCGGCAGTCGTCCTGGCCTGTGTCACCGCCAGCGCGCTCACCGCCGCACTGGAATCCCGCTCGGCCCGCGCCCACACCACGGCCGCCCTCCGGCGCCTGGGCGCCTCCGCCTCCGTCCTGCACCGCGCCGCGGCCCTGCGCGCTCTGGCCCTGGTGGTCGTCCTGGCTCCGCTGACCTGGACGGTCGCGGAAATGGCCACGCTTCCGCTCGTGCACTGAGCTGAGCGGGCGGGGGCCGGGGCCCCGGCGGGGCTCACGGCTCTCCACGCCCCGGCCCCTGTGCGCCCGGGACCCGGAGCGCACGCGGGAGCCGCCGGACGCACGGCGCCGGGGCGGGCACCTCGGCCCCCGGGCCGGGACCCCGCGGTCCTAACATGACGGACGTGCAGTCGAATTCTCAGCCCTCAGCGTCCCGCCGCCCCCGCGCCCACGACGACAACCGCGACTACGAGATCGAATCCCTGGCGGAGTTCGACCGGGTCATCGCCTCGGGCGGCCTCGCCGGACACCGCGTCCAGTCGGTCGATCTGACGGACCGTACGTTCGCGCTGCTCGGCGCGGACACCACGGACTCCGTGTTCCTCGGCTGCGCCATGGAACCGGACGCCGCCGCCAAGGTACGAGCCGGGGGCGCCCTGGTCTTCCCGCCCGTACCGGGCCTGCCGTTCGACCCCTACCGGGGCGGCCTCTACAGCCCGGACGAACTCTTCGAGGGGCTGGCCGACGCCGGCTATGACGCCACCCCGGACGCCCGCTCGTACGAATGGTTCGAACAGACCAAAGCGGACGGCGACATCTTCGCCTCGATGCTGCGGGGCATCCACGACGACGCCGTGTCCGATGCCCTGGACGAGCACCTCGCCGGCGCCCGGGTGGTGGGCATCATGGGCGGCCACGCCCTGGAGCGCGGCTCCGCGGCATACGCGGGCGCGGCCCGGCTCGGCCGCCGGCTGACCCGCAACGGGCTGACCGTCGCGACCGGCGGCGGCCCCGGCGCGATGGAGGCGGCGAACCTCGGGGCGTACGCCGCGCCCTTCGAGGACGGCATGCTCGACTCGGCGCTGGAACTCCTCGCCAAGTCGCCGCACTTCACGCCCTCGATCACGGAGTGGGCACGGGCCGCCTTCGACATACGGCGGACCTGGCCCGGCGGCGGCACCTCGGCCGGCATCCCCACCTGGTTCTACGGACATGAGCCGCCGAACGCCTTTGCGTCCCACATAGCGAAGTACTTCGTCAACGCGGTGCGCGAGGACGGCCTGCTGGCGCGCTCCAACGCCGGCGTGGTCTTCCTCCCGGGCGCGGCCGGGACCGTGCAGGAGATCTTCGACAACGCGACCCCGAACTACTACCAGTCGCGCGGCGGGCCGACCCCGATGGTGCTGGTGGACCGCGTGCACTGGACCGAGAAGCTCCCCGCCTGGCCGCTGCTCCAGGCGCTGGCGGCGGAGCGCCCGATGGCGGCCCGGATCGCGCTGGTCGACTCGGTGGACGAAGCCCCCGAGGCGCTGGCCCGCCTCACGGAGGGGGCGCCTTCCTGACCGGGCGGCGGCACACCCCTCGTCCAAGGCCCCGCTGCCGCCGGGCCTTGAGGAAAATCCCGCAGCCGGTCAGGTCTGGTCCGGTCCGGTCTGCGTGCGCCACCCGGAACGCAGGGCCCGTGCCGGAGGCTCACCCCATGCTGCGCACCGTGTCGCGCAGGCGTCGGGCTTCGTCGATCCGCTTCTCGTAGGTGGCCCCGAGCAGCAGCAGGAGCAGGCCGGCAGCGGCCAGCGGCACCCAGCGGGGGACGAGGCCGAGCACCTGGACCACGGTCGGGGCGAGTTCGTGCACCCCGACCAGCACGAGTACGCCGCTGCCGACGACCAGCGGTGCCTGGAGGCGGGTGCGTACCCCGACCACGGTGGCGAGCAGGGCCGCCGTGCCCAGGAGCAGCGGGCGCACCCAGTTCCCGTCGTTGAACGCGGCGCTGAGGCTGGGGAGCATGGTCGCGCTCAGCCCCGCGCCGTAGGCGGGCCAGGAGCCCGTCTCGGGGTTGCTCGTACGGCGGCGGTGGCCGATGACCAGTGCGGCTGCCGTGACCGGGAGCGTGTACGCCTCGGGGAAGGTGACGTCCGCCAGGGCGAGGCGCACCCAGGAGGAGGCGATGAGCAGGGCGGTTCCGGCGAGTGCGGCGCGGCGGCGGTCCGGGCGCAGCGCGAGGGCCAGGCCCGCGACCCCGGACACGGCGAGGGCGACGCTCAGCGCGTCGGGGTGAGACGCCGTCAGGGCGAGGGCGGTCGCGGCAAGGACATACCCGGCGCCCTCGACGGCCGTGGAGACCTGCTCGCGCCCCGGGATCCGGTGCCACACCGCTGCGGCGCAGGCGGCAAGGGCCGCGACCGCGAGTACCGCGAACGCGGCGAGGTGCCCGGGCAGGCCGGCGGTGCGTCCGGACGCGAACGCCTCGACGCCCAGGGCGAGGACGGCGAACGCCCCCGCGGCACGCGCCGTCGCGCGCTCGGCGGGCGAGGCGGTCGGCGCCGAGAGGACGTGGGCGAGTACCGCGGCTGACACGGCGAAGGTCCCGCACACCGCGAGCACGGCGGCCCGGTCGGCCGACGACCACAGCAGGGCGAGCGCGCCGCTCGCGGCCAGCGCCAGCAGCCGCGGTACGAGTGCGGCCCCCGGCCGGCGCACGACATCCACCGCTACGGCGACGGTCACCACAGCGGCGGCCGCAAGCACCCAGGCGTACGGCAGCCCCACCGCGACCGGCATCAGGAGAAGTGCGGGGACGGCGGCCAGTGCTGCGGCGTTGCACAGCGCGGTCGCCGGTCGGTCCAGGTGCCCGTCGCCGACGGCACGGGCACGGAGTACGGCCATGGTGGCCAGGACGGAGGCGGCCAGCCAGAGCACGAACAGCGGCGCGGTCGCGAGCTGCCAGCTCCACCGCGGCGGTTGACCGTCGAGCCAGAGCATGATGCCGGGGACGACGGGCCGGGTGAGGGCGTGCACGAGTTCCGGCAGCACCACCACACCGGCCAGCAGCAGCATGATCGAGGCGGCGGCCAGCTCTCCCGCCGCGGCCGCGGCTTCGGGCGGCGGTGCGAACGGGCCGCCCGCCGCAGGCTTCGCCCACCGGCCGCTGCGCACACCGGACACCGCCGCCCACACCATGACGAGCGCCGCCGGTGCCGCGTATCCGGCCACGTCCCAGCCCGAGGGCACGACCCACCGCAAGCCGGCTCCGACCGCCACGATCAACGCCACGACGGCCACGCCCTCGGCGCCACAGCGCAGCGCGAACGGCAATGTGCGGAAGCCGCGGCACAGCGCCGTCCCCAGAAGCACCAGCAGCCCCAACGGCACCCAGGCCCGCAGCACTTCGGCCGGTGCAGGGGCGCCCGTCGCGTGCGCCGCCGCGAGCGCCCCGCCCAGCAGCGCCCATCCGCCGCCGATCACCCGGGCCCCCGTGACCAGGGCGGTGGCGGCTCCTTCGCCGCCCAGCCGGTCGCGGAACCCGGCAGGCCCGGTGGCGGCGTGTGCGGCGAGCGCGTACAGGGCCGCGAAGTCCATCGCGGCCGTGGCGATCATCGCGGTCGCGTAGTCCTCGACCGCTCCGCCCGAGGCCGTAGTGCCCAGGAGGCCCGGCAGTTGCGCTGTCAGGAATCCCACGGGCAGCGGGATCCGTAGCCGCTGCCACCAGCCGTAGGCCCCCGCCCCCACCGCCGTCAGCGTGGTGACCACCGCCCAGTAGCCCGCCGGCCCGACGCGGTCCAGGCCGCCGAGTCCGGCCTGCCGGGCGGCGTAGGCGTCCAGGAGCACCAGGGCGAGTCCCACCGCGGCCGAAGCCTCGGCGGTGGCCGTGAGCTGCCGCCGCCGCAGCGGACGGGGCAGTGCGAGCGCGCACGCGGTCAGCGCGAGCAGAATGGCGGCCCGCCCGCCGATGCCCAGCCGTCCCCAGCTCACCACGGTGAACACCAACGCGGCGACGACCACCAGCACTCCGCCGACGATCAGCAGCGCGGTCCGGGCGGACGGCGCGGAGATCTCCCGCACCGAAGCACCCGCCTCGCCCACGGGAACGCCCACCGGAGCGCTCACCTGCGTCCCCGCAGGTGCGTCCCGGCGTACCCGCAGCGCGGCCAGCAGCTCGTGCTGCCGCTGCGCCAGCCACTGCCTGCGTGCGTCCAGCGCGCGCAGCTCTCCTGTGACCTGCCACAACGCCAGGGCGTCCGGCCCGGTCAGGGGCAGCCGGCAACGGGTGCACCAAGCGGGCGGAGGTGACCCCAGAGGCATTCCGCAGTCCGGGCAACCCGGCGATTCCGTGTGCATGGCGCGAGTATGCGTAGTCTGGTCGGCCGCGGCATGAGTACCCGTACTCATGCGCCCTGAGGCCCGAGGCCGGTCCCGGTCGTCGGTTCCGGGAGGGAGGCTCACTTTTCCGCCCCGTCCTCCTCCAGGCCCCCACCGCCTCGGTGCGCCGACCACTCGGTGTACCGCCCACCTGAGGCAACTCCCGTCCTGAAATGCGCGTCTGCCAGGCCGGGCAACGAACAGTAAGACAGACAGCGGGCGAACGGAGCTCTTGGTGATCATCGGCCTTCTGACGGCGGTAGCGGCGTCGGCCTGCTACGGCACGGGTTCGGTCCTACAGGCGGTGGGTTCACGCAAGTCCGCCCGCCGGGAAGCGGCCGAGGCGTCGACCACCGGTGTCACCCAGCACGGCGGCCCCAGTCTGTCCTCCACCGCGAAAGCCGCCGTGACCTGGGAGTTCATGGTCGGCACCGTGCTGGACTTCATAGGGTTCGGGCTCGGCGCGCTGGCCGCCAGACTGCTGCCGCTGTTCCTTTCCCAGACCGTGATCAGCGCCAACCTCGTGATCACTGCCGTACTGAGCATCAAGCTCCTCGGGATCCGGCTCAACCGGGCGGAGTGGACCTCCATCGGCGTGGTGTGCGGGGCGTTGGTGCTGCTGGCCACGGCCGCCGGTCCGGAAGGCAGCGGCCACACACCGATCGCCGCCCACTGGTGGCTGCTCGCCGCCTCGGTGGTACTCATCGGCGGCGGCACCCTGCTCGTGCGCCTGCTCGGCGGACGGGCCGCGATCCTCGCGGGCCTGCTCTCCGGTCTGGGCTTCGGCGCGCTCGGTATCGGCGTACGGGTACTGAACGGGGTGGCCCCCTTCCATCTGCCGTCCCTGCTCGGCGACCCCGCCCTGTACGCGATTCTGGTGGCCGGCATCGGGGGCATGTATCTGCACACCGTCGCCCTCCAGATCGGCTCGGTGAACGGTGCCACGGCGGCGCTGGTGGTGGGCGAGACGGTGGTCCCCGGCATGCTCGGGGTGCTGTGGCTGGGCGACTCCTCCCGTCCGGGCTTCGCCTGGGTCGCCGCCCTCGGGTTCGTGGTGGCCGTGGCCGGTGCCGTCGCGGTCGCCTGGTACGGCGAACCGGAGCCGGAGACGGAGCCCGGATCGCCGGCCGCCGGTGAGCGGCAGACGGAGGTGGCGGCCCGCTGAGGGCGTCAGCCCGCGGTGCCGGAGGCGTCCAGCACCACCACGTCCTGCGCCGCGAAGGCGATGCCCACCCGCGCCCCCACCTCCGGCGCGTCCCGCAGCGCGCAGGCCGCCTCCACCTGCGGTCCGCCGGCGGGCCGGAGCAGCAGCGCGACATGGGTACCGCGGAAGGTACGGGCGGCGACCGTGCAGGGCAGGCCCTCCGGGGCGGCCGTCAGCCGTACCCCGGCCGGCCGGACGAGCAGGCGGCAGGGCCCGTCCGCCGTACCGTCCGGGACCGGCACCTTGCCCCAGGGGGTGGCGGCGGCCTCGCCCTGCACCGTCGCCTCGACCACATTGTCGAAGCCGAGGAAACGGGCGACGAATTCCGTGGCGGGACGCTGCCAGACCTCCAACGGGGTGCCGGTCTGCGCGATCCGGCCGTCCTGCATCACCACGACCCGGTCGGCGAGCGCAAAGGCCTCCCCCTGGTCGTGGGTGACCGCAAGGACGGTGGTGCCCAATTCGCGGAAGAGGCGGCGGAGTTCGACGACCAGCCGTTCGCGCAGCCCGCGGTCGAGCTGGCCGAGGGGCTCGTCCAGCATCAGCAGGCGGGGGCGGGGAGCCAGCGCGCGGGCCAGTGCGACCCGCTGCTGTTCGCCGCCGGACAGGGAGGCCACGGCGCGCCGCTGGGCGCCCGGCAGCCCGACGAGGTCCAGCAGTTCGGCGACCGTACGCTCCCGGTCGCCGCGTGCCGAGCGCCGCATCCGCAGCCCGAACGCCACATTTCCCTCGACATCGCGCTGCGGGAAGAGCTGGTGGTCCTGGAACATCATGCCGACGCCGCGGCGGTGTGTGGGCACCCCGGCCTGCTCGCGCCCCTCCAGCAACACCTGCCCCGCGTCGGCCTGTTGGAGTCCGGCGACCACTCTCAGCAGAGTGGACTTGCCGCTGCCGCTCGGCCCCAGGACGCACACGATTTCGTGCGCCGCGACGTCCAGATCCACCGCGTCCAGCGCGGGACGTCCCGCCGTGCCGAAGCGGACGGTCACCCCGCCCAGCCGTAGCAGCTCCTGCGCCGTGGTCCCGGCCCGTGACGTCATCTAGAACTCCCCGGATTGGTCGAGGGGGCGCAGGCGCTCCAGTACCAGCAAGACGCCGGCGCACACCACCATCAAGACGGTCGACAAGGCCATCGCCTGCCCGTAGTTGAGCTCTCCCGCACGTCCCAGCAGTCGCGCCACGGCGACCGGCAGCGTCGGCTGGTCCGGCCGTGCGATGAAGACCGTCGCCCCGAACTCACCGAGCGAGACGGCGAAGGCGAAGCCCGCGGCGATCAGCAGGGCCCGCCGCACCATCGGCAGGTCGATCTCGCGCCACACCCGCCACGGCGAGGCGCCGAGCACGGCGGCCGCCTCCCGCAGCCGCCTGTCGATCGCCCGCAGGACCGGCAGCATCGTCCGGACCACGAACGGCACCCCCACCAGTGCCTGGGCGAGCGGCACCAGCCACCACGAGGCACGCAGATCGAGCGGGGGTGCGTCGAGGCTGATCAGAAACCCGAAGCCGACGGTCACCGCGGAGACCCCGAGGGGCAGCATCAGCAGCGCGTCGAAGCCGCGGACGAACCGGCCGGCCAGGGGCGTCCGTCCGGACGGGCCCCTGCGGAGCCGGGGCAGGGTCAGCGCGGCGGCCGCCAGCCCGCCCACCACCAGCGCGATCGCGGTGGCCGCGGCCGCGTAGGCGAGGGAGTTCCACAGGGCGTCGAGGGGCGCGACGGTGAAGGTGCTGTCGGCGGACGCGGAGGACCGCAGCGAGGTGTAGAACACCGCCCCATAGCCGTCCGGCCCGGCGAACGACCGCTCCACGAGCACGGCCAGCGGCGCGATCAGCAGGACGGTGATGACGGCGAGCGTCCCCCACAGCAGCGTCCACTGGCCGCGGCCGCGCGGCCGGTGTGCGGTCTGCGACGGTGCCACGAGCCGCAGCGCGGATTCCCGCCGCCGCACCGTCCAGGCGTGCAGCGCCAGCACGCCCAGCACCGCCGCGAACTGGATCAGGGTGAGGACCGCGGCCGTCGGCAGATCCAGGAAGTCCGCGGTCTGCCGGTAGATCTCCACCTCCAGCGTCGAGAAGGCGGGCCCGCCCAGAATCTGCACCACCCCGAAGGAGGTGAAGGTGAAGAGGAAGACCATCAGCGCGGCGGCCGCGACGGCGGGCCCCAGGGCCGGCAGCGTCACCCGCCGCCAGGCCTCGAACCGGCCGGCTCCCAGCACCCGCGCCGCTTCTTCCTGGCGCGGGTCGAGCTGCCCCCAGAGCCCGCCGACGGTCCGTACGACCACGGCGTAGTTGAAGAAGACGTGCGCCAGCAGAATCGCCCACACCGAGGTGTCCAGGCGCAGGCCCCACAGCTCGTCCAGCAGCCCGCCCCGCCCGACCAGTGCCAGGAAGGCCGAGCCGACGACGACGGTCGGCAGCACGAACGGCACGGCCACCACCGCCCGCAGCAGCTGTTTGCCGGGGAAGTCGAAGCGCGCGAAGACATAGGCGCCGGGCAGTGCGATCAGCAGCGTCAGCGCCGTGGAAGCGGCCGCCTGCCAGACGGTGAACCACAGCACATGAACGACATCCGGGTCGCCGAGCACCGCCCCGAACCGGGCGAGCTGCCACTGCCCGCCGTCCTTCAGCCCCCGCCCGACGATCGCCACGACCGGATAGGCGAAGAACAGCGCGAAGAAGGCGAGCGGCAGCGCCATCAGGCCGAGCCGCACCGCCGTTCCCCGCGCGGGCCGGGGGCGCCGGCTGCGGGTTACTTCAGAACGAGCGAGGACCACTGCTTGATCCACTGTTCGCGGTTCTTGGTGATCGTCTCCGGAGGCAGCGTCGTCGGCTCGTCGATCGTGGCGCCGTACTTGGTGAACAGCTCCGGCACCTTGGCGTCCTTGCGCGCCGGGTTGACGAACATCTTCAGCGGTACGTCCTCCTGGAACTCCTTGCTCACCAGGAAGTCCAGCAGCGCCTTACCGCCCTTCGCGTTCTTAGCGCCCTTGAGCAGACCGCCGAACTCGATCTGGCGGAAGCAGGTGCCCGTGGCGACACCGGTGGGTGCCTCCTTGGGCGCGGGCTTCTTGCCGAGCACCTCGACCGGCGGGCTGGAGGCGTAGGAGACCACCAGCGGCTTGTCGCCCTTGCCCTTGCCGGCCGCGGAGCCCGAGAACCGCTCGTAGTAGGCCTGCTCCCAGCCGTCGACGACCTCGACGCCGTTGGCCTTGAGCTTCTTCCAGTAGTCCTGCCAGCCGTCCTGTCCGTACTTGGCGATGGTGCCGAGCTGGAAGGCGAGCCCCGGGGAGGAGGTGGCGGAGTTCTCCGTGACCAGCAGCCCCTTGTACCGGGGCTCGAGCAGGTCGTCGAAGGTCTTCGGCGGCGCGGTCTTGTGCCGGGCGAAGTAGCCGCGGTCGTAGTTGACGCAGATGTCGCCGTAGTCGAGCGGCGTGACGCGGTGCTCGCCCTTGTCGAGCTGTAGCCCGGCCGGCACGTTCGCCAGCCCCTTGGCCTCGTACGGGCTGAAGACGCCCTCGTTCAGACCGCGCGAGAGCAGCGTGTTGTCGATGCCGAAGAACACATCGCCCTGGGGATTTCCCTTGGACAGGATCGCCTGGTTGACGGCCTTGCCGGCGTCTCCGCCCTTGAGGATCTTGACCTTGTAGCCGCTCTCCTTCTCGAAGGCGGCCAGGACGGACCGGGAGACGTTGAACGAGTCATGGCTGACGAGCGTGACGGTCTTGGCGTCCGCCCCGCCGCCCGGCGTACCGCAGGCGGCGAGCGCGGCTATCCCGACCGCGGCGGCGACCGCCGGGACGGTGATCCTGCTGGTGATGCTCACTGACTTCCTCCTGGCTGGCCAGGAAGAGACGCGGCCCCGCCCGGTGTCCGCGGCTCTCGACGTCGGATGACGTGCGGAGGCGGCTTGGGGCGGGGCGCAACAGCATGAGTGACGACCGAACTTCCTACCCGGAATGACCCGGGCGAGGTTCAAGGGTCTGCGGGCACCGTAGGACTACGACGCTTCCGCACTCTCAGCGCTGTGGCGCTCCCCTGTCGGAATGTGCATTTGTTCGATCACACGGTACCAGCGGGCGGTCAGCGCTCCGAGGCTGCGAGCTGTCCGCAGGCGCCGTCGATCTCCTGGCCGCGGGTGTCACGAACGGTCACCGGAACCCCGTGCGCCTCGATGGCCTGGACGAACGCCTTCTCGTCCTCGGGACGCGAGGCGGTCCACTTCGAGCCGGGCGTCGGATTCAGCGGAATCAGGTTCACATGGACCCGCTTCCCCTTCAGCAGCCGACCCAGCAGGTCACCGCGCCACGCCTGGTCGTTGATGTCGCGGATCAGCGCGTACTCGATCGAAATCCGCCGCCCGGACTTCTCCGCGTACTCCCACGCCGCGTCCAGCACCTCACGCACCTTCCAGCGCGTGTTGACGGGCACCAGGGTGTCGCGCAGCTCGTCGTCGGGCGCATGCAGCGACACGGCCAGCCGGCACTTGAACCCTTCGTCGGCGAACCGCAGCATCGCCGGGACCAGCCCGACCGTCGAGACGGTGATGCCGCGCTGGGACAGCCCCAGCCCATCGGGCTCCGGGTCGGTCAGCCGACGGATCGCCCCGACCACCCGCTTGTAGTTGGCGAGCGGCTCGCCCATCCCCATGAAGACGATGTTGGACAGCCGCGCAGGCCCGCCCGGCACCTCGCCGTCGCGCAGCGCCCGCATCCCGTCGACGATCTGGTGCACGATCTCGGCGGTCGACAGATTCCGGTCCAGTCCCGCCTGCCCCGTCGCGCAGAACGGGCAGTTCATTCCGCATCCGGCCTGCGAGGAGATGCACATGGTGACCCGGTCGGGGTAGCGCATCAGCACGGATTCGACGAGCGTGCCGTCGTGCAGCTTCCACAGGGTCTTGCGCGTGGTGTCCTCGTCACACGAGATGTGCCGCATGACCTTCATCAGATCCGGCAGCAGTTCGCTCGCCAGCTTCTCGCGCGCCGCCGCAGGAATGTCGGTCCACTGCGCCGGGTCGTGCGCATAACGGGCGAAGTAGTGCTGCGACAGCTGCTTGGCGCGAAACGGCTTCTCCCCGATCGCGGCCACCGCTTCGCGACGCTCGACGGGGCTGAGATCGGCAAGGTGCCGCGGGGGCTTCTTGGCCCCGCGCGGCGCGACGAAAGTGAGTTCTCCGGGTGCAGGCATGGTCCGTCCAGTGTGGCAGATCGTTTAAGGGGGCCCAGGCCGGAGCGGTGAGGTGACAGTCACCCGCTGCGGCCTTCTGCCATGGGCAGTCCACCTCGCACGGCCCGGGGACGGCCGGGCTACCGGCATGACCTCGTCAATTCACGCCAAGCCGGTAGTGCGTCCGCAGCTTCGCGGGGCCCGTGGAAATGGGGTGAGCAGTGACCGCCGACGGAGATCTCAGCTTGGTTGCGTTAGCCGGCGTGTGAGGGGCAGCTCGCTCACCAGGCGCATACTGCTGATAATGACAAAGCCTGCCGTAGCCCGGCGCCACCTGCCGTCCAGCCCCTTCAAGCCCCCGGTCACGCGCCCTCCCAAGCAGTTCGCGATGGGCGACCGGGTCACACACGATGAGCACGGCCTCGGCCGTGTGATCGGCATCGAGGATGAAGTCGCGGTACTTGTCGACTTCGGTTCGGTGCAGGCACGGATCATGAGTCCGTACAGCAAATTGGCCAAGCTCTGAGAACCTCGCGCCGTTCGGCGCAGCCGCATGCCCAGCCACGATGGCGGGGTGCCTAGCAGAGCGCCCACGCTGCCCCCGGCCACATCCCGGCAGCAGCCGCTCCCCCTCGCCATCTCCGGAGCGTCCGGTCCCTTCAGGCTGCCGCATCCCTGACGACGAAAGAACGGCGCCCCGCCACCGCCCGCCCTTCCCACCCGGCGGCCTCGCCCGGCTTCTCCAGCCGGAGCGATCCCCCGGTCGAAGGATCCGCTGCTGATCGGAAACTGGGGCACGTGCAAGTGCGCAACGCTACGGTTCGCCGCCGGAAAGTCTCGGAACAGGGGGATGGTCATGCGAGGACACAACGCGGCTGCCGGCGCGGTTTTGCTCGTCGTCCTGGCAGGGTGCGGTGATGCCTCACCTGAGAACGAGGCCAAAGAACCGTCCTCGCCTCGTCCGACCATTGCTGCCACACGTGCAGCCCGCGGCTCCTAAGGGTCCAGGGGGCCCGAAGTCTGCGTCTCCCTCCTCCTCAGATGCCTCAGATGACGTGCCTTCGCCATCGGACAAGGACGAGCAATACGCCGGCGCCGTGAAGGCCCGCGCTCCGGAACTCAGGCAGGTGGAAGCAGACGACCTCGGCGTTCAGGGGCAGCTTGTCTGCACGGAGCTGGACATGGGCGACAGCCCACGGGCAGTGCTCAAAAACTTCCAGGCTGCGTACCCGGGAGTGAAGGGTCTGGCCATCGTGACCGAAGCGCCTCCCGTCTACTGCCCTTCGCACGCGTCCGCTGTGGCCTCAGCCTTGGAGTAGCTGTTGGCCGTACTGGCACCGCTGACGGCCCAGTCACGGCCCACGGGCCAAACAGAAGCCCCCTACCGGCAGCAAAACCGCTGTGTAGGGGGCTTCTCATCACCCATCAGAGACTGACTTCTCCGGGTGCAGGCATGGTCCGTGCAGTGTCGCAGACGCGCGAAGAGGGGCCTGCCACATGGTGCGGCAGACCCCTCACGGGCATCGGGAGGCCCGTCATACGCGCGGCAGCAGCCGACGGGACAAAGCCCGCCTCCCTGCTTCCACCTGCGAACACCCTGTGCTCAGCCGGCTCCCACAAAGATCACGAACAGCAGCCAGACGACCGGGGCGGTCGGCAGCAGGGAGTCGAGGCGGTCCATGATGCCGCCGTGACCGGGCAGCAGCGTCCCCATGTCCTTGATGCCGAGATCGCGCTTGATCATGGACTCGCCGAGATCGCCGAGGGTGGCGCTGGCGGCGACCGCGAGGCCGACCAGCAGGCCCTGCCACCAGGCACCGTCCGTGATCAGGAACTGCATGCACAGTGCGCCGGCCACCATCGCGAAGAGCACCGCGCCGACGAGTCCCTCGCGGGTCTTGCCGGGGCTGATGCGCGGTGCGAGCTTGTGCTTGCCGAACCGCCAGCCGACCGCGTACGCACCGGTGTCGCTGACGACGGTCAGCAGCAGGAAGGTCAGTACCCGCTGCGGCCCGTCGGGCTCGGCCGCGAGCATCAGGGCCACGAACGTCGCGAGGAAGGGCACGTAGAACGCCGCGAAGACCCCGGCGGTGACATCGCGCAGATAGTTCTCCGGCGCCTCGGTCATCCGCCAGACCAGGACGGCCAGCGCGGTCAGCGCCATCGCCACCCAGGCACCCTCGGCACCGCGGACATAGCCGGCGACCACCATGGCGGTGCCACCGACCGCGAGCGGCACCAGCGGCACCTTGATGTCCTTGCGCTCCGCCAGCCGCGAGGTCAGCTCCCACAGGCCCACGACAACGGCGATCGCTATCACGCCGATGAAGACAGGCTTGTAGACGAAGAGCGACGCAACGATGATCGCGCCGAGGCCGATGCCGACCCCTATCGCGGCGCGCAGATTGCGGCCCGCGCTCTTCTTCTTCGGCTTCTCTGAGTCCGGCGAGCTGTCGGACCCGGAAAGAGAGGTGGGCATGGGCTCCTGCGGCTTTTCGTCGCGGAACAGGGGGCCGCTCAGTCGAGCAGCCCCCCGGTCGTCCAGGTGGTCCCGGTTATCCCGGATATCCCGATGTTCCCGGCCGTCGTCCTGGTGTCCGCCTGGCCCGGGCACGAAGGGCATGGGCCGAGTCTGCGCCGCGTCACCCCAGTCGTGCACGGGACCCGCCGGGGCGGCGGGCGCCGCCCCGCGAAGCGAGGAGGCCGGTCCGTGGTCGGCCGGTACCCATTGACCGGCGCCGGGCGGGGCGGCCCCCCAGGAAGACTCGTTCATCAGACCTCGAGGAGCTCGGATTCCTTGTGCTTGAGCAGCTCGTCCACCTGCGCGACGTACTTCGCGGTGGTGTCGTCGAGCTCCTTCTCGGCGCGACGCACCTCGTCCTCGCCGGTTTCCTTGTCCTTGACGAGCTTGTCGAGGGTCTCCTTGGCCTTGCGGCGCACGCTGCGGATCGAGATCTTCGCGTCCTCGCCCTTGTTCTTCGCGACCTTGATGAACTCCTTGCGGCGCTCCTCGGTCAGCTCGGGGAACGTCACCCGGATGATATTGCCGTCGTTGCTCGGGTTGACGCCGAGGTCGGAGTCGCGGATGGCCTGCTCGATGTTGCGCAGCGCGCTCTTGTCGAACGGGGTCACCACGGCCATCCGCGGTTCGGGAACCGAGAACGACGCCAGCTGGTTGATCGGCGTCATCGCACCGTAGTAGTCCGCCACGATCTTGTTGAACATCGCCGGGTGCGCACGCCCGGTGCGGATCGCGGCGAAGTCCTCCTTGGCGACCACGACGGCCTTCTCCATCTTCTCCTCGGCCTCGAGGAGGATCTCTTCGATCACCACTTGCTCCTGGTCTTTTCGGTAAGAAGCAGAGCCTCGCCCCTGCCGCGCGTCTTCTCCTGCACGGTGTCCGACCGGCAGGCCGTTGTCCATCCCCGTACCGGGGTCTTCCCCGGTACGGGAGCTGCCGCCCGTACAGGCCGATGCCCGGACGGAATCACGGCAGTTGAGGCCGTCAGGCCCGGGTGCCCTGATCGCTGACGAGCGTGCCGATCTTCTCACCCTTCACCGCGCGCGCGATGTTGCCCTCCGCGAGCAGTTCGAACACGAGGATCGGGAGCTTGTTGTCCCGGCACAGCGTGATGGCGGTGGCGTCGGCGATCTTCAGCTCCCGGGTGATGACCTCGCCGTATTCGAGGGCGTCGAACTTCACCGCGTCCGGGTTCTTCTTGGGGTCGGAGTCGTAGACCCCGTCCACCCCGTTCTTGCCCATCAGCATGGCCTCGGCGTCGATCTCCAGGGCGCGCTGGGCGGCGGTGGTGTCGGTGGAGAAGTAGGGCATGCCCATGCCGGCGCCGAAGATGACGACCCGGCCCTTCTCCAGATGGCGCACCGCGCGCAGCGGAATGTACGGCTCCGCGACCTGTCCCATGGTGATCGCCGTCTGGACGCGGGAGTCGATGCCCTCCTTCTCCAGGAAGTCCTGGAGTGCCAGACAGTTCATGACCGTGCCGAGCATGCCCATGTAGTCGGAACGCGCCCGGTCCATGCCGCGCTGCTGGAGTTCGGCGCCGCGGAAGAAGTTTCCGCCGCCGATCACGATGGCGATCTCGTAGCCCTCGCGCACCACGGCGGCGATCTCGCGGGCCATCGCGTGCACGACATCGGGGTCGACGCCCAGTCCGCCGCCGCCGGCGAACGCTTCGCCCGACAGCTTCAGCAGGAAGCGTCGCCTGCCGCCGTGGCCGGGATGGTCTGTGTGCGCGCCGTCGGCACCGTGAATCATTGAGCTCTCCTCGTGCACATACGAAGAAGGCCATTGCCGTGGGTCTGGTTCAGATCCCTGTGCGGCAATGGCCTCCTCGTCACATCTGCGGCCGGCCGTTGAGCGGCCGACTGCGTACGACCCTAGCGGGGTCGCAGGTCATTCGCTGCCTTCGCGCAGGCTCAGATGCCGACCTTGATGCGCGCGAAGCGCTTCAGGGTGACACCGGCCTCCTGGAGGACCTTCTCGACGGACTTCTTGTTGTCGAGCGCGTACGGCTGGCCGAGCAGCGTCGCGTCCTTGAAGAAGCCGTTGAGGCGACCCTCGACGATCTTCGGCAGGGCAGCCTCGGGCTTGCCCTCCGCACGCGTGGTCTCCTCGGCGACGCGGCGCTCGGCCTCGACGACCTCGGCCGGCACGTCGTCCTTGGAGAGGTACTTCGGGGCGAAGGCGGCGATGTGCTGCGCGACGCCCTTGGCGACCTCGGCGTTCTCCTTGTCGAGCTCGACAAGGACACCGATCTGCGGCGGCAGGTCGGGCATGGTGCGGTGCATGTAGACCGACACGAAGCCGTCGGAGAACTGCGCGAAGCGGTCCAGGACGATCTTCTCGCCCAGGGTGGCGTTGGCCTCGTCGACGAACGCCTGGACGGTCTTGCCGGCCGCGATCTCGGAGGCGAGCAGGGCCTCGATGTCGGCCGGAGAGGTCTTCGCGATGTGCGCGACGATCTCGTTGGCGACGGCCTGGAACTTCTCGCCCTTGGCGACGAAGTCCGTCTCGCACTTCAGCTCGACGATGGCACCGGAGGCGTTGTCGTCGGCGACCAGGGAGACCACGGCGCCGTTCTCGGCGGAGCGGCCCTCGCGCTTGGCGACGCCCTTCTGGCCCTTGATTCGCAGCGCCTCGACGGCCTTGTCGACGTCGCCCTCGGCCTCGTCCAGGGCCTTCTTGCAGTCCATCATGCCGGCGCCGGTGAGCTCGCGGAGCTTCTTGACGTCAGCGGCGGTGTAGTTCGCCATGGTCTGTGAATCTCTTCTCGAAATCTCGAAGTCGAAAGATCTACGGGTGGACGGCGGGGGCGGCGCTTGTGGCGCCCTCCCCCGCCGTCATCAGCCGGATGCTGCGGGTCAGGCCTGCTCTGCGTCCGCGGCCGGCTTCTCGGCCTCGGCGGCGGGAACCTCGGCGGCCGGGGCGGCCTCCTCAGCGGGCTTCTCCTCGGCCTTGGGGGCCTCGTCGTCAGCCTTCTTCTCGCCCTCGAGCAGGTCGCGCTCCCACTCGGCCAGCGGCTCGGCGGCAGCAGCCTTCTCGCCCGGCTTCTGGTCGCCGGTGGCGGCACCGGAGCGGGCGATGAGGCCCTCGGCGACGGCGTCGGCGATCACGCGGGTGAGCAGGGTGACGGAGCGGATCGCGTCGTCGTTGCCCGGGATCTTGTAGTCGACCTCGTCCGGGTCGCAGTTGGTGTCGAGGATCGCGACGACCGGGATGTTGAGCTTGCGCGCCTCACCGACGGCAATGTGCTCCTTCTTGGTGTCCACGATCCAGACGGCGCTGGGCACCTTCTGCATCTCGCGGATACCACCGAGGGTCTTCTCCAGCTTGGCCTTCTCGCGGGAGAGAACCAGGAGCTCCTTCTTGGTGAGGCCGGACGCGGCCACATCCTCGAAGTCGATCTGCTCGAGCTCCTTCAGGCGCTGAAGGCGCTTGTAGACGGTCGAGAAGTTGGTCAGCATGCCGCCGAGCCAGCGCTGGTTCACGTAGGGCATGCCCACGCGGGTCGCCTGCTCGGCAATGGCCTCCTGGGCCTGCTTCTTCGTGCCGACGAACATGACCGAGCCGCCGTGGGCGACGGTCTCCTTGACGAACTCGTAGGCGCGGTCGATGTACGACAGCGACTGGAGCAGGTCGATGATGTAGATGCCGTTGCGCTCGGTGAAGATGAAGCGCTTCATCTTCGGGTTCCAGCGACGGGTCTGGTGCCCGAAGTGGACGCCGCTCTCCAGCAGCTCCCGCATCGTGACGACGGCCATGGCCGTACTCCTTGTTGTACTCGGTTCCACTGCGGCCGGTCGGCCGCGGTGCCTGACGCCCCGACGCGCCTGCCGGGGAAGACACCTTGCGGAGCCGTCCGAGGACCGAGGAGCGCGGCCGTCGTGCTGCCCGAAAGGGACTGGTGCACTGACGGCGGGGCGTGCGAAGTCGACCCGGTGACCCGGATCGCCATCAGAAGTGTACGGGACTGCCGACGCACCGGGCGACACACACCATTTCGAGCCCCGGGCGGGTGACACCGTTGTCCACAACCGCCTCCTCATCCACAGCTCCGGACCAAGATCCCCCCGCCGCGACGGCCTGCGTCACCGTCGGGGCATGCGACTCCACACCCAGCAGAATGCGCGACGCGACACCCGCCGAAGCACTCGACAAGCTCCCGGCTCGGCCAGGACCGTCCGCGCCGTCGGCGGCTTCCACCTGGGCTTACGCGCGGGCTTCACCGGGTGCTCCCCGGTCCCGGCCGTCGGCGGTGGGCAGCCGGGGACGTCCCACCGCCGCCCACAGCACCGGCCGGACCTCCTCCCCTGCCCTCCCCCGCTCCCTCCCATGGCTCCCCCTCCCTCGGCTCCCCCTCCCTTGACTCCGCCTCCTTCGGCTTCCCCTCCGGTTCCGCCTCCCCGGTCACGCTTCCGTCCACGTTTCCGGCCACCGGCGCCCTCACCACCGGCACCGCGCGGCGAGCCGACCGGATACGGGCCGAGCTGCTTCTTCCCGGCCCGCGCGGCCTGTGCGCGGCTGGCCCCGGCCGTGGCCGCGGTGCTCACCCTTCTGTCCCCCGCGCCCGCGAGCGCTGCCGACCCGCTGCCCTTGGCCACGGGGGCTGAGCGCGGGGTGGAGCGGGTGGCGAATCGGATGGCGGGGGTGGGACGTGGCGAGGTGGCGGGACGCCCTGAGGAGATGACCGCAGGTGCCGGGGAGGTGACACCTGACGAGGCGGTGACGCGGCCCAGAGCGGTGGCACGTGCCAGGTCGGGGGCGCGGCCCGAAGCGGAGACGCGTCCCAGGACCGTGACACCTCCCAGAGCGGTGACACGTCCCGGGGGTGCGGCACGTGCCGACTCACCGGGTGGAGACGCGCCGGGTGCCGACCCACCGGGTGAGGACAGAGCCTGGCCGGTGGGAGGAGCCACGGGCGTCGGGCCCACGGTGGTACGCGGCTGGGAGCCACCTCCTTCGCCGTGGGCGGCCGGGCACCGCGGCGTGGACTTGGCCGCACCGGCCGGCGCGGTGGTGCGGGCTGCGGCACCTGGCCGGGTTGCGTACGCCGGGGCCGTCGCGGGCCGTGGCGTCCTGACGATCGAGGTGTCCCACTCGGGCCGTCCACCCTTACGCACCACCTACGAACCCGTACGCCCGACGGCCCGGAAGGGCCAGCGCGTCACGGCAGGCCAACCGGTCGCCGTTCTGCAACGCGGCCCGTTCCACTGCCGGGCGCCATGCGTCCACTGGGGCCTGCGCCGCGGCAAGAGCTACCTGGACCCGCTGTCGCTGCTGCCCCGCAGCATGCTCCACGGCGGCCCTTCACGGCTGCTGCCGGTCTTCGGGGTTCCCGTACCGGCGGGCGGCCGCACGGTGGCCCCGTGGCATCCGGGACCAGCAGAACCACCGGACTCGGCAGTACCGACAGAACCAGCAGCTCAGGAGCGAAGGACAACGCCGACAGGAGCTTCCCTCATAGCAGCAGCCGGACTCTCGGCCGCGGCGGTCTGGGCACTCGGCCGGCTCCATCGGGCTCGTGCGATGGGGAGCGAGGAGGGCACCAAGAAACGGAGGGATGCGAAGTGGGGTGGAAAGTGGCGCGGCCCCAGACGGGCGGTAGGTGATCGCTGGACAGCCGTGATCGACGGAAGGTGAGCAGGCAGGGCGGTCGCGCCCGCACAAGGTATCGGCCAAACGCCGAGGCAGCCCTGCCCGCAGCAGAGCGCGCCACGTCACCACGCCACAAAGCCATGGCCGCCTCGGGCTGCGGGCTGCGGGCTGCGGGCTGCGGGCTGCGGGCTGCGGGCTGCGGGCTGCGGGCTGCGGGCTGCGGGCTGCGGGCTGCGGGGGCAACGAGTGTTCGGGGAGGTGGGGGCGGGTGG
>NZ_JOHB01000050.1:0-40813 GCF_000719605.1 Streptomyces sp. NRRL S-1813
CCCCCGAACCCACCCCCGCCCCCTCCCCCGAAGGGAGAGGGGGCGGGGGACGGCCTGCCCGCCGCACGGACGGCATCCGACGGGCCGGCGGACCGGGTCAGCCGCTGTGCCGCCTGCGCAGCGCCGCCGAGAGGGACAGCCCCAGGGCGAGCAGGGCTGCGGCGCCCGCGAACGTCGTGGCGGCGGTCACCGGCAGACTGTCGTCCGCGAGCGCACCCGCCGCGACGGGGCGCCGGGCAGGGGGTTCCCCGGCCTCGGCCGGCCCCTTCCCGTAGCCGCCGGCCTCGCCCCGCTTGTCGTACGCGGAGCCGGGGAGCTTGTCCCCATAGGCCTGCGCCACCCGCTTTTGGTAGGCGGTGACGGTGGTGCCGTGCGCGCCGACGGCCTTGCGGGCGTCGGCGTCCAGCGGCTCGATCCGGTCGCCGTGCTGCACATACCAGGCGTCGATCTGCGGCTCGTGGAAGACCGTGCCGCCCTTGGCCCGTGCGGCCCCGGCCGCGGTGTAGCGGGTCTCGTCGTCGCCGCCGGCGATGTTGACGACCTTCCAGGTGTCACCTCGCCGCGCGGTCCACACCGAGGCCGTGCGGCCGTCACCGGAGACGGCCTTGCTGGCGAGGAACTCCGGGCGGGCGACGGGCGACCCGTCCCGGCCGCGGACGAAGTCAGGTGACAGGACGTGGACGGGGACCGTGCCGCCCTCGATGTGCACCACGGCCTGCGCGGTGCCGGGTGCCACGGCGCGTGCGCCGCTGCGTTTCCGGTCGGCGGCGAAGAAGCGGGCGAGGGTGTCGAGGGTCGCGGGGGTGGTGGCCGCGGCGTGCGCGGCCGTGACGCTCGCCCGGCCCGGGGTCAGGGGTGTGGGCACCGGTGCGGCCGTTGCGGTGTGCGGGGCGAGGCCGAGGAGAGCGGTGGCGAACGTGCCGGTGGCGACGGCGCGGAGGGCGGTGCGGACGGCGGGGCGCTTCGTCATGGCCTCAGGCTCCTATCCGGTACAGGGAGTGTGTCCAGGAGAAGGAGCTGCCGTTCACGTAGTAGTCGAAATCGCCCCAGTTATAGCGATTGTTGGTCGCCCATGGATCACCCCAGTAAACCCAATGGCGATCCGTGTCATATCCGTAAATCACATGCATGTGGCCACCGCCGGAGGACCACTGGATGCGGGTCTCGATGGGCCGGCTGGCGTCGATCTCGCTCCGCACGGTGTCGTAGCGGAGCCAACCGCTCACGTAGGAACCGGAGTTGAGGCCCATCCAGGCGAACGCGTTCTGCACATTGCCGAGGGTGGCCTGGTCGTTGGGGCAGTCGGTGCCCTGCTGGCGCTGGAAGGCGGCGTTGCAGAACTGGGTCTGGCTGTAGTTCCTGCCGTACCAGGCCGCGATGGTGTTGCCGGAGCCCGCCCAGCACCAGTTGGTCTGCTCCTGGGCCTGCATGGAGACGCCGAGGCGGTTGGCGGCGCGCGGGGCGGCGGCCTGCTCCGTGGTGGTGGCAGCGTGCGCCGGGGGCGCGAGGGGCGCTGCCGAGGCGGCGGCCGCCCCGGTGAGCAGGGTGAATGCGGCGACGGTGAGCGCGGCGGCCGACAGCCGTCTGCGGCGGGAACGGCGTGCGTGGGGTGCACGAGTCATGGCGTTCCTCCCGAACTGAGGGGGGTGAGGGGGAGAGGAGCGCATCCGGATGCTGCTGAGGAGCATCAAGTGTTGTCGCAGGCAGGTCAACACGCTTCAATGCGAGGTGACATGGGGGTGTGGACGGACACGCCCCCATGTGAACGGCCGGTGCCCGGCGTACTGCGGTGAACAGGCAGGCAGAGCGTGCAGCGTGCGATCCGGTTGTGAACGTTCACGCGCGCGCCGGAGGAATGAAGCAATGGCACGAAACACCCCCCAGTCGCCGGACTTGGCCCAACTGCTGCGGACCGGTCCGTTCCATCTCGCGCTGCGCTCCGCGCTCACCGAACGGGGCCTCGCCCTCTCCCGCGTCCAGCACAAACTCGCCCAGCGTGGCATCACCATCGGGGTGACCAGCCTGAGTTACTGGCAGCAGGGCGCCCGGCGGCCGCAGCGCCCCGAGTCGCTGCGGGCGGTGCGCGCCCTGGAAGAGGTCCTCGAACTGCCCGCTTACTCGCTGCACCGGCTGCTGGTGCCGGAGGGCCGCACCCCCGAGACCGAGCGGCCGGCCGCCCGCTCGTACCGCTCGCTGATGGCGCCCGCCACCGCGCTGCGGCAGCTGTTCGCCGAGCTGGAGGCTCCCGCGGACGGCGGGCTGCACACCGTGGGCCATCACGAGCGGGTCCGCATCGGGCCCGAGCGCCGGCTCCTCGCACGCGAATCGCTCCAGGTGGTCCGCGCCCACCGGGACGGTGTGGACCGCTATGTCGCCATCCACCGCGGCGACCCGGGCTGCGATCCGTCCCGGGTGCGGGTACGGGCCGCGGAGAACTGCCGGCTGGGCCGGGTGCGCGGGCACGCCGAGGCCGGGATGGTGGTCGCCGAGCTGCTCTTCGACGCCCGGCTGCGGGCCGGCGACACCCATGTCTTCGGCTACGCCTTCGAGGACGGCAGCGGCGGCCCGAGCGCGGAGTATCTGCGCGGCTTCAGCTTCGCCGGCGGCCAGTACGTCCTCCAGGTGCGCTTCGACGAGGCGGCGCTGCCGGTGCGCTGCTGCCGTTTCGCCCAGACCTCGGCGGGCGCCCCGCGCAGCGGCCGGCAGGAGCTGACCCTCAGCGGGCGGCACCGCGCCGTGCACCTCGTCGAGCAGGGCGTACGGCCCGGGATCCTGGGCATCGCCTGGGACTGGGGGTGAGGCCCCGGCAGCGCCTGCCGGTCCGGCGCCTCAGCCCGCGATCAGCTTGCCGCCCTCGGTCTTGACCGGGACCTCGGGCAGCGGCTCGGTCGCCGGCCCCTGGAGGACCTTGCCGGTGGTGACGTCGAAGCGGCTGCCGTGGCAGGGACAGTTGCCCTCTTCCTTCTCGACCTCGGCCAGGATGCAGCCGGCGTGGGTGCACTTGGCGCTGAAGCATTTGAAGGTGCCCTTGGCGGGCTGCGACACCACGAGCCGGTCCTCGCGGTAGAGCCTGGCGCCGCCGACCGGCACGTCGGCGGCGGCCCCGAGTTCGACCGGCTCGGAGGGCACCGCCGAGCCGTTCGCACCCGAGTCCCCCGGCGAGCAGGCCGCCAGACCGAAGCCGGCGGCGCCGGCGAGCGCGGCCCCCCGCAGCACGGTGCGGCGGGCGGGGGACTGGCTCATGGCTGCTCCGGAGGTGACGGCGTCAGTGGCTGGCGGCTCCCGACGATACCGGCACAGATCCTTCCGCTTCCGGCCGGGCCGGACGCCCCCGCAGCAGGTCCTGCTCGATCTCCTCCAGGCTCCGGCCCTTGGTCTCCGGCAGCAGCCGCTGCACGAAGAGGAACGCCAGCAGGGTCGTACCGGCGAAGAACAGGAAGTTGATGCCGGCGCCCCAGGCGTGCAGCGGCGACGGGAAGACCAGCGCGACGATCATGTTGAACAGCCAGTTGAGGAGCACACACAGGCTGACCGCGGCCGCCCTGATCCGCATCGGGAACAGCTCGGGCAGCATCACCCACTGCACCGGCCCCCAGGAGATCGCGAAGGACGCGATGTAGAGCGCGATCCCCGCGATCCCCAGGAGGCTGAGCACCGACAGCAGCGTGCCATAGCCGAGCCCTGAGAGGTTGGTGACGGCCAGCAGCACCATCGCCGCGCACATACCCAGCGCGCCGAACAGCAGCAGCGGCTTGCGCCCCTTGCGGTCGATGAGCCGCATCGCCGGGAGCGTCATCAGCATGTTGAGCAGGCCGATGGCGATCTCCGCCGGCTCCTCCCCCGCCGCCCCGGCATCACCGCGCAGCCGGGTCAGCACCGTACGGGCCTCGTCGGTGCGGCCCTTGCCCACCAGCCAGCGCGGGCTCTCCGGCTGGGTGAGGGCCGCCACGACGCCGGTCGGATCGACCACGACCTCGAAGCCGGGCGTACGGCCGAGCTTGTCGGCGCTGGTCACGGCCGCGTCGACGCCGAAGGACCCGGCGAACGCCAGCCGGTCCTCGTTGAGGCCGACGACGGACACCGAGGCGGCGCCCGCGGTCCGTACGAGGGCGGCCATCAGCAGGCCCATGCAGTAGTGGCAGGCGCCGCACGGCATGTGGGGATCGACGGCGACCGGCTCCCCGGCCGCCCGGCCGCCCGGCCGGTCACCGCCGCGCCCACCGCCACGATCTCGCCGGTCAGCTCGTGCCCGGGAACCAGCGGATAGGCCGCGGCGGGCAGCTCGCCGCCGAGGAGGTGCATATCGGTGCCGCACAGCCCGCAGGACGTGACGCGCACGACCACCTCATCGGGCTCCGGGACGGGATCGGGCAGTTCGGTGACAGCGGTGCTGCCCTCCCTTGCCCGGGGCGGTGACCACGAGAGCGCGCATCGGCGCCTCCTCACAACGTCGTGCGGGATTGCGATGCCGGGAAGGTAGCTTGGACGTAAACGCTTACGCAAGCGTTTACGTTTTCGGTGGGATGCTCGTAATGTGGTGGACTTCGCGGGACGAGGCCGTGGGAGGCCGCGGCGCCGACGTGGTGCCGCACGCTCGGGGAGGAAGAGCCGGATGACGACGATGACGGATGTGGCGCGGCGTGCGGGGGTCTCCGTCGCCACGGTCTCGCATGTGCTGAACGAGACCCGTCCGGTCCGCCCCGACACCCGCGCCGCGGTGCTCGGCGCGATCGACGAGCTCGGCTACACCCCCAACACCCTGGCCCGCTCCCTGGTCACCTCCCGCACCCGCTCGATCGGCCTGGCGGTCTCGGCGATCAGCAACCCGTACTTCACCGAGATCCTCCAAGGCGTCGAGGCGGGTGCCCTGGAGGCCGGCTACAGCCTGCTGCTCACCGATCCGCACGACGATCCGCAGCACGAGCGCAAGGTCGTCCAGCTGCTGCACGAACGGCGCGTGGACGGCATGATCGTGGCGCCGTCCGCGGAACCCTCCGCGATGGTGGAGTATCTGGCCCGCCGAGAGGTGCCCACCGTCTTCCTGGACCGGCTGGTCGGCGACGACCATGACCAGGTGTGCGCCGAGAGCACCGGCCCGGTGCGCCAACTGGTCGGGCATCTGGCCGGCTTGGGGCACACCCGGATCGGCCTGGTGGCCGGTCTGCCCGGGCTGAGCACGACCAGCGAGCGGGTCCAGGGCTACCGCGAGGGACTGCGCGCCTGCGGTCTGCCCTTCGCGCCCGAGCTCCTCGCCGGCGGCAACTCCGAGGCACAGGGCGCCCAGGACGCCACCCGCCGTCTGCTGGCCGTACCGCAGCCTCCCACCGCGGTCATCACCGCCAACAACGCGATGACCATCGGCGCGCTCCGGGCCCTCCGCGAGCTTGGCCTGGAGGTGCCCCGCGACATCGCGCTGGCCTGCTTCGACGACTTCTCGTGGGCCGATCTGTTCACACCCCGGCTGACCGCCATCGCCCAGCCCAGCAAGGACATCGGGGCGGCGGCGGTCCGGCTGCTGCTGGAACGCCTGACGGAGCCGGACCGGCCTCCGCGCACCGTCCGCCTCCCCTGCACGTTTGTGCACCGTACGTCGTGCGGCTGCGCCGAACCCGCCCCGGCCACGCCCCCGGCCGCCCAGGAAAGGAACCCCACCCCGTGATCGTCGTCGCCGGCGAGGCACTGATCGACCTCGTCCCCAGCCCGCAGGCCACTCCCCCGTCCGTACCGGGCACCGGAGGTATCCCCACGCCGGACTCCCGGCTGCCGGCGCTGCTGCCGCGGCGCGGCGGCGGTCCGTACAACACCGCGGTCGCCCTGGGGCGGCTGGGCTCGCCCGCCGCGTTCTGCTCGCGGATCTCGACCGACGCCTTCGGCGAAGCGCTGCTCCAGGGGCTGCGCGGCGATGGTGTGGACACCTCTTTGGTGCAGCGCGGCGGTGAGCCGACCACCCTCGCCGTGGCGGACATCAGCCCGGACGGGTCGGCGGGCTACGGCTTCTATGCGGACGGCACCGCCGACCGGCTCTTCACCCTGCCGCCGGCGCTGCCCGCCGCGGCCCGTGCGCTCTCCCTGGGCACCTGCTCGCTCGTCCTGGAACCGGGGGCGAGTGCGTACGAGTCCCTGCTGCGCCGCGAGGCCGGGCGCGGTGTCTTCACCGCGCTCGACCCCAACATCCGGCCCGGCCTGATCCCGGATCCGGACGCCTACCGGGCCCGCTTCCGTTCCTGGCTCCCCGACCTCGCCCTGCTGAAGCTGTCGGAGGAGGACGCCCTGTGGCTGGCCGGGTCCGGCGCCGCGCCGGGCGACGGCTGGGCGGCGGTCACCGCGGCGGCGAAGGAGTGGCTGGGCGCGGGGCCCGCGGCGATCGTCCTCACCCGTGGCGGGGACGGTCTGACGGTGCTGACGCGGGGCGGCGCCGAGCTGACGGTTCCCGGTGAGCGGGTCACCGTCGTCGACACCATCGGCGCCGGCGACACGGTCAATGCCGCGCTCCTGCACCGCCTGGACGCCCACGACGCGCTCTCCTACGCCGCCGTCGCCGGCCTCGGCGATGACGACTGGCGCGACATCCTGCGCTTCGCCGCCCGCGCGGCCGCCGTCACCTGTTCACGCGCGGGCGCGGAACCGCCGTTCGCCACGGAGTTGGCGGCGTAGGAGCGGGGCGGGGCAGGGGCCGGGGGCTTCGGCGACCGCCCGTGTCCGCGGTTCCGGTCCCCCGTACACACGACGGGCCGTCACCGCTCCCGTTGTACGGGGAGCGGTGACGGCCCGTCCGGGAACGGTCCGCCGGGTCAGGAGGCCTGGCGGGCCCGCGCCGTCGTCTTCTTGGCCGCGGTCTTCTTGGCAGCCGTCTTCTTCGCCGCCGTCGTCTTGGCAGCGGCCTTCTTCGCCGCCGGCTTCCTCGCGGAGGCCCCCGCCGGCGCGGCATCGCTGACGCGGTCGCCGAGGATCTCCCGCAGGAACTTGCCGGTGTGGCTGGCCGGGAGGGACGCGACATCCTCCGGCGTGCCCTCGGCGACGACCAGGCCGCCGCCGTTGCCGCCTTCGGGTCCCATGTCGACGACCCAGTCCGCCGTCTTGATCACATCGAGGTTGTGCTCGATGACGATCACCGTGTTGCCCTTGTCCACCAGGCCGGCCAGCACGTTGATCAGCTTGCTGATGTCGTCGAAGTGCAGACCGGTGGTCGGCTCGTCGAGGACGTAGACCGTGCTGCCCGTCGAGCGCTTCTGGAGCTCGCTGGCCAGCTTGACGCGCTGCGCCTCACCGCCCGAGAGCGTCGGCGCGGACTGCCCGAGCCGGACATAGCCGAGACCGACCTCGTTGAGCGTCTTGAGATGGCGGGCGATGGTCGGCACCGCCTCGAAGAAGCTCAAGGCCTCCTCGATGGGCATGTCCAGCACCTCGGCGATGGACTTGCCCTTGTAGTGGACCTCCAGCGTCTCCCGGTTGTAGCGCGCACCATGGCAGACCTCGCACGGCACATACACATCCGGCAGGAAGTTCATCTCGATCTTGATCGTGCCGTCGCCGGAGCAGTTCTCGCAGCGGCCGCCCTTGACGTTGAAGGAGAAGCGTCCCGGCAGATAGCCGCGGACCTTGGCCTCCATCGTCTCCGCGAAGAGCCTGCGGACATGATCGAAGACGCCGGTGTAGGTGGCCGGGTTGGAGCGCGGGGTGCGGCCGATCGGCGACTGGTCGACATGCACGACCTTGTCCACCAGATCGTCGCCGGCGACCCGGGTGTGCCGTCCCGGCACCGACTTGGCGCCGTTCAGCTCGCGCGCCAGGTGGGTGTAGAGGATGTCGTTGACCAGCGTCGACTTGCCGGATCCTGAGACGCCGGTGACGGCGGTGAACACCCCTAGCGGGAAGGAGACGTCGATGTCGCGGAGGTTGTTCTCCTTCGCGCCATGGACCGTCAGCTGCCGCGACGGGTCGGCGGGCCGCCGGATGTCCGGCGTCGCGATGGCCTTCTTGCCGGCCAGATACTGACCGGTGATCGACTCCTTGTTGGTCAGCAGCTGCTTCATCGGGCCGCTGTGCACGACCTTGCCGCCGTGCTCACCGGCGCCGGGGCCGATGTCCACGACCCAGTCCGCGACCTTGATGGTGTCCTCGTCGTGCTCCACGACGATCAGGGTGTTGCCCATGTCGCGCAGCCGCACCAGGGTCTCGATGAGCCGGTGGTTGTCGCGCTGGTGCAGACCGATGGACGGCTCGTCGAGGACGTAGAGCACGCCCACCAGGCCGGAGCCGATCTGGGTGGCGAGGCGGATGCGCTGGGCCTCACCGCCGGAGAGGGTGCCGGCCGCGCGGTTCAGCGAGAGGTAGTCCAGGCCGACGTCGACCAGGAACTTCAGCCGCTCGTTGACCTCCTTGAGGACCCGCTCGGCGATCTTCTTCTCGCGCGCGTCGAGCCTCATCTCCCGCAGGAAGTCGGCGCAGTCGCTGATCGACATGGCCGCGACCTCGGCGATCGACTTCTGCTGGACCGTGACGGCGAGCACGATCGGCTTGAGCCGGGTGCCCTCACAGGTCGGGCAGGGCACCTCGCGCATATAGCCCTCGAAGCGCTCCCGGCTGCTGTCGCTCTCCGCCTCGGAGTGCCGCCGCTTGACGAACGGCACCGCGCCCTCGAAGGGGGTCGTGTAAGCCCGCTGGCGGCCGTACCGGTTGCGGTAGCGCACCTCGATCTGGGTCTTGTGGCCGTTCAGCAGGGCCTTCTTTGCGCGGGCCGGCAGCCCGGCCCAGGGGATGTCCGTACGGAATCCGAGGGCGTCCGCCAGCGCGCCGACCAGGCGGCCGAAGTACTCCTTGGTGTGGCCGTGCGACCAGGGGTGGATCGCTCCCTCGTCGAGGGAACGGTCCTCGTCGGGGATGATCAGCTCGGGGTCGACCTCCATGCGCGTGCCGATGCCGGTGCAGTCCGGGCAGGCGCCGAAGGGCGAGTTGAAGGAGAAGGAGCGCGGCTCCAGCTCCTCGAAGGAGAGATCGTCGTAGGCGCAGTACAGATGCTCCGAATACATCCGCTCGCGCTGCGGGTCGTCCGCGTCCAGGTCGACGAAGTCGAGGATGACCATGCCACCGGAGAGCCCGAGGGCGGTCTCGACGGAGTCGGTCAGCCGGCGCTTGGCGGACTCCTTGACCGTGAGGCGGTCGACGACCACCTCGATGGTGTGCTTCTCCTGCTTCTTCAGCTTCGGCGGCTCGGAGAGCTGGATCGTCTCCCCGTCGACCCGCGCCCGGCTGTAGCCCTTGGTCTGGAGGTCGGAGAAGAGATCGACGAACTCGCCCTTGCGCTCGCGCACCAGCGGGGAGAGCACCTGGAAGCGGCTGCCCTCGGGGAGTTCGAGCACCTTGTCGACGATGGCCTGCGGCGACTGCCGGGCGATCGGACGCCCGCACTCAGGACAGTGCGGCTTGCCGATACGGGCGAAGAGCAGGCGGAGGTAGTCGTAGACCTCGGTGATCGTGCCGACCGTCGAGCGCGGGTTGCGCGACGTCGACTTCTGGTCGATCGAAACCGCGGGGGACAGGCCCTCGATGAAGTCCACATCGGGCTTGTCCATCTGCCCGAGGAACTGCCGGGCATAGGAAGAGAGCGACTCGACATAACGCCGCTGCCCCTCGGCGAAGATCGTGTCGAAGGCGAGCGAGGACTTGCCCGACCCGGAGAGCCCCGTGAAGACGATGAGGGAGTCGCGGGGGAGGTCGAGCGAGACGTTCTTGAGGTTGTGCTCGCGAGCGCCACGGACGATGAGACGGTCGGCCACGCCGGTCGGCACCTTTCTTGGAAGGGGGTGGGGCCGCGGCTCCACGTCCGCCGCGCGGTGGGTGAGCAGAGGCGGCGGGGCGGAGCGGAGCCCCCGCCCCAGGGTATGGGGACCTCCGCGGCACTGTCTTTGGGATGCCACACACGAGCCTATAGCACGCGCATTCGATTTACCGGACTCGCAAGTCCTCTTCACCCGAACGTGTGGCGGCCCCACAATCTTCCCGCGCCCGCCACACGCCCGTACGCTGCGGGAACTCTCCCGTCAGGCGAAGCCGGGCAGCGCCCGCTCCAGCGCATCGAACGTGCGCCGCAGCACCTCCGCCTGCTCAACGGCCACCTCGTCCACCGGGTCACCCCCGAGCTGCCGGGCCGCCGCTCCGGCATACGCCGCCCGGATCCCCGCGATGATCAGCGCCGCGGCCAGCCGGACGTCACGGCCGGGGCGGCCGGCCTCGCCGCCCACGGCCTCGGCCAGCAGCGCGGCGAGGGCGTCCTCCATCTCCTCGACCGCCTCGCGGCCCCGTGCCCGCAGCGCCGGCGAGTCCAGCACCGTGCGCCAGAAGTGCTCGAACCCCTCCCCCACACCGGCCAGCGGGTGCCGCTCCGCCAGCAGGCCGACGGTGAGCCGGCGCAGCGCGGCGAGCGGCGGCTCGTCCGCGCCGCGCTCGCGGACGGTGCGGGTGAGCAGCTCCCGGCCCTCGGGGATCCGGTCGAGGAAGAGGTCCTCCTTGCGCGGGAAGTAGTTGAACACCGTCATCGTGGACACTTCGGCGGCGCGGGCCACCTCGGCGACCGTGACGTTGTCGAAGCCCCGCCGGATGAACAGCAGTGTGGCCTCGCCGGAGATCCGCTGCCGGGTGCGCAGCTTCTTGCGCTCGCGCAGCGTCAGCCGTCCGTCCTCCTCGGCGAAACCGGTCTCCGCCTGCCGGCCGCCGGTCCGGCCGCCGTCCGTCGCCGGTCCACCACCGCGCCGCTCCTGATCCGTCATGGCCGGAATCCTAGGACAATTTTTAGCCGCAACAAATTTATAGTCACTACACTTACGCCCATGAATCATGACGCAGACGTAGTGGTGGCAGGGGGCGGCCCGGTGGGGCTGATGCTCGCCTGCGAACTCGCCCTGGCACAGGTGTCGGTCGTCGTCCTGGAGCGGCTGACCGACGTGGATACGACGATCAAGGCAGGGGCGATCAACTCCCCCACCGCGGAGGCCTTCTACCGGCGCGGGATGCTGCCCGGCCTGGCGGAGGCACAGCGCGACGCCTTCGAGAGGTTCGGTTCGTTCCTGCGGCAGCGCCGGGCCGCCGGTGCTGCCGGGGTGAAACAGCCGCCGAAGTTCGCCGGGCACTTCGCCGGCATCATGCTGCGCGGCGATCTGCTGGACGAGTCCGACCCGGACTTCGACGGCCCCGGGCCCGCCGCCGAGGTCGGGCTCGTACCGCAGGAGGCCCTGGAACGGCTGCTCGGCGCCCGCGCCGCCGAGTTGGGCGTCGACCTGCGCCGCGGGGTGACCCTGACCGGCTTCGACGCCGGCGAGGACGGGGTGCAGGTCCACACCTCGGAGGGGTCGCTGCGCACCGGCCGGCTGGTCGGCTGCGACGGCGGCCGCAGCACGGTCCGCCGGCTCGCCGGTTTCCCCTTCCCCGGTACGGCTCCCGAGATCACCGGCCGTCAGGCCCTCGTGGAGATGACCGGCGCCGACGCCCTGGGCGCCGGCTGGCACTGGACCAGCACCGGGACCTATGCCCACGGCCCCCTGCCCGGCCGGATCCTCACCGTGGAGTTCGACGGGCCGCCCACGGACCGTGAAGCCCCCGTCACCGCCGAGGAGTTGGAGACCTCACTGCGGAAGGTTTCCGGGGTGGCGGACGTCAGGATCCACAAGGTGCTCTCGGCGACCCGGTTCACGGACAATGCGCGCCAGGTGCCCGACTACCGTGCGGGGCGGGTGCTGCTCGCCGGTGACGCGGCGCACGTCCACTCGCCGTTCGGTGGCCAGGGGCTGAACCTCGGCATCGGCGACGCGATGAACCTCGGCTGGAAACTGGCCGCCACGGTGCGCGGCTGGGCTCCCGAGGGGCTGCTCGACACGTACACCGCCGAGCGGCACCCCCTGGGCGCATGGGTACTGGAGTGGACCCGGGCCCAAGTGGCACTGATGCGGCCGGAGTCGCACACCCGGGCACTGCGCGGGGTGATCGCCGAACTGACCGGGACGGTCGACGCCACCACCTTCTTCGCCAAGAAGATCTCCGGTGCCGGGCAGCGCTACGACCTGCCCGGCAGCCATCCGCTGACCGGCCGCAGCGCACCCGACCTGGTGCTCTCCGACGGCACCCGGCTCGCCGGGCATCTCCACGGCGGGCAGGGGCTGTTGCTCGATCTCGCCGATGACGGCGAGGTGCGCAAGCGCGCCGCGGGATACGGCGACCGGCTGCGGGTGCTCACGGCGGGCTGCCCGGAGCGGCCCGGTCTGGCCGGCCTCCTGGTGCGGCCGGACGGTGCCACCGCCTGGGCGGCGGACTCCCCCGGCGGCCCGGACGCGCCGGACGCGCTGGATGCCGCGCTCCGGCGCTGGTTCGGGACGCCCGACGCGGCGGCGGCCTGACCACCGCGGGCGGCGCGGACCGGCGGCCCTTCCGGCAGCCGCGCGCCGCCCGCTCCACCCGCGTACGCCCCGATCGGCTCCGGCCCACTCCCGAACCCGCCCCGGCGGCGCTAGCGTCGGACCATGACCCTCACCCCGCCCGACTTCCCGCGCGATGTGGCAGCCGTCCGCGAGGCCACCGACCGGCTCCTCGTCGCGGTGAGCAAGCTCGACGACGCGGCGATCGGCGAGCCGTCGCTGCTCCCCGGCTGGACCCGCGGCCATGTCCTTGCCCATCTGGCGCGCAACGCCGACGCGCTGGGCAACCTCCTCACCTGGGCGCGTACGGAGGTGCGGACGCCGATGTACGCCAGTCCCGAGGCCCGTCAGGCCGATATCGAGCGGGGCGCCGACCGGCCGCTGGCGGCGCATCTGGAAGATCTCAAGGAGACCGCCGCGCGGTTCGACGCGGCGATGGACGCACTGCCCGAGGCCCGCCGGGCGTACGAGGTCGAGATGCGCAACGACGTCATCGAACGGGCGGACCGGCTGCCCCTGCGCCGGCTGGCCGAACTCGAACTGCACCATGTCGACCTCGGCGTGGGCCACACCGTCGACCAGCTGCCACCTGCCTTCGTCGACCGCGAACTGGCCTTCCTGGCCACGATCAAGTTCGCCGGGCACCCGGACCTGCCCGCGCTGGAACTGCGGGCCGACGACGGCCGCCGGTGGCGCACCGGCCGCCTCGACCCCGGATCGGGCGCCGAGGCCGCACCCGTGGTGGTGACGGGCTCCGCGACCGCGCTGGTGGGCTGGCTCACCGGGCGCGGCGACGGCGGCAAACTCGACAGCCACGGCTCCGTCCTGCCCGAGGTGCCGCCGCTCTAGAGGGTGGCCCCGCTCTAGAGTGGTCCCATGGGCTACAGCGGAGCAGTGAAGGTCGGCGGACCGGCCGACGTGCACGAGCTGACCGACCTGATGATCTCGAAGGTCGCGGTCGGTCCGATGGACAACAACGCCTATGTGCTGCGGTGCCGGGCGACCGATGAGCAACTGCTGATCGACGCGGCCGCCGAACCGCACACCCTTCTCGCGCTGATCGGCGACAGCGGCATCGCCTCCGTGGTCACCACGCACCGGCACGGTGACCACTGGGGCGCGCTGCGCGAGGTCGTCGAGGCGACGGGCGCGCGGACCTATGCGGGGCGCCATGACGCCGAGGGCATCCCCGTCCCCACGGATGTGCTGGTCGAGGACGGCGACACCCTCAGGGTCGGCCGTGTCGAGCTGACCGCGCGCCATCTGGCCGGACACACGCCGGGCAGCATCGCGCTGGTCTACGACGACCCGCACGGCGCCCCTCATCTCTTCACCGGCGACTGCCTGTTCCCCGGCGGCGTCGGCAACACCTTCGGCAGCGCCGAGAACTTCACCCGCCTGATCGACGATGTGGAGCGCAAGCTCTTCGGCGAACTGCCCGACGAGACCTGGGTCTACCCGGGCCACGGCAGCGACACCACCCTCGGCGCGGAGCGGCCGCACCTCGCGCAGTGGCACGAGCGCGGCTGGTAGCGCAGGAGGGCGGCGCCACAGGCCGCGGATCACGCGACGGCGCCCGGTTCCCGCTCCGGCAAGGAGCGGGAACCGGGCGCCGTCAGTTGCGCTGCCACGGGCCGTGGGGACCGGCCTCAGACGTCGATGCGCTCCTGGTCCGCCGCCTCTGCCGCGGCCTGCTTCTTCGAGGCGCGCAGGCTGGTGATCGTGGTGACGACCAGCACGGCGCAGATGACGCCCAGCGAGACCGGAATGCTGATCTCCGGAACGGCCACCCCCGACTCGTGCAGGGCGTGCAGTACCAGCTTCACGCCGATGAAGCCCAGGATGATCGACAGGCCGTACGAGAGGTGGACCAGCTTCTTGAGCAGTCCGCCGATCAG
Source organism: Streptomyces sp. NRRL S-1813 (assembly GCF_000719605.1). Classification (NCBI taxonomy): domain Bacteria; kingdom Bacillati; phylum Actinomycetota; class Actinomycetes; order Kitasatosporales; family Streptomycetaceae; genus Streptomyces; species Streptomyces sp. NRRL S-1813. The sequence continues at coordinate 14,303 of NZ_JOHB01000050.1, forward strand.
GAAGTACAGCTGCCGCAGGCCCATCAGGGCGAAGGCGTTGGCGGTGAAGACGATGTACGGGTCCTGGGTGAGGCCGAAGATCGCCGGGATGGAGTCCAGCGCGAAGAGGACGTCGGTGGTGCCGATCGCCAGCATGACGATCAGCATCGGCGTCATCAGCCGCTTGCCGTTCTCGACGATGAACAGCTTGGTCCCGTGGTACTTGTCGGTCGACGGGAAGCGCTTCTCGACCACCTTCAGGAAGCGGTTCTCCTCGTACTCCTCGTCCTCCGCCCCGGCACGGGCGTCCTGGATGAGCTTCCACGCGGTCCAGATGAGGAACGCGCCGAAGAGGTAGAACACCCAGGAGAAGTTGGCGATGATCGCGGCGCCCGCGGCGATGAATCCGGCCCGCAGCACCAGCGCGATCAGCACACCCACCATCAGCACCCGCTGCTGGTAGATCGTCGGGACCGCGAACTTCCCCATGATCAGTACGAAGACGAAGAGGTTGTCGACGCTCAGGGACTTCTCGGTGATGAATCCCGCGAAGAATTCACCGGCCGGCGCGGTGCCGGCGAACAGCAGCAGTCCGAGGCCGAAGAGCGCGGCGAGCGCGACCCAGACTCCGGTCCAGATTCCGGCCTCCTTGAGGGAGACCTCGTGTGGTTTGCGTCCGCCGATGAAGAAATCGGCGGCGATCAGGGCGCACAGACCAAGGATGGTCAGGACCCACGGCATCAGGGAAACGTCCACTGCTCCTCCGGCAGAGTCGTACGGCACTTACAGCGTCGTCGCTGCCGGAGGTCTCTTCCGCCCCGTTCCGCCCAATGGAGGAACGGGACCGACGCCCCGGGATCTCGTCACACTCGCAATCCGTGATGACGGGTACGTCGTATGGGAATACTCCCCTCCGCACAAAGAAGCGTAAAGGAAGACCAACGAATAGTAAAGGAAAAGGCAAAATACCTGGTCAGGACGCCCGACGGGCGGCCGCGACCCGGCCCAGCACCTGGCGCACCACCTGACTGCCCTTCGGGGCGAGCAAGGGCTCGTACGTCCAGGCATGGCCGACCCAGGGGTCGGCGAGGTGGGCATCGGGCACCGGCGTGATCCGCAGCAGGGAGCGCCACAGCGGGTCCAGGACCGGGCCGTACTCCCGGGACTGGGCGCGGTCGGCGACCATCAGCAGATGCACCCCGACCGCCGGCCCCTCGTCGGCCAGATAGCGGAGCTGGGTGAGGGCCCGGTCGTCGAAGCCGTGCGGGAAGTCATGCACGATCAGCAGCTGCTCGGCAGTGTCGAGATCCGGCGGGAGTGCGTCCCCGGCGCGATGGCGCACGGCCATCTGGACGAGGTCCACCCGGCGCGTCAGCGCCTCCAGCACCGTCGCGACGCCCTTGGCGCCGGGCACCGGGGCGGCGGGCAGCGCACCGCTCTCCACCAGCGGCGCGAGCGCGGGCGCGGCGGTGCCGCCCGGGTCGATGACCTGGACCGCGAAATCACCCGCGGGGTGGATGGCGAGCATCCGGGCGGCGATCGCGACGGCCGTCTCCATCGCCAGGCGGCGCAGCCCGGCCTCGTCGGGCGGCCCGTCCGTGAGCGCGCTGCCCAGCTCCCGCCGGGCGATGTCGCGGTCGGGATCGGGGCCGGCGCTCCCGGCGTAGGCATCGGGCCCGCTGTCGATCCACAGCCCGCGCTCCAGGGGGAGGCGTACGAGCATGGGAATGCGCAGGTCCAGGACCTCCGGGAGGTGCAGATCGCCCAGGCGCAGCGCCATCGGGCGCTCCAGGGGGGCGTGGTGGCCCTGCCAGACGGGGTGGTCCCAGCGGGCGAAGGCGGGCGGCAGCGCGGGCTCCACGACCGCCGACTCGGCCGCGAGCTGGGCGAGGTCACGGTCGAGGGCGGCGCGGGCCTGGGCGACGAGGGCGGCGTGCTTGTCACGGGCGGTGGCGCGGGCGGCATCGGCGGCCGTACCGAGGCGGTTGCGCGGGTCGGACAGGGCCTGGTCGAGCTCCTGCTCCAGGCGGGACTCCGCGAAGCCGGAGGCGCTGCGGTAGGCCGCGACCGAGCGGGCCAGGTCCTCGAACATGCCCCAGACCTGGTTGTAGAGCCGCTCCTCCATGCTCCAGCCGGCGGCGTCACCGGCCACCGGCAGCGAAGGCCCGTCGGGCGGTGCGGGGGTCCCGGCCGGCGCGGAGGCGTCCGCCGGGGCCGCGGGGGCCGGAGCAGCGGGGGCGGTCGGCGCCTGGCCGGCCGGCGGAGGGGTGCTGCGGCGCTGCGGGTGCCGGTAGTCGATGGGGCCGCCGCCCACGGGGGCGGGCGAGACGTCTGCGGGCTGGGCTGCGGCTGCGGCCTTCGCTCCGGTGCCTGATGCGGCTCCCGGCGCGGATGGCGGGCCGTCAGATGCGGGAGGGCACGCGGGAGACGGCCGGTCCGCGGCGGCCGGCCCGGCCCCGGCCCGTTCGGACCGGCCCGCCGCCACGGCGGGCGCCTGGACGGCGCGCGCCTGGCCCCGGCTGATCGCTTCCTCGATCTCCGCGGCCAGCTCCGCCGCCTGCGGCAGGCCCTGATCGTGCAGCATCGCCGTGAGGCCGTCGGCGTAGCCCTGGCCCACGGCGCGCACCTTCCACACGCCCTGCCTGCGGTAGAGCTCGACGGCGACGACGGCGGACTCGGCACCCAGGCCGGTGACGGTGTAGCGGGCGATGCCGGTGCCGTCGAGGCCGGTGACCGTGACGGAGGGCGCGGCGGCCGATCCGAAGGTGCTCAGCGCGCCGATCCCGCGGGGCAGCGCCAGCAGCACGCTCACCCGGTGGACGTCGCCGGGCAGCGCGTCGAGATCGACCGCGATGCGGTGGTCGGCGGCCGCCTGGCGGGGAACCTCGATGCCGGGGCGCCGGGGCGCGCCCGGGTGGGCCACCGCCTCGGCGCCGGCGAGCCGGCCCTGCTCGTCGCCGAGGGTGACCCCGGCCACGACGGGAGAGCCCGCCGTCACCCGGATCTCCACCCGTGCCCGGTCCAGTGGATGGTTCTGCCCCCGGACCAGCTCGGCCGTCATCGTTGTTCCCCCTGGTGATCGTGGCGTCCCGGGCCGGCCCCGGGCGCGGGCCCGGAGCGGCGGCGGCGCTGCCCGGTACGCGCTGCCGCGGTGCTGGTGGTTACAGGTGCGGCAGGATCGCCGGCACGAGGTCCTGGAACGTGCGGCCGACGGAGGGCTCGCCGATGGCGGTCATCTGCCAGCCGTTGCCCACGCGGTGCACCTTGGACATGACCTGCGCGGTGTAGTTGCCGCCGCCCGTGAGGGTGTAGCGGGCCAGCTCCTGGCCCGTGGCCTCGTCCACCAGGCGGCAGAAGGCGTCCTGCACCTCGGCGAAGGTCTGGCCGGTGAAGGAGTTGACGGTGAACACGATCTGGTCGATGTGTACCGGCACCCGCGCCAGGTCGACCAGGATCGCCTCGTCGTCGCCGCCCTGGCCCGCGCCGCCGACCAGGTTGTCGCCGGTGTGCCGGACCGCGCCGTCGTCGCTGACGAGGTGCTGGAAGAAGACGACATCTATGGGCTTCTTGTCGGCGAACAGCACCGCCGAGGCATCGAGGTCGATCTCGCTGGTCCGCCTCCCGAACAGGCCCCGGCGCGGCGCCGAGCGCCACCCCAGCCCCATCCGCACCGACGTCAGGTTTCCTCCGTCGGACTTCTGGAGGCTGATGCCCTGACCCTTGGACAAATTGACCGACACGCGCCGTCCCCTCTCTGTACTGTCCCCGCCCAGGTTTCCGGCGGCCCCTTCGACCCTACGCACGACGGCGGGCCCGGGGCGCGCCGGACCCGCGTTTTGTGGCGCTTCTGCAACACACCGGGCACCGCTGGACAGACCCCGCTCACGTGCGGCGATGTCGTAACGGGGCGGGTGTGCCCCTCCCGGCGGGCGGCCGCGCACGGCCACCCGTACTCCCCCTCACTTCACTCCGGCCTCCCTCATTTGCCGCAGCTCCTTCTTCAGTTCGCCGACCTCGTCGCGCAGCCGGGCGGCGACCTCGAACTGGAGCTCGGCCGCGGCGGCCCGCATCCGCTCCGTCATCTCCTCGATGAGCTCGGCCAGTTCGGCGGCGGGACGGTCCGTCAGCGTCGCGGCCGCCTTGCCGCCCTTGCCCTTCGCGGCCTTCCCGCCGAGCGCCGGGACCGGCGCCGTGCCCTGGGCCTCCTTGGCGTCGGAGCCCTTGCGGTACCCCGTGCCCAGCAGCTCCTGGGTGTCGATCGTCTCGCGGGCGATGGTGGCGACGATGTCGCCGATCTTCTTGCGGAGCGGCTGCGGGTCGATGCCGTTCTCCTTGTTGTACGCCAGTTGCTTCTCCCGGCGGCGGTTGGTCTCGTCGATGGCCTTCTCCATCGCCGGGGTGACCTTGTCGGCGTACATGTGCACCTGTCCGGAGACGTTGCGCGCCGCGCGTCCGATGGTCTGGATGAGCGCCGAACCGGACCGCAGGAAGCCCTCCTTGTCGGCGTCCAGAATGGCCACCAGGGAGACCTCGGGGAGGTCGAGGCCCTCCCGCAGCAAGTTGATGCCCACCAGGACGTCGTACTCACCCGATCGCAGCTCACGCAGCAGCTCCACCCGGCGCAGGGTGTCCACGTCGCTGTGCAGATAGCGGACCTGGATACCGAGCTCGAGGAAGTAGTCCGTGAGGTCCTCGGCCATCTTCTTGGTGAGGGTGGTGACCAGGATGCGCTCGTTCTTCTCCGTGCGCGCACGGATCTCGTGCACCAGGTCGTCGATCTGCCCGTCGGTGGGCTTGACCACCACTTCCGGGTCGACCAGGCCGGTCGGGCGGATGATCTGCTCCACGAAGCCGTCGCCCCGGGAGAGCTCGTACTTCCCGGGGGTCGCGGACAGATAGACGGTCTGGCCGATGCGCCCCAGGAACTCTTCCCACTTCAGCGGCCGGTTGTCCATGGCGGAGGGCAGCCGGAAGCCGTGCTCGACGAGGGTCCGCTTCCGCGAGGCGTCGCCCTCGTACATGGCGCCGATCTGCGGGACGGTGACATGCGACTCGTCGATGACCAGGAGGAAGTCGTCCGGGAAGTAGTCGAGGAGCGTGTTGGGCGCGGAGCCGGGCTCACGGTCGTCCATGTGCATCGAGTAGTTCTCGATGCCGGAGCAGGAGCCGATCTGGCGCATCATCTCGATGTCGTAGGTGGTGCGCATCCGCAGCCGCTGGGCCTCCAGGTGCTTGCCCTGCTTCTCCATCGTGGCGAGGCTGTCGGCCAGCTCGGCCTCGATCCCGGCGATGGCCTTCTCCATCCGCTCCGGGCCGGCGATGTAGTGGCTGGCCGGGAAGATGTACAGCTGCTCGTCGTCGCTGATGACCTCGCCGGTGAGGGGGTGGAGGGTGGAGAGCGCCTCGATCTCGTCCCCGAACATCTCGATCCGCACGGCCAGCTCTTCGTAGACCGGGAAGATCTCGATGGTGTCGCCGCGTACCCGGAAGGTGCCCCGGGTGAAGGCCACGTCGTTCCGGGTGTACTGGATGTCGACGAAGCGGCGCAGCAGCTGGTCGCGGTCGATCTCGTCGCCGACCTTCAGCGGCACCATCCGGTCGACGTACTCCTGCGGCGTGCCCAGGCCGTAGATGCAGGACACCGAGGCGACCACGACGACGTCACGCCGGGTGAGCAGGGAGTTCGTCGCGGAGTGGCGCAGGCGTTCGACCTCCTCGTTGATGGAGGAGTCCTTTTCGATGTACGTATCGGACTGCGGGACGTACGCCTCGGGCTGGTAGTAGTCGTAGTAGGAGACGAAGTATTCGACGGCGTTGTTCGGCAGCAGCTCACGGAATTCGTTGGCGAGCTGGGCCGCGAGGGTCTTGTTGGGCGCCATGACGAGCGTCGGGCGTTGCAGCTTCTCGATCATCCACGCGGTGGTCGCCGACTTGCCGGTGCCGGTCGCGCCGAGCAGGACCACATCCTTTTCACCCCCGCGGATACGCCGCTCGAGTTCGGCGATGGCCGCCGGCTGGTCGCCATTGGGCTGGTAGGGGCTGACGACCTCGAAGGGCGCCACCGTGCGTTCGATGTTTGATACGGGCCGCATGGCATCAACCGTACGACTCGGCACTGACAACCGGCACGAACAGCGCTCCGACCTGCGGTTTCGTCGTTAACGGCGCTCTCTGCGGGCATCCCGCGGTGCCCGGCGGGCGGGGCGGGCGGTGGGGAGGGCGAGCCGCGGCGGGGGACACCGAGGGCCATGACCCTCGCGTGCGGGCGACAGGCCGTGGCCGTCGAGTACCCGGGATGGCTGTCCGGCTCCCCGCCCGGATCCAGGTGCGTGAGCGCGGTGTGCTCGGGCGAAGTCGGCCGCGGCGGCCCGCCCTTGTGAGACCTCCGGCCAAAACCGGTCAGAAGCACGAGGGGTGACGCATCATCGGCCAAGATGCGCGGATGCCGTGGCTCCGGCAAGTTGGACGGCGGCGGAGCGTACGTCGGTGGCACGGCTAATCCGGGCATCCTGCAACTGCGTGTCGCTCCACAACGGAATACCGGTCACTTCTCGTTCAGCGCCCGGCCATCACACGACTGCCTCCTGCTACGGCCCGGCTGCGAGCCTCTGTCCGTCCGACCCGGTTCACGTCACTTCACGTCAGCTCACGTCCACGACGTCATGAGGAGCCCGTATGCGTATTCGCCCCGTCGCCACCGTTGTCGCCGGTGCGCTCATGGGTCTGTCCGCGCTCGCCCTCTCCACAACCGTCGCCCAGGCCGCACCGGACCGGCACACTCCGGTGACGGTCGCCCACCGCGGCGCCTCGTCGTACGCGCCCGAGAACACCCTCGCCTCGATCGACGCGGCCGAACGGCTCGGCTTCGAGTGGGTCGAGAACGACGTCCAGCGCACCAAGGACGGCGAGCTTGTCATCCTCCATGACAACTCGCTCGCCCGGACGACCGACGTGGAGCAGGTCTTCCCCGGCCGCTCTCCGTGGAACGTATCGGACTTCACGCTCAACGAGATCGAGAAACTGGACGCGGGCAGCTGGTTCGGACCGAAGTTCCGCGGGGAGCGGGTGCCGACCCTCGAGGACTACATGGACGAGGTCGAGCACAACGACCAGACTCTGCTGATGGAGCTGAAGTCTCCGGAGCTCTACCCCGGTATCGAGCTACAGACCCTCACGGAGCTGCGCCGCGCGGGCTGGCTGGACAACAGGCACGTCAAGCGCCGTCTGATCATCCAGAGCTTCAACGCCGACGCGATCAAGACCGTGCACAAACTGCGGCCGGACATCAAGACGGGCTTCCTCGGCAACCCGTCCGTCGCCGACCTCCCGAAGTTCGCGAAGTACTGCGACCAGATCAACCCCGTCCACACGGCGGTCACCCCGGAGTACGTCGCCGCCGTGCACGGCCTGAAGGGTCCGCACCGCCGCCCGCTGGACCTGTACACCTGGACCGTCGACGACCCGGCGACCGCGGTCAAGGTCGCCGGTCTGGGCGTGGACGGCATCATCACCAACAAGCCCGACGCGGTGCGTGACGCGCTGGAGGACAGCGACGGCTGAGGGCCCGGTCCGACGGGGAACGGGTGCCGGCGCCCTCCGCCGGTCCGTTCCCCGTCACCTTGTCAGTGGTGCGTCCTACCCTGATCAGGTGACGAATTCCGAGCAGGTTTCCCGTCCGGCGGCACCCCCCGACGCCACCCCGGAGGCGGCGGCCCGGCGTGACTGGGCCTGGAAGCGCCTGGTGACCCCCATCGGTCCGCTGCTGCTCGCCGCGACCCGGGAGGGCCTGGTGCGGGTCGTCTTCCATGCCGACGAGCGGACGGCCGGCCGTGAGCTGACCCGTCTGGAGCAGTTCTTCGGCGGCGCGCCGCTCGCGTCGGTCCCTCATCTGGAGACGGCCACCGCCGAGCTCACCGCCTATTTCGCCGGGGAGCTGCACTCCTTCACCGTCCCCCTGGACTGGTCGCTGTCCTCCGGCTTCCCCGCACGGGTCCTGCATGCCCTGGCCGACGGAGTTCCCTACGGCAGCGTCGTCGGCTACCAGGACCTCGCCGACCGGGTCGGGGAGCCGGGAGCCGCCCGTGCGGTGGGCGCCGCGATGGGTTCCAATCCGCTGCCGGTCATCGTCCCCTGCCACCGTGTCGTGGCCAGTGACGGCGGCATCGGCGGCTTCGGCGGCGGACTGGAGACCAAGCGTCTGCTGCTGGCCCTCGAAGGTGTCCTGCCCGCTCCGCTCTTCTGACTCCCGCGACGGCTCCTCCCGTCGGCTCCCCCGTCGTCCGCCCTCGCCGAGGCCGGCCTCTACGAATGGCAGCGCCATGACCCGTCAGATCGCTCTGCTCCGCGGCATCAATGTCGGCGGCCACAACTCCTTCCCCAAGGCGAAGCAGCGGGAGCTGGCCGAGTCCCTGGGCTTCGAGGACGTCTCGGTCCTGCTCCAGACCGGCAATATCGTCTTCGCCGACCCGGGTACACCGCCGCAGGAGACGGCCCGGGTGCTGCACGAGCGGATCGCCGCCGACCTCGGCCTGACGGTTCCGGTCCTCGTCCGCACCCGCGACGAGCTGGCCGCCGCCGTCGCCGCGAACCCGTTTCCGCAGGCCGTACCGGAGCCCAGGAGCCTGCATGTCACGTTCCTGTCGGCGGTGCCGGCCGACACTTCCCGGCTGGACGCACTCGACCTGGACGCGTTCGCGCCCGACCAGTACCGGCTGATCGGGCGCGAACTCTATCTGTGGTGCCCCGACGGAATCGGCCGCTCCAAGCTGGCCGCGGCGGTGAGCCGCGCCCCGCTCGGGGTGACGGCCACCGCCCGTAACTGGAACACCGTCACCAAACTCCTGGACCTGGCGGACGCCTGAGGTCCCGGCGCCGCGCCCGTCAGCGCCAGCCGTAGCGCTCGCGCAGCCGGTTGACCACCAGATTGAAGCGGCCCCGGTCCAGCGCGCAGGCCTCGCGCCGCATCCCGGCCGGGTGCACCCTCAGCACCCGGTCCACGGCAACCCATGAGTCGCGGCCCGCGCGGTCCCACGGGCCGGTCCCGAGCGGCACCCATTCCCAGTCGTTGCTGTGCCGCTTGCTCGACAGCTGCACGGCCAGCAGCGTTCCGCCGGTCTCGCGGGCGACGACCAGCACGGGGCGGTCCTTGCCCCGGCCGTCGTTCTCCTCGTAGGGCACCCAGGTCCACACGATCTCTCCGGGGTCCGGGTCGCCGTCGGGGTCGGGTGCGTAGGACATCTTGACGGTGCCGACGGAGCGCGGCCGGGCCTCCACGGTCGCGGTGGGCCCCTGGCTGCCGGGCAGCGCGGCGGACTCGTCGGATGCGTTGAATGAAGTGGTCACGGGATCACGCTAACTTCCGTCCCCGGCGCGGCCACCAGCGGTCCGCGCCCGGCGGTCCCGGCTCGATTGTCAGTGGTCGGCCGTACGGTTTTTTCCAGCGGGGGACGGCCGTGGGGGCCGCCCGGGGGAGGGGATCGCCATGTCCGAGGCCACGACGTATCTGGAGCTGTCGCAAGAGGGCGGCGGCGCCCACAAATTCTACGAGGTGACGGTGCAGGGCACCGTCGTCTCGGTGCGCTACGGACGCATCGGAGCGGGCGGCCAGCAGCAGACCTCGACGTTCCCGACACGGGAGAAGGCGCAGGCCGCGGCCGCCAGGAAGATCGGCGAGAAGGTCCGCAAGGGCTATGCGCCGGCGGTCCGGGGGCAGCGCACCGCCCGGCCGGTGACGCGGCGCCAGGTCGCCTCCGCGCCGTCGACGGCCCGTGCGGTCGCACCGGTGCTGTGGCGTTTCCGTACGGGTGCCGCCGCCTTCGGCATCCACATCGCGGAGGACCGCTGCTGGGTGGGCAACCAGAACGGCGATGTCCACACCCTCGGCCATGACGGCGAGGTGCTGGCGCGCTATCAGCTCCCCGACGGCGTCAAGTGCCTGGTGGCGGACGACTTCTGGATCTACGCGGGCTGCGACGACGGCACGGTCTACGACCTCTCCTCGAAGCTCCCCTTCGCCGCCTACGGCATCGCCCCCGACGTCGACATCTTCTGGCTGGACATCCGCGAAGGCATCCTCAACGTCGCCGACCGCAACGGCGGGCTGACGGTGATCGACCACGAGGACGAGTACCAGTGGTCGCGGCGCAGTGCGGGCGAGCACGCCTGGATGGTGCGGCGGGACGAACGCGCCGTCTACCACGGTCATCGCCGCGGCGTGACCGCCTACTCCGCCGACGGCAGCGGCGAGTTGTGGCACACCCCGACCACGGGTGGGGTGCTGTTCGGCTGGCAGGAGGACCACTCCGTGTACGCCGGCACCGACCGGCGCGTCGTCCAGCGGCTGACGAAGGACAGCGGCGCGCTGGAGGCCACGTACCAGTGCGACACGGTCGTCTACTCCTGTGCCACGGCCCCCGGCGGCCGCTATGTCTTCGCCGGTGACTCGGCCTCCTCGGTGTACTGCTTCGCCGCCGACGGCACCCGCCTGTGGAAGCTGGGCACCGGCGGCGGATCGGCGCTGTCCATGCAGTACCTCGACGAGAAGCTGTACATGGTCACCACCGACGGATCCCTGGTGTGTGTGGACGCGAGCGACGCGGCCGTGGCCGCCGCCAGGTCGGGCACGGTGCCGGTGGCCAGGGATGTGAAGTCGGCCGCCGCGCTGCCCACGTACACGCCGTCGGCCACGGTGCGGACGGTGACGTCGGCCGCCGCCTCGGGGGTCGTGGTGGAGTGCGTGCAGGAGAGCGGCCGACTGCGGGTCCATGTCGTCTCCGACGGCTATGAACCGTCCTGGAACGTGCAGTTCCCGCGCCATATACGCCGGCCCGGTGCGCGGTATGTCGTCGATGAGCTCTCGGCGGCGGGCGGCTTCTACCGCGTCCGGGGCGAGATCCGGCAGCTCGTCTGAGGCCGGGGGCTCCGGCCGGGTCGGGGTGCTCCGGCCCGGTCGGGTGCTCAGCGGGCCGGGTGCTCAGGCCGGGCCGCTCCAGGCCGGCCGGCGGGGATCGTCGGCCCGCACGACCACATCCGCCGCCTCCTCGGGCCGCGTCTCGGCCTCGTAGCGCGCGAACGCGGGCAGCGTCCATTGCTCTTCCCGTGGGGTGCGGCGGGCGAGCGCGGCCGGCGACAGCTTCAGATGCACGGAGAGATCGAAGGGGAACCAGTGACCGAGCAGCAGGGGGCCGTGCAGCAGCAGAACGCCGCCGGGCGGCAGCTCCACGTACGCGCTGCGCGTCGCCCGGTCCGCCTCGGGGTCCCACAGGTCCGGGAGCACCCGCCCGGTACCGCCCGGGTCCAGCGGCTGGAACACCTCGCGCCACAGGGCCTGCCGGTCGAACCACTCGTCGTGGTAGGCGTCGGGGTCCTCGCGGCCGTATTCGAGCCGCAGCGAGGCGGGGCGCAGAAAGCCGAAGGTGCCGGCCTTGTGCACCGCCCGCCCCCGGATCCGCAGCGCCTCGGCGAGCCGGCCGGCCAGCTCGCCGGGCGCGGCGGCGGGAGCCCCGTCGACGGCCACGCGCAGCCAGGGGCTCCCGTCCTTCGCCGTCATCGTGGCGATGCGCCCGGCGAGCGCGTCGGTGAGCCGTTCCCAGGTGATCGCTTCGAGCCGCACCCCGCCCATTGTGCAGGTAGCTCTCCGTGCCGCCGCCTGTGCCCCACGGGAGAGGCGGGCCGGTTCAGGGCCGGGCAGGCGGCCGGGCGCCGCGGTTCAGGCCTGGTCCGCGGACGGCCGGGCGGCTCCGTAGCGGCTGAGTTCGGCCGCCGCCTCCTTCGTCGCCTCGATGACGCTGTAGGGGGCCACCGGCATCACGGACTTGAGCTGGAGAAGCAGCACGGCTCCCATGATGGAGCCGTCCCACATGATCGGTGCCGCGCAGGAGTTCCAGCCGGCCATGCACTCCTCGTAGCCGAGCGCATGGCCGAGGTCGCGTACCTCCGCGAGCGACGCCACCAGCGCCTCGTTGTCCCGGTAGACGCCGGGTCCCGCCTGGTCGGGTACGGGCTCGGCCAGCACCCGCTGCTGGAGCACCTCCGGCAGGTAGGCGAGGATCGTCCGCCCGGAGGCGCCGGTGCGCAGCGAACGCGTCACGGACAGCACATCGCGCGGCGTCATTCCGAGCTCCGCGAGATCGGAGTCGCCGACGGCCATGTCGACGCACTGCCGTTGCGCGCCGGAGAACGGCGCCACCATGTAGAGGAACGCCAGTCCGCCGTCGGTGGCCATTCGCAGTTCGCGGAGCACCGTCTGCGAGGTGGCGCCGTCGAGGCGGTGGTCGAGCGCGGTGAAGGCGAGCTGGGCGGCCGAGGTCCGCAGCCGGTAGAGGCCGCGGTCCACCCGCTCGAAGATCCGCTGGTAGATGCCGGACTGGAGAATGCGGTAGACGACGGAGTCGTCCAGGCCGGTGAACTCGGCTATCTCACCGGGCCCATGGGCGGATCCCCCCAGCTCGGCGAAGGCCGTCTGGACGAGAAAGACCCGCTCGGCATGGCCGGATCCCGACGCCCGGGAGCCCGTGGACGACGCGCCCTTGGGTGCCTGGCGCGCCTTCTTGGGACCCGCGCCACCCGACGCCACGCCGGTGGCGGGCGCGGCGGCCGAGGCCGGTGCTCCCGTGGCTGCGGTGCTGTTGCCCATGTGCTGTCTCCCCTGGCAGTGGTCCGCGCCCGAAGGCGCACGGCAGTTGCGCTGCGAGCCGGCACTCCCGCCGCCCGCGGTTCCCGGCGGCCGGCGGGGTGTGCTCCCGCAGCCGTGGTGCCCGTCCGGCTTCCCGGGCTACCGGAATTATCGGGCGGCGTCGAGGGCCAGTTTCCCGGCCTGGGTGCGTGCGGCCAGATCGTGGTGCGCCCGTGCCGCCTCGCCGAGCGGATGGACCGCGCCGGTCAGCGGCTTGAGGGTGCCGTCGGCGACCGCGTCGAACAGCGCCCGCATCGACGTCGGCAGCGCCGTACGGTCCGCGTAGAGCTGCGGCAGCCAGAAGCCCGAGACGGTGATGCTCCGCTCCATCAGCGTCCGGGTCGGCACGCTCGCCAGCTCGCCCCCGGCGAACCCGTAGACGGCGAGCCGGCCGCGCGGCGCGACGGCGGCGAGGGTCTGCTCGAAGGTGACACCACCGGTCATCTCCAGCGCCGCCTCGACCGGGCCGCCGGCCGCCTCCAGGATGCGCTCGGTCAGATCGCCGGCGGTCGAGTCGATCACCGCGTGGGCGCCGAACTCCTCGGCCAGCTTGCGCTTTTCCGGGGAGCCCGCGAGGCCGATGACCTTGGCTCCGGCGTGCGCGGCGAGCTGGACGGCCAGCGAACCGACGCCCCCCGCCGCGGCCGGCACGACGACGGTCTCTCCCGCGGTGAGGCGCAGCGAGGTGAACAGCAGATGCCAGGCGCTGTTGCCCTGGAGCGCGAGCGCGACGGCCTGTTCGTCGCTGACGGCGTCGGGGACGTCCCAGGTGACGCGGCGGTGCAGCAGCGTCCGCTCCGCGTATCCGCCGCCGCGGCACAGCCCGACGACGCGCCGTCCGCCGTCCACCGTCCCCACGACCTCGTTCCCGGGTACGTACGGCAGCTCGACGGGCGCGAGGTAGGAGTCGCCCCGTGCGTGCACGTCCGCGTAGTTGATACCGGCCAGGGCCACCTCGACCAGCGCGTGGCCGCCGCGGGGCGCGGGCTCGGGGACGTCCTCGAGCCGCAGCACGTCCGGGCCGCCGAATTCTCGCATCACAATCGCGCGCACGACTCTCCCTCAGGTTCTCCGGTGCGGTGCCCGCACAGGGTAGGCACGTCGGTCATCTGCCCGCGGTTGCCCGGCTATTTCGCGCCAACCCTGCGGCGCTTCACAGCCCGCCGCCCCTCTCGTCACGAGAAGTTCCGGGCTGCTTTCTCGCGTCGCGAGAAAGCTCCGCAGCGTTTTCCACCGCTTACGCCGTTTTGCAGCAGATCTACCCAGCGGTATCGCCCGGGTGGCTACCATGCGTCCCTCGCTCAAACCCGGCTGTCGGATGTGATCGCCGCCGCCTACGATCCCGAAATGTGTCCGCCGTTGACCAGATGCGACGGCTGCGTCCCCCGGGGCAGAGCGCTTTGTGCGAGGCAGCTGCGCTCGCCCGCCCCACCCGGTGATACGGGCGGGTGGCGGAGGAGGACGTGGCGGTGCGCAGGGCAGGGCGGGCACGGCCTGAGGGGGAATCATGATGGGGAAATCGGGGGGCGGCAGGCCGGCGTTCGCGTCGGCCTGCCGGGACCCACAACGCGCGCAACCGCTTCCACCGGCACCTCTGCGCATGCTGCGGACCGCTACCGCGTCCCTGCCGTCCTCGTTGACGGCTTCGTTCAGGGCTTCGTTCACGGCCTCGGTGACGGCTTCGCTCACGGCCGCCACCGGCGCCGTCATCGCCGCCGCACGCCGGCATTCCCGACCGTATGCGGCACCGCCCTTTCTGGACGTGTCCCGCGCCCGCCGGGGATCCGTGCTCCGCCGCCGAGAGAGGGACTGCCCATGACCGGGTCGAGCACGACGAGCAGCGACGGGCTCCAGTTCACCCATCCCTACCTCGCCGTGGTGCTCGGCGGCGGCTTCACGGGCATGCTCGCCGCCGCGACACTGTCCGAACACGCCGACGTCATCGTCGTGGAGCGGGAACGGCTGCCGCGGACCCCCGCCCTCCCCACCGACCTCCCGCAGGCGCGGCACGCCCATCTGCTGACGGCGGCCGGCGCCCGGCTGGTCGACGCCCTGCTGCCCGGGAGCGTCGACAGCTGGCTGGCCGAGGGCGCCCGCCGGGTGCCGCAACCGGCGGAGCTCACCGGCCGCCCCTCGAAGGGCTGGTCAGGGCGACGGGCCCGCAGGGAGTGTCTGATCGCCTGCTCCCGCGATCTGCTCGACCGGGTCATCCGCCGGCAGGTACCGGCCCTCCCCGGGGTGAGCGTCCTCGACGGCACCGAAGCGGCCGAGCTGACCGGCACCGCGGAACACATCACCGGGGTACGCGTCCGCGACACCACCACCGGCGCCACCTACCGCCTGGACGCCGACCTCGTCGTCGACGCCACCGGGCGGCACTCCGCCACCCAGGACCGGCTGACCGCACTGGGACTGCCCACCGCGCGCGAAGACGTCTCGGACTCCGGGATCGTCTCGGCGACCCGTATCTTCCGGGCCCCGGTCGGCATGGAGGTCCCGGTGCTCACCACCCGTTCGGCGTTCACCGGCCCGGTTCCCGGCCCCTTCGCGTCGCGGCGCCCGGTTCCCGGGAAGACGGCGACACTGGTCCCGATCGAGGGCGGACGCTGGCTGGTCACGCTCACCGGCGCCGGGGACGACCGGCCCTCCGAACACGCGGGCCGGTTCGTGCCGTTCGCCCGTCGCACGGGCAGCGCCGTCATCGGCGACCTCATCACCGACGCCGAGCCGCTGAGCGAGGTACGGCTGTCCCGCACGACCAGCCGGCGTCGGCGCTATGAGCAACTGCCGTCCTGGCCGACGGGGTTCGTCGTCCTCGGCGGTGCCGTCGCCTCCCTCGCCCCCGACTGCGGACAGGGCCTGTCCCTCGCCGCCCATGGTGCCGCCACGCTGCGCGGGGCGCTGCGGCGGCACGGGATGGACGATCCGGCACTCGCCCGCAAGGTGCAGCAGACCATCGGGCGCCTCGTGCAGGAACCGTGGTCGCTGGCCGCCGGCACGGGGCTCCACTCCCCCACCGCGGGCCGGCCCGTCGTCAGCCGCGCCTACCTCGACGTGGTGACGCCCGCCGCTCCGAAAGCCCCGGCCCCGCGGCTCTCCGCGGCGCTCGGCCTGCTCCGGGGTACGGCACGGATCCGCCCGGCGGCAAGTGGCGCACCAGGCGTACCGGCCGCGCCGGAGCCGGCCCCGGCCCCTGTGCCGGCCACGACCGGCACATCGTCGGCCGCCGGCCCGCGCCCCCCGGCAGCGACCGGTGCCGCCGCCCTCCCGGCGACACCTGCCGCCACGCTCTCGGCCGCGCCGCCCGTTCCGGGACGCCCCTCGCCCCCGCCGCACCCCGCCTCCGAACCCGCCCCCAGGCGTCTCCCGCGCCCGCTCGGCTTCGGCCCGACGGCACTGCGCCGCATCGGCGGGGCCGGCAGGCGGAAACCGGCCGACGACTGAGGTCCCGCCCGCCGGCCCGGCCCCCGTCCCGGGTGAAAACCGGTCGCCCGGCGGCCCGGCCTCGCGCACAGTGGTGGCGGGGCAGCCGCGTCGGCGGCGCCCGACTGCTGGTGCAGAACGGGGAATGGGATCTCGACGTCCGGGACGAGCACGTTCAGGTGACGTCCAAGGGGCTCGGTGCGCAGCGGCTCGCGCTGGTCGAGGATCCGAAGAACCTGTACTGGCGGGCGGTGCGCGGCCATGACGTACCGCGGGTCGCGGCGAAGATCGCCGGGGAGCTGGGGGCGTCGCGGGTCGGCGTGTTCGGCGAGGGGTACGGCGACGGCGTCCAGGATCTCGGCTACGGCGCGGCGAGCCGGCGTACGCGGTGTTCGATATCGCCGTGGACATCGGCGGACAGCTGCGGTGGCTGGATCAGCAGGAGCTGACGACGGTGCTGGACGGCAGGCTTCCGGTGGTGCCGACGCTGTACAGCGGCCCGTACGACGCGCGGCTGGTGATGGAGCTGGCCGAGGGCCGCGAAACCCTGTCGGGACGTGCCGTCCACCTCCGGGAGGGGGTGGTCGTCCGTCCGCTCCAAGGCCGCTACAGCGCGGAATTGGGCGGGCGGGCCCTCGCGAAGGTGGTGAGCGGCGCGTATCTGACGCGCAAGGGCGGCACGGAGTACGAGTAGCCCGCCCCCGCATTGCGGCCCGTGGTGCGGTGCGCAGTGCGGTCGGCCACCGGGTCATCTCTCACCTGCCGCAGCGGCCTCCTGTTCCGTCGGGTGCCCCAGGAGGCGGTGGGCGAGGGCCAGCGGCGCGTGGGGGTTGCGGGTGGGGGCGGGTGCCTTGGCGCGGTGCGCGGGGAGGCGTTCGACGGTGGCGGTGCCGGTGTCGGATTCCAGGGCCGGTGCGTAGCCCGCGGCACGCAGCGCGTCCAGGGTGGCGGCCGGCGGGCGGCCGCTGACCAGGACGGTCGGGGCGATGGCACGCAGCCCGAGGTCGCGCAGTGCACGGTGCGCGGCAAGCTCTTCGACCAGGGCTTCGTCGTCGGAGCGGATGCAGCAGGCGGCGGGCAGGACGCGCATCCGGCCGTGGGAGCGGGCGGCGTCCTGGAGGAGGTAGCCGAGCGGCTGGGGCAGGGTGCCGGTCGCCGAGGCGCGGGTGAGGTCCTCCCGGAGGGTCTCGGCGCTGTGGCCGGCGTCCAGCGCGCGGCGTACGGAGCGGTGGGTGAAGCGCCAGGTCACGGCGTGGCCCTCGGATTCGCGGTCGGCCGCGGAGGCGAGCAGTGCGTCGAGCGCGGCGGCGGGGCGGCCGGGCACGACGGCGGTCAGATCGGCCTGGAAGTGGGCCTGTTCGAGGAACGGCGGGAGCAGATCGGCGAGCGGCTCGTCGAGGGAACGCGGGTCGGCGAGCAGCGCCCGGCCGAGGGGGGTGAGGGTGCCGTGGGCGGCCAGCCCCAGGTAGGTGGCTTCGTGGAGGGTGTGGGCGGCGCGTTCCCCGGCCATCGGCTGGTGGGTGACGGCGAGGGGGCGGTGCCAGTCCGCTGCCCGGAGGAGGTCCTTCCACGGGGTGCGCATGCCCGCCGCCGGCTCCGGGGGTTCCGTGAACGGTAGCGGCGGGAGGGGTGCTCCCGCGCCGAGGGGGACGGTGTCCAGGGCGGCGAGGAGGGCGTGCCGGAGGGCGGGTGCGTGCCGGTCGTGTCCGCGGACCAGGGCGGTCGGGGTCTCGCCGAACGGGGTGTGGGTGGGGATGTCCCACAGCCCTGACCAGGCGGCCAGGAGGGGGGCGAGGCGGGCGCCGGGCGGGCGGCCGAGCCAGTCGTCGTAGGCGCCGGTGGGCAGCGCGGTGATGCCGGACGGGCTGCGGGTCAGCGCGATCAGGTCGGCGGCGAGCGTGAGGTCGAGGAGGAGGCGGGTGTGCGGTTCGGTGGCGCCGGCCGCCTTGGCCAGCCGTTTGATCTCCCGTACGGCCAGCCCGCCCGACTTGCGCAGCGCGGCGGGCTGCGTCGCCAGGGCGGCCAGCAGGCGGTCGACGGTGGCGGCGAGGGTGGCCGCGGCGGCCCGCGATTCGTCGTGCGGCGAGGTCGTCGGGGGAGGGGTGGCGGCGGGCGTCGCGGGGGTGGCGGTGTCGTCCGGGGCGGGCCGGGGGGCGTCCGCGAGGAACGGGCCGAGGTCGTGGGCGGCCAGGAGTTGCGGGGCGCGCGGCGGTACGACGACCGTGCCGTCCTCGGCCGGCGCGGCGAGGCCGTCGTCGCAGAGGTGGTGCAGCGCGGTTTCCGCGGCGGTGCGCGCGGGTCCGGGCGAGGTGGCTCCGAGCGCGGCGAAGACCTCCTCGGGCTCGACGGGTTCGGTGGCCAGATGCGCGAAGGACAGCCGGTGCGCCATCAGGGACTGGTAGCCGGCGCCCGGGGCGGGGGCGGCGGGGCCGGGGGCGTCCCGCCCGGCGCGCTCCTGGCTGATGCGGGCGGTGGCGGCGAGCACCTGGATCTGGGGGTGGTCGAGATGCAGCACCAGTTGATGGAGGGTTTCGTAGGACCACAACGCCTGTGCCAGGCCGCGCAGTTCAGTGGGGGCGGGGCGGCGGGCGAGCGGCTCGGCATGACGGGTGAGGAGCGCGGCGAGCTGCTCGGGGGTGCGCCGGGCGAGGGACCGGGTGAGTGCGTCGAGACCTTCCACGGCGTTGAGGTTAGTCATCGCGCGAGCAGGGTGCTGAGGGCGCCTACGGGGTCGGGCTCCGCGGGGCCGGTGGGCCACCAGTCCTCGGTGCCGGGCTCGGATTCGTACGGGTACCAGCGCTTGTCGTGGCCGAAGCGGAGCTGGATGCCGCGGTCCGCGTCGGTGAGGTGGTTGTGGCGCGGGCGCAGGGCCGGGAGGTCCGCGGCGAGGAGGGCGCTGCGGGCCCGGTCGAAGTCGCCGGCCGGAGGGTCCCAGGGGGTGTCGAGGAGGGCGAGGCCCTCGGGGCCGCCCTGCCGCCAGGCGGCGACGGAGCGGGCCACGTCCGTGGTCGTACGGCCGGTCGCCGTGGCGAGGTCGCGGTAGAGGGCCCGGGTGGCGGAGGTCAGGCCGGCGGTGGGGTGGGCGGTGGCGGCCAGGCGGATGGCGTCCTCCCACGGGGGCAGCGCGGGGAACGGGCTGTGGACGGGCGGGTGCCCGCCGCCGTGGCCCGGGGATGCGGCGGCGGAGACGCAGGCGTGGGCGCGGGCCGCGGCGTCGGCTGCCAGGAATTCGAGGGCGGCGGGGTCGAAGGGGAGGGTGTCGCCGTCCGGCAGGGCCGGCGGGCGGCCGGGCCGGTCCGGCGCCGGCAGCGGGGGCGGGAGCGGCGGGCGGGGGCGGTCGGCGAGCGCCGCCTTGGCCATCACACCGCCCACCGGCGGGGCGCCCGGCGCCTCGGACTCCCCGGGGTCAACGCCGGGCGTCGCCGGGGTGCTTGGCGCGGAACCGGCGGCGCGGGTCTCTCCCCCGGCCTCGGGGCCGCGGCGGTGCCGGGGCGGCCGGGCGGTCGCGGGGGTGCGGGAGTGCGCGTGGACATGCGTGTGGGTTTGGGTGTGGGCGTGGGTTTCGCGGGCGGTGTGGACGGTGTTGCGGCGGGAGAGCTCGTCGAGGAGTTCGCGTTCGCCGCGGCCGCGCATCAGCAGCAGGACGAACGGGTCCGCGTCCAGGAGGCGGGCCACCTGGAAGCAGAGGGCGGCAGCGTGTTTGCAGGGCCTGCCGTGGTCGGGGCAGGAACACCGGGGGACGAGGTCGCCCGCCCCTGGGAGGAGACGCACCTCGCCCTCGGCCAGGGCCTGGGGCAGCTTCTTGGCCAGCAGGGCGGTGAGCCGGCCGGGGTCCGCGGCGATGGAGTCCAGGAGGCCGTCCCACTCCTGGTCGGTGAGGGTCCTGAGGCGGATTTCCGCGCTGTAGGGGCGGGGCCTGCTGCCGCGTACGGTGGCGACGATGCGGCCCGGGGTGACGTTGATGGTGTCGACATGGCCGTCGCGGGCGTAGGTCCGGCCGCGGGCGAGCCGGGCACTGTCGAGGGCCGTGGTCTCCAGCGCGTCCAGCCAGGCGCTGCCCCACCAGGATTCGGCGAACAACCCGCGGGCACCGGGCCGGGCCGGCAGGGGCGGGAAGGTGCGCGAGCGGTCCGCGCGGGCCAGCCGGTCCGCGGCGGCGGGCCCGGAGGTGGGGCGAGGGGTCATCCGGGCCTCCTGAGGGAGACGAGATCGGCCAGTTCGGCATCGGACAGCTCGGTGAGCGCGGTCTCGCCACCGGAGAGCACCGCGTCGGCGAGCATCCTTTTGGCGCTGAGGAGTTGGGCGATGTTGTCCTCGACCGTGCCCTCGGCGATCAGCCGGTGGACCTGGACGGGCCGGGTCTGGCCGATGCGGTACGCGCGGTCGGTGGCCTGCTCCTCCACCGCCGGATTCCACCAGCGGTCGTAGTGGATCACATGGCCCGCGCGGGTCAGGTTCAGGCCGGTGCCCGCCGCCTTCAGGGACAGCAGGAAGACCGGGGCGTGGCCCGACTGGAAGCGGTCGACCATCCTCTCCCGTTCGGCGACGGGGGTACCACCGTGCAGGAGCTGTACCGGGATGCCCCGGTGGGACAGATGGCCTTCGAGCAGCCGTGCCATGCCCACGTACTGGGTGAAGATCAAGGTGGCGCCGCCCTCGGCGAGGATGGTGTCCAGGAGTTCGTCGAGGAGTTCGAGCTTCCCGGAGCGGGCGGCGAGGCCGGGGGCGGCTTCCTTGAGGTACTGCGCGGGGTGGTTGCAGATCTGCTTGAGGGCGGTGAGCAGCTTCATGACCAGGCCGCGGCGCGCGATGCCCTCGGAGGTCTCGATCCGGGAGAGGGTCTCGCGGACGACGGCCTGATACAGCGCGGCCTGTTCGCGCCCGAGCGCCACCGGGTGGTCCGTCTCGGTCTTGGGCGGGAGTTCGGGGGCGATCCCGGGGTCGGACTTCTTCCGGCGCAGGATGAACGGGCGCACCAGTCTGGCCAGCCGCTCGGCCGCCCGCGGGTCCTCACCGCCTTCGACCTCACGGGCGTGCAGCGCACGGAACGTTTTGAGGGAGCCGAGGAGCCCGGGGGTCGTCCAGTCGAGGAGCGCCCACAGCTCGGAGAGGTTGTTCTCCACGGGCGTGCCGGTCAGAGCGATCCGGGCGGGGGCCTCGATGCTGCGCAGCGCCTTGGCCGTCGAGGAGCGCGGGTTCTTCACGTGCTGGGCCTCATCGGCGACGATCCAGGCCCAGGACCGTCCGGCCAGTTGGGCGGCGCTGCTGCGCATCGTCCCGTAGGTCGTCAGCACGAAGCCGCCCTCCAGGCCGTCGAGGCTGCGGCCGGCGCCGTGGAAACGGCGTACGGGCGTGCCGGGGGCGAAGCGCTCGATCTCACGCTGCCAGTTGCCGAGGAGAGACGCCGGGCAGACCACGAGCACCGGTTCCGCGGGCTGTCGGTGCAGATGCAGCGCGATGACGGTGATGGTCTTGCCCAGGCCCATGTCGTCGGCGAGGCAGCCGCCGAGGCCCAGGGAGGCCATGGTGTCGAGCCAGGCCATGCCCCGTAGTTGGTAGTCACGGAGGGTGGCCCGCAGTCCGGGCGGCTGGGGCAGGGGGCGCGCCTCAGCGGTGAGACGGCCGCGCAGCGCGGCGAGAGCCCCCAGGGGCACCACCTCGACCTCCTCGCCGTCCACCTCCGTGGTGCCGTTGAGCGTCGCGGCGAGGGCATCGGCCGGCTCCAGGTAGCCCAGTTCGCGCTTCCTGGCCTTGCGGACGAGCCCGGGGTCGACCAGAACCCACTGGTCGCGCAGCCGGACGACGGGGCGGTGCGCCTCGGCGAGGGCGTCCATCTCCGCCTCGCTCAGCGGCACCCCGTCCATGGCCACCTGCCAGCGGAAATCCAGCAGTTCACGGGTGTCGAAGAAGCCGAAGCCGTCCGCTGCCGAGCCCGGCGCCGGGCGCAGCACGGCCGCCGCGGTCAGACCTCGGGTCAGTTCCCTGGGCCAGTGGACGGTCACTCCCGCGGCGCCCAGGCGTGGCGCCGCCTCCCCCAGCAGCTCGTACAACTCGTCCTCGCTGAGCGCCAGTACGTCGGGGACCGGCTGGTCCAGGAGGCGGGTGAGCGGCGCCCAGACGCGGGCGGCGCGGCGCAGGGCGAGGAGGGTGTCGATACGGGAGCGCAGTCCGAAGTGGTCAGGGCCTTCGCCCTCCCACAGTCCGCGGGCGTCGGCGACCAGGGTGGGGTCGGTGAGGCTGTGCACCTGGAGAACCGCAGCCGCCGCACTGCGCTCCTCGGTACCACCGGTCCCGCTCTCCTCACCCCTGTCGAAGAGCTTGTGCGGAGCGAGATCGAGACGCAGGGAGAGCCGTACTCCCGCGTCGACGCCGGCCGCGACCTCGGCGGCCCATTCCCGGGCGCCGGGAAGGTGTTGCGGCGCGCTCGCGGCGAACGGCGCACCGGCCACCAGCGCCGCGGCGGGCGTGCGCGGCAGCGTATCGGCGACCGCATCCACGTAGAGCCGCACCAGGGCCGCGGGGTCGTGCACCTGGAGCGGGCGGCTGCCGGGGATCGGCACCGCATGGGCGTCGGCGGGCATGGCGGCGGCGATGGCCCGCAGGTGCGCGATGTCGTCGGGGTCGAGCGGGCCGGCGCGCCAGGCGTCGGTATCCTCGGTGGTCAGCCCGGGAAGCAGTCTGCCGCGCGCGGCGAGATGCAGCGCATGCAGGGTGGCCGCGCCCCAGCAGGCGGCGGCCGGGTGGGCGGCCGGATCGTGCCCGGCACGGACCAGCAGCGGGACGGCCTCGGCCAGCGGGAGCAGCAGCGCGGGGACCGTACGGCTGCGGGCGCCGTTTCCATGACGGCGGGCGACCGTCAGCTGCCCCTGCTCGGCCACCCCGTCGATGCTCGGCGCCGCATCGTCCCTTCCCCCGGTTTCGACGTCCGGGAGCGCGCCGCCATCGGGCCGCCACAAGGCGACCCTCCCGGCGCGCGGCGGCTGCGCGGGCAGGAAGATTGCGGCACATCGCCCCATGTCAGCGCCGCTTCCACCATCTTTCCCCACACCACCGGACCCGGTTGTGGGCGTGGGCGGCTCGCCCCACGGCCGGGACTCCCCTGCCGCCGCCTCCCACCGCCTCGTCATGCCATCCCTTACTTCCAGCTCGTCATTTCTCGGTCGTCGATCTTGGCCATGAATTCTCGGTCGTAAATTCTCGGTCGTTCATTCTTGATTGTTACGGCTCGGCCGTTCCGCCCCGGCCGCAACGGCCGCCGAGCCCGACCTGACCCCGGCTTCCTACGCCCCCGACCTGCGAGTCTACGGACGTATCCGCCACGCCTTCCGCCCCCGGCCTCCGCACCGCCCTCCGCCGCCGGGCGACGCATTACGGGACGCGCACGCGTGGACCGAACCCTCCCTCGGCCCGCGCACGCTCCTCCCACCGCATGACGCAGGAGGCGGCGCACTACCCGCCAACCCCGACTTCGCCGCGCGGCACCCGGCCACGCGAGACCGATGGAAGCAGACGGCACTGACAATGCGCCCTGACCAGGCCTTCCGCGCACCGTCCGGAGTTATCCACAGGCCGCACATTTCCCTCTTGCCCTCAGCCCGAAATCCGCTACGGTGAGTGATGTCATCACTCTCAGTAATCGATCAGCATCGCTGAGGAGCGCTCATGCACCTCCCCACACCCGAACAATCCGCCGCGGCGGAAGCATTTCCGACCGGCTCGCATCTGGTGATCCAGGCCGGCGCCGGGACCGGCAAGACGACGGCCCTCGCGATGCTCGCCCGCACCGCGCGGCGCCAGGGCCGGTCAGGCCGCTATATCGCCTTCAACAGAGCGGTCGCGCGCCATGCCGCACGGACGTTCCCCGCCGAGGTGGCCTGCGGGACCGCCCATGCCCTTGCCTACACCGCCGTGGGCAGGCGCTACCAGGCGCGGATGAACGCCCCTCGGCAAGCGGGATGGCGCACGGGCGCGGCTCTGGGCATCGACGAGAACATGACCATGCGGGCCGGCGCCCGCAAGGTCACCCACAAGGCACTCTCGTACACGGTCCTGCGCACGGTCACCCGCTTCTGCCAGTCGGCGGACAGAAACATCGGGCCGCACCACGTCCCGCCCCTGCGCGGCGCCGAATCCGAGCCACTGCACGCACAACTCACCGAGCTGGTCCTGCCCTACGCGCGCAAGGCCTGGGCCGACCTACAGCATCCGGACCGCGGCGTCGTCCGCTTCGAGCACGACCACTACCTCAAGATGTGGGCACTGCGTGAGCCCGTCATCCCGGCGGACTTCCTGCTCCTGGACGAGGCACAGGACACCAACCCCGTGGTCGAGCAGGTCTTCACCGCACAACGCGACCACGCCCAACTGGTGCTGGTCGGAGACTCCGCTCAGGCCATCTACGGCTGGCGCGGCGCGCGCGACGTGATGACCGGATTCGACGGCAGACAGCTCAGCCTCTCCCGCTCGTTCCGCTTCGGTCCTGCGCTTGCCACCGAGGCCAATCGCTGGCTCACGATCGTCGGTGCCCCCATCCGGCTCACAGGTTCGCCTCTTCTTCACACGGAGTTACGTGCCGTCCGCGCGCCGGAGGCGATCCTGTGCCGGACAAATGTGGGAGCGATGGTGGAGGTGATACGACAGCTGGAGGCGGACCGCCGGGTAGCCCTCGCGGGCGGCGGCGAGGCACTCAGCGCTCTCGCCCGCGCCGCACACGACCTCGAGGCCGGGCGCCGCACCGGCCACCCCGAGCTGATGCTCTTCGAGACCTGGGGCGAACTGCGCGAGTACGCGGAGTTCGATCCGGCCGGACGGGATCTGCTGCCCCTGGTGGAGGTCGTCGACGAGCACGGCACGGAAGCGTTACTGCGTGCCCTGGATCAGCTGTCGCCCGAGGACTCCGCCGACGTGACGGTGTCCACGGTCCATCGGGCCAAGGGACGGGAGTGGGCGAGCGTGCGTATCGCGGACGATTTCACGGGGCCCGATGATCTTGACGAGGCCGGGGAGGACGGAGCCCCGCTGCCCGGCCCGATCGACATCAACGAGGCGCGCTTGGCCTATGTCGCCGTGACCCGCGCCCGGTCGCTGCTCGATATCGGCGGACTGTCCTGGATCAACAGCCACCCCGCCGGCGTCCCACTGCCCCACCCGCACCCCGACCCGCCCTCCACCGAGAGGAATCCCTTGGAGCACGCACCAAAAAGAACGGCATCCACCACGAAAAGAGGTGTCAGGGACAGGTGACTGGGGCGCCGATCGGGAGGATCCTGGAGGTGGGAGATGGGTGACGATGCGTACGGGAAATGAGCCCCTTCAGGCTCGCAGCCCGTTGAAAATCCGCCGCGGGCTGGCGCTGTGGGGGTTGCTGTGGGCGATCGCAGGAGCCGTGGCATTCGCCAATGCCGGGCGACCGGAATGGGCGGCAGCGTGTGCCGCACTGGCGATGGTGGCGGCCACGGACCTGGCGATGGTGATCCGCCATATCCGCCAGGGACCGCACTACCAGCCGGGCAAGGACATACCGCCCTACGCCCCGGACCGCGGCCGGAACGACTCGTTCGGCATACGGAAAGGCACCGGCCGGCGACGGAACACCAGACCGTAGAAGCTATAGCGAGACGGGAGATGCTGCAGGGCGACAATGCGCGCATCGCCTCCGGCGGCAGAGAGGCCGGCACCCGACCGGCACGGTCGGCGCGGCTACTCCGGATCGCGGTCCGGGCTGCCGGGGTCGCGATCGCCGCCGCCAGCGCCGGGTGCGAAGCGTGCCGCTTCGATGAACTCCGGGCGCGGTTCGAGGGCCGCTGCAAGTCGGAAATGGCGCAGTGCCTCCTCGGAGCGCCCGGCACGCTCCAGGGTGCGGCCGAGTGCGAAGTGCGCGAAGGCGTTGTCCGGCTCGCGCTCCAGCACGATCTGGAACTCCAGCTCCGCAGGCCGTAGTTGAGCAGCGAGAAAGAAGGCGCGGGCGCGCAGCAGTCGGGCTGCGGTGTTCTCGGGGTGCGCGGTGATGACCGAGTCCAGCAGCCGGATCGCACCGCGGGGGTCACGGGCCGCCAACAGCTGCTCCGCGGCGCGGAAATCGATGACATGCGTCTCGGGGCTGCTCTCGGGCACGGCCTGCTCCTCTCCGTCGCCGCTGGGGGCGTCCGTCAACCACGGACCGTACGGCGTCGCCTGCGGCACAACAATCCCGTCGGTCGCGGCATTCCCCGGCCGACACGGCCTCAACCGGCTCCTCCGGCCTCCGTGACCTCCGTGACCTCCGTGACCTCCGCATGAAAGCCACTACGAGCTGGGCGGGAGGAGGGCAACAGGCACAGGAACAGGCAGGACGCGGGACGGGCCGAGCCGAGCCGAGCCGAGCCGAGCCGAGCCGAGGGACCGTAGCAACGACCGGCGGAAGTGAGGTGGGGTGGGGTGGGGGCCCCGGGGGGAGG
>NZ_JOHB01000051.1:0-36630 GCF_000719605.1 Streptomyces sp. NRRL S-1813
GGGTGGGGGTGGCTGAGGTGCCGGGGGCCGGGGGCGGGGTGGGCGAGGTCAGGGCCGCGCGGCGGCGGGCGCGCAGGGCGGACCGGAGTTCGTCGGGGGTGCCCAGGGCACGGATCCGGCCGCGGTGCATCAGGGCGAGGCGGTCGCAGTACTGGTCGGCCTCGTCCATGTAGTGCGTGGTCACCAGCACGGTCATGCCGGTGGCGGCCCGTACGGCATTGATGTGTTCCCAGACGCTGGTGCGGGCGATCGGGTCGAGGCCGATCGTCGGCTCGTCGAGCATCAGCAGGCGGGGCGCGCTGACCAGCGCCTGGGCGAGTTCGAGGCGGCGGATCATGCCGCCGGAGTACGTCCCGGCGAGGCGGCCGGCCGCGTCGGTGAGGCCGACCGCCTCCAGTGCCTGGTTGACGCGTGCGGCGCGCTCGCGACGGGCGACGTCGAAGACCCGGGCGAACAGTGTGACGTTCTCGCGGCCGGTCAGTCCGGCGTCCGCGGACAGCTGCTGCGGCACGTATCCCAGCAGCCGGCGCACCGCCATCCGCTCCTTCGCCGCGTCGTGCCCGAAGACCCGCACCATGCCGGCCGGGACGGGCAGGAGGGTGGTGATACAGCGGATCGCGGTGGTCTTGCCCGCCCCGTTGGGGCCGAGCAGGCCGAAGACCTCGCCGGGGCGGACGGAGAGATCGACGCCGTCCACGGCCCTGGTCTCACCGAAGGCGTAGCGCAGGGCCCGGCAGGTCACGGCGTCGGGGGCGGTCTCGTCCGGGCCGGGGGCACTCGTGTGGGGGCCTGGAGCGGTCGCGTCCGGGCCGGGGACGCTCGCCTGTGGGCATGGAGCGGTCACGTAGGGGCCGGGAGCGGTCACGTCCGTACCGGTGGCATCCGGGGCCGGGGCATCCGGTGTGGGCGGACCGCCCGCCGGCCCGGCGGCGGGGCCGTACGCCCGCCGCGGCCTTCCCTCATCGTCGGTGGTCATGCGCCCGCCGCCTCCTCGTGCAGGGTGTGGGCACGCCCGCAACGCCGGAAGGGCCCTGTCGGCCTCGGGCCGGCGCACAGCCTGGAGCGGTGGTCGTCGGTTGCGATCTCGCGGCACGGATCACCGGCCCGGCCGAACTGGCCGAGCAGGGTGAAGACCGAAAGGCCCGTGGGACAGCGCGCGGGGAACTCCCCTACAGCCATGGTCCGATTTTAGTTCTGAGCGAGAGGCAGTGGCCGGGACGCGCGCGGCACGGGGCATCCGAACGGCCCAGCCGGAAGCCGAGCCGTACGGTGCGCACGGGGGCTTGCGCCCGGCACGGACCGGCTCAGCTCCCTTCGGGAGGCGGTGGCGGGGTCGGCGCCCCCGCCGGCGGCGCGATCTTCGCGTGGCCCCAGGTCGGCGCCGGGTCCGTGCCGGATACCGCCGCAGCCGTGCGCGGCAGGAAGGCATCGCGGCGGGCACCCGGGTCCCAGCCGGTGTCCACGACCCGCCTCTGGAAGAGGATCGCGCCGCCCAGGAGAACGGCGCCGAGGGCCAGCATCAGGATGCTCCCGCCGGTGGCGCCCGCCTTGGCGGCGTTACCGATCAGGGTGCCGAACCAGCCGAAGTCGGCGTCGCCGAACGTGGTGTTCTCCTTGCCGAACGCACCGAGCACCTTGAGCAGCAGCGCGGGCAGGAACGTGATCAGCACACCGTTCAGGAAGGCGCCGACGACCGCACCGCGTCGGCCGCCGGTGGCATTGCCGTAGACGCCGGCCGCGCCACCCGTGAAGAAGTGCGGTACCAGCCCCGGCAGGACCAGCGCGAGGCCGAGCGCCGGGTGGCCCACCCAGGTGAGCAGGGCGAGGCTGACCAGGCCGCCGACGAAGCTGGCGAGAAAGCCGATGAGCACCGCGTTCTGCGCGTACGGGAAGACGATCGGGGCGTCGAGGGACGGCACCGCACCCGGTACGAGCTTGCCGGCAATGCCCTGGAACGCCGGGACCAGTTCGCCCAGGATCGTACGGACGCCGAAGAGGATCACCGCTACCGCGATGCCGAACTGTAGGCCCTGCATGACGGACTGCATGACGTAGTTGCCGAGGTCCCCGGCCGCGCTGCCGCCGTCGGACGCGAACGCCTTGAACGCCGTCGTCCGCCCGGCCCGGGCCAGATAGACCAGCGACATGATGACGTAGATCAGCACCATGGACAGCGCTGTGGCGACCATCGAGTCCCGCAGAAAACGCAGGCCCTCGGGCAGCTTCATGTCCTCCGTGCTGCGGCTGCGTTTGCCGACGAGTTGCCCGGTGGCGCCCGCGACGATGTACCCGGCGGTGCCGAAGTGGCCGATGGCGATGCTGTTGTTTCCGGTGACGCGCTTGGTCCACGGATGCGCAAAGGCCGGCATCGCCACCAGCAGAATGCCCAGCAGCAGTCCGCCGACGACCACCACACTCACCGAGGACCGGCCGGAGGTCGCCAGGACCATGGTCAGCAGGGTGGCCATGAAGAGCATGTGATGGCCGGTGAGGAAGACATACCGCAGTGGTGTGAAGCGGGCCAGCATCAGGGCGACCGCAAAGCCGAGGATCATCAGCCAGGCGACTCGGGCGCCGAACTGCGCCTGGGCGATCCCGACGATTGCCTCGTTGGTCGGGATCACACCGTGCGCGCCGGTCGCGCCCTGGATCATGCCGCCCAGCGGGGCGAGGGAGCTGACCACCAGTCCCGCTCCGGCACCGATCAGCAGAAAGCCGAGGGTCGCCTTGATGGCACCGCCGACCACTTGACCTGTGGTCTTCTTCAGCGCGATCAGGCCCGCCGCCGTGATCAGGCCGATCAGATACGCGGGTTGGCTGAGGATCTCGTTCACGAGAAACGTGGCGAGGGATATGAGCCAGTCCATGGTGGCCGTCCGTCCTCCCGGCTCTGCCGCTGGGATGGGGCGTGGTGGGTGTCAGACCTCGTCTGTCGGGCAAGGGCTGTCAGACGCTGCATGTCAGACGTGGCGTGTCAGGTATGCCGTCAGGCGTTGTATGCCAGGTGTGGCGTGTCAGGTGCGGCATGTCACATGTGATCAGTCCGCGTGGTCGGTCCGGCGTCGTAGTTCAGGTGCCGTAGTTCAGGTGCCGTAGTTCAGGTGCCGTATGGCGGGCGTGCGTTCCGGATGCCGTGCCTCGGCCTTCGTGTCCCGGGCGGCATGGGCCGGACGTCGTATCTCGGGGGCCATCTATGAGCGGCCGGTCTCGGGGGCCACCATGAGCGGCCGGACTTGGACGCCGCCCTCGCACGTCGGCCGCCCTCGGACGCCGCACTCAGACGTCATAGGTGTCGCGGAGTATGCGGTCGGCCTCGGGACCGCTGGTGAAGTCCTCGACGACCTTCACCGGTACACCGATCTCGCCCAGCGTCCTGGCGATCTCCCGGGAGGTGAGGATCGCGACGGCCTCCGACGCCTTGCCCTTGGCCGAGATGGTGTCGGTCGCCTCCACCGTCACATGGCGGGACCAGCCCCAGCGGTCGAGCACCTGCTCCAGCGTGTTCTTCAGGAACAGGCTCGTGCCCACGCCATTGCCGCACACGGTAAGGATCTTGTGTACAGCCTTCTCGGCTGCCGGCTGAGCGTTCCCGGCCCGCCGTTCGTCTCCGGCCTGCTCACCTACGGTCTCCTCCTGCCCCCGGTCATCGCGCTCCCCGTCCGGCCCGGCGAGCACCGCAAGCAGTGCCTCCGCGTCCGCCGCATCCTGAAGGGCCTGTGTGGTCGCCGGGTCGGCGAGCAGCTGAGCGAGTGCGGCCATCGCCGCCGTATGCGCCCCGGAGTCCTCCGCGGCGAGTCCCACGACCAGATGCACCGGGTCGTTCGACTCATGGCCGAATTCCACCGGTTGTTCCAGGCGGACCCAGGACATTCCGGTCCGGAGCACGGCGGAGGAGGGGCGGGCATGGGCGAAGGCGAAGCCAGGCGCGATGACGAGGTACGGCCCGTTCTCCTCGACATTGCGGATCATCTCCGCGGTGTAGCCGTCGGTGGTGGCGCCCGTCTCCACCATCAGTCTGCCCGCCGCACGTATCGCTTCCTGCCAGTCCGCCACCCGGACGTCGAGGCGTACGGCCGCCTTGGGGAGAAGATCATTCAGCGCTGCCATGGCAGGGGACTCTACATACGCGCAGGTGACCGGCGCACGGGTGCGGAAGCAGGAATTCCGAGGGATTTCCCGGAACTGGCCCCCCGCCCAACGGCCTTGACAGTCACCTGTGGGCGGAGAAGCCTCATTGTTTCGGCAGTTGCCGGATGTCGGGGGATACCGGGGGAATCGGGGGACTCATCGTGAGGTACACCTCTGCGCGCACAACGGACGGGACAGCGGCGATCGCGGACGGAACACCGGCGGACGACATGAACCGCACCACCACCACGCAGGTGACGCAACAGTCCCGACCGACTCGACGGACCCGGCGGACCCGGCGGACCCGCAGCAGAGGCCGGGCGGCCGCCCTCGGCACAGCGGCGCTCGCTCTCGTGCTGCCGCTGGCGGCCTGTTCGTCGGATGGGGAGAGAGGCGGTCCGGCGGGCGGCTCCAGCAGTTCGTCGGCCGGTTCGGCGCCGTCCCCGAGCCCGACCCCGACCGTCGACCCGGCCACCTACCGCCACGCGCTCACCGGCACCCTCGGACCGCTCGACAGCGCACTGCGCGCGGTCGACCGCGCGCACGAAGGCGGTTCGCTGAACAAGGCGCTGGACACGGCAGCGACCAAGGCCGACACGGCCGCGATGACTCTGCAATCCATCGCCACACCGGACAACGCCATCACCGGGAACAGCCAACTCGCCCGCGCTTTGAGGGAGTTGGGCCAGGACCTCAAGAGCGCTCGCGGCACCGGCGGCCGCTGCGCCACCTCACCACGCGTCGAACTCGGTACGGCCCGAGGCCCGCAGAGCGTCAAGGAGGCCGGACGCGCGCTCACCGCCCTCGGTTACGACGCCACCCTGCGACTGCCGCGTACGGAGCAGGCCAAGCATCGACGGCTGGGGAACGGAGCCTTCGTCCGCGACGGCAGCCGTGGCGGCCTGGGGCGGCTCACCGTCCGGAACGGCACCGGCACGGATGCGGTGGTGACGCTGACCCGCGGCACACGGACGGCGTTCTCCGTATACGTGCGCACGGGATCCAACGCCACCGTCCGCAGCGTCAACA
Organism: Streptomyces sp. NRRL S-1813; assembly: GCF_000719605.1. Lineage (NCBI taxonomy): Bacteria > Bacillati > Actinomycetota > Actinomycetes > Kitasatosporales > Streptomycetaceae > Streptomyces > Streptomyces sp. NRRL S-1813. The sequence goes on from NZ_JOHB01000051.1 coordinate 5,158, forward strand.
GCGGCTCCTACACGGTGTACTTCACCACCGGCGAGGACTGGAACAGCGCGAAGAGCTCGTTCACCCGCGAGTGCAGCTTCGAGAAGTTCGACGACACGGCGAACTTCCGGACGGTGCGGGTGGCGGGCGGGACGCAGTACACGGTGCTGACGTTCACCCTGAACAAGGTCATCGGCGGCAACGCGTCCACGAGTACGGTGCCGCCGGGCGACTTCCCGTCGTAGTGGCAGTCGAGAAGGCCAGCCGCCACTACGACGAAGCCGCCCGGCGGCCGGTGCGCCGGGGCGGCTCGGTAGGGTGCGGCGGGTGGGCGACAGCGCGTGGTGGACTCTGGCGATCGCGGCGGTGACCGGCGGTACGGCGGTGCTCGCCAGTTGGGTCACCAGCCGCGGCAGCACCCGGGCCGCCAGAATTCAGGCCGAGACCGCCGCACGCTCACAGCGCACCGAACGGCTACGGGAGAGCCGGCGCACCGCCTACCTGGACCTGATCGAACAGACCCACCGGATGGGCGAGTTGTTCTGGGAGATCTCCGCCACGCTCCGGCTGCCCGGCTCCGCCGCCCGTACCACCGCACTCGGCGAACTGCGGGACCGTGAGGTCGCCGAGTACGCGAAGATCCGTCGCTGCGCACGGGTCGTCGAGCTGGAGGGCCCGGCCTCGGCCGCCGCCGCGGCACTCGCCCTCCAGAAGTCGACCCGCCCCTTCTACGCGGCCCTCAGCACCGACCCGTCCGGCGACGCCGACCGCCGTGACGCGTTCGATGCCGCCTACAGCCCCTTCTGGGCGGCGCTGGAGGACTTCGTGGACGCGGCACGCGAGGCCCACCAGAGCGACTGAGCCCTACGAGCGGCCGCGCGCTACGGATGCCGGCTCCGCTACGGCAGCTCACCGGAAGTGAGGAGCGGAGGACGGGCGGCGGTTCGGTCCATCCGGTCGTGGCGGCCGTCGCGGGGTCCGCCTGCCTCTCGGCCTCGGCCGTGTTCGTGAAGTTGTCGGGGGCGAACGCGGGGACGGCGGCGTTTCTGCGCTGGGCGCTGGCCCTGTTTCCCTGGCACCGAACGTCGGCGCCGCGCTGTTGTTGCTCCAGCCGGTCAAGGCATTCGGACTGGGCGTCGCCATCGGCGAACGTCCCACGCCGGCCCAGGCCTGCGGCTGCGCTCTGGTGATCGCGGCCGTTTGGTACAACAGCCGGACCCCGAGGCCCTCAGGTCTTCACGAAAGGCGCCCCCGCCCCATGACCCGTTAAGGACACGGCATCGTGACCGAACGAGGACTCTGGCGGGCTCACCGCTTGTGCTGGAGGAGTCCCTCGGTGAAATCCTCGGTAGCCGGTTCGTGTCGTGAGGTGTAGGGGCACTTCCAGTCTTCTTCCGTGAACCGGCCCGAGAAGTGCCGCGCGGGCTCCTCGTACTCGTACTCGGTGAAACTCGGATTGACGGAGCCGTTGTTCTTGGCCTCACGTCTGCGAATCGCGCCCTGCATCGAGTAGAAATTCTCGCCGAGGTGCATGAACTGCGCGAGCGAGTTGAAGGCGATCGCCGACGTCGTGAAGCGGCGGCTCGCCCGGGAGGAGCCGGGGTGCATGCCCACGATGAAGAACGCATGCCCGCCCGCGTGGAATCCGAAGTTGGGCCGGCCGGGATCGGAGGAAGCACCCGCGTCCAGGCCGTATGTCCGGCTGTCGATGTCATGCATGCATTGCAGGTGCTGCCAGATGAGCTCCTCGTAGGTACGTTCGTCCACCGTTCCGGGCTCGTCGAACGTCGCGACAAAGGTACGGAAGCTCTGGGCGGACAGCAGGGGGCGCACGGTGTCGATGTAGGCGACGAGGTCGCGGTGGTTTCCCTCCGCCGACGCCTCGTCGCCCATTCTTCGATAGTGCCGATGCGTGATGGCCTGGCGTTTCAGCGCGGCGCGGGCCCCCAGGCAGCTGAACTCCCGGGTTTGAATGAATCGCTCCAGTTCGGCGCGTATCGCAGTGTCGCGTTCATGCATGGCGTCGCGTTCACTCATCGTGCCGTGCTCATTCTTCGTGCCACGTTCTTTCTTCGCGTCATGTTCATTCATCCTGAGACCTTGGCTGGATTCGGCGGTTGACCCCACGACAGTGCGGGGTCCCCGGATCCCTCGACAAGCCATAAATCGGACTAAGAGTTCGTCTCGTGTGGCAAATCGGACTGGAGTGGCTTCGCACCGGCGCCGGCAGGATCCCCGTCTCGGCGAGGGGGTGTCGAGACCTGCTGCACATGCGTGAAGCCGCGGCATTTCGTGTCGGTCACTGCCGTCGAACCGTCGTGTACGACAGGAGGCCGACTTCCGTCATAGGCTGAAACTCGCACGTGAGGGACAGGAGGCTGAGATGGCAGAGACGGCGTTGGCCCCGGTCATGGCCGAGCTGGCCGAGCTCGAGGACCCGAAGTCACGCGAGGTGAACGAGAGACACGGTGACGATCACGGTGTGAACCTCAGCAAGCTGCGCGCGCTCGCGAAGCGGCTGAAAACGCAGCAGGAACTCGCCTGTCAGCTCTGGAAGACGGACGACACCGCGGCAAGACTGCTGGCAATCCTGATCTGCCGCCCGAAGGCGTTCGAGCGTGACGAGCTGGACGTCATGTTGCGCGAGGCCCGCACACCCAAGGTGCACGACTGGCTCGTGAACTATGTGGTGAAGAAGAGCCCGCACTCCGAAGAGCTGCGCCTGGCCTGGTCCGCCGACCCGGATCCAGTGGTCGCGAGTGCCGGCTGGGCACTGACCACCGAACGCGTGGCGAAGAAGCCCGACGGCCTCGACCTCACAGCGCTGCTCGACGTCATCGAGGCGGAGATGAAAGACGCCCCGGACCGCTTGCAGTGGGCGATGAACCACTGTCTGGCCCAGATCGGGATCGAGCACGCCGAGCACCGCACCCGTGCCATCGACATCGGTGAGCGCCTGGGCGTGCTCAGGGACTACCCGACTCCCCCGGGCTGCACGTCTCCGTTCGCGCCCATCTGGATCAACGAGATGGTGCGCCGACAGCACGCTGAGTAGAGGGCTCGCGCTCGTGTCGCTGCGCTGCGTTCGGGGCCTCCCGAGGGCTGCCCGAAGGTCCGCTCTCCCGGCGCACCGAATATCGCTGCCCTCAGCGGCTCAGCAGCGGAAGGCGCTCGACGGCAGAAGTGACCTGATCGGGGGCTGGAAGCCGAACTTCTCACCGGGGTTCAGCCGGTGCTTGCTGCCCTTGTAGCCGGGCTTGCTCCAAAGACACCAGTACTCGCTGGTGCGGTTCCACGCCGACCATCCCCCCTTGGGGAGATTCTGCTGCGCCGTGTCGCGGGTGCCCTTCGTATAGGAGGCCCTGGCGCCCTCCTGCTGCCCTCGGGCGTACAGGCAGAAGTGCTCGATGGCGCAGGTGGCGGTGCCATGCTTCGGCGCGGCGAACCCGGCGGGTGCGGTGAGGAGAACGAGGGCAGCCGCGAGGGCGGCGACCCTGCGGATCATGTTCGCGACAGGCACGGCAGTGGGCTCCCATCCGACGGCGATCTTCCACCAGCATCGTTCCGAAGAAGCAAGGCCGCCGCTATCACCCCCTGGGGCGAATCCGAGGCAGCTGACCTTTACCCACGGCGCATGCCTGACGGCGTGGTGCCCGTCCCCAGCAGTCGAGCTACCAGGGTCGCGTCACCGTCGTCCGCCGCCCGCACCAGGTGGTCCACTATGCCCATGCCTGGATGATTCCGTGCCGTCCGGGCGCGGGGAAGACCGGGGCCCGGAAACGCGAACGTCCGCCGGTGGAGCAGGAAACCTGCGCTGCCGGCGGACGTCTACAGGGCGATCGCTCCCGCATAAGCGTGGACGGGAGCGAGTCCTGGAGGGGCCTGGCGTGTGACGGGCCCCTGTGCGGTAAGGGCTAGGGAAGTGTGAAGAAGATCATCGGGTTGTGGTCGCTGTTGCGTACCGGCTCGTCGAGGCCCAACTCCTTCTTGACCGCGGCCAGTTGCTCCGTCACCTGCGGGGCCTTCGCCGTCGACGGCGTGAAGAACTCGATGTTCTGCTCGGCCAGCCACTTCACGATGACCGAACCTTCGCTGAACGGCTTGGGACGCCGGCCGTGGAAGACGTCGTGGACGCTGGTGGGCGTGCGCGGCGGGACGGCCGGGAACAGGTTCTCGATGTACCAGTGGGCAAACCGGGAGCCGTGGTCCGCGTCGATGAAGAGGTAGTCCGCCTCGGCGGGGACCTTCTCCGGGTGCTGCTGGATGTCACCCTTGGTGAACGTCCAGCGATCCGCGGAGAGTTCACTCGGAACATTGCGCACCACGTTGTCGACGATGTCGAACGAGTGCAGATGACCGCTCCCGTTGTCACGGAGCGCGCTCAGGATCCACATCGTGGACCAGCCGTAGAACGTACCGACCTCCACCACGATTTCGGGGCGCAGATCACGGAGCAGCAGATACGTCATCTCCGCCTCGTAGTCGTCGAGCTGCGCCTTCATCGACTTGCCCCGGTCCTTGAGGAACTTCCGCTGGGCGTCACGAACCACCCGCAAGTCGTCCTGGTACTTCGCGTACAGGCTGCTGATGTGCTCGACGGTTATGGATTCCATTTTTCCTCCACCGGGATATTGCATAGTGCTGAGAACGGATCTTGGTTCAGGAGAACGACACACTCGGGGGCCGGTGGATCGTCATGCCGCCTTTTGACGAGCGGACCGGGACGCTTGCCCCGCAGGGCGAAGGACCGGGGACAACGGGCCCGGGGCGGCCCGCAGCGGGGCACCCGGGGCGGGGACCCGGGCCACCGCGATCTGCCGCGCTCTGCCGGTCCTCCGCGTCGGGTGGCGCAGCCGCGGCGCCGCGCCGCACCGGTCCGTAGGGGAGCTGACGGCGGCGGGCGGGACCGGGGCGTGAGGAGACATCCGGGAGCCAGGCACACCGGCCGGGCCGACGGGGTGGCCGCCCCGCAGCATCAGTACGGTCGTGGCGTGCGGGTGCCGGGCAGTGGTGGGGTGGGATGGAGAGCCGTGGCGGGGCAGGCGCGGCGACGGGCGACCGGCTCTCGCGGCGACCGATAGCGCGAGGGCTGTAGCGACGACCAGCAGGCCGCCACTCCCCCACCTCGCAGCTCGCATAGCCGCCGTTCCCCTCCACTCCATGCATGACCGAGGACAACGTTAGAGTCCGCGGCCGGGAACCACATCACGCTCAAGAGCCATTCATGCGTAGCTCTCAGGTATGAGGGCACCCCTGGGCAGCACCGGGGGCGTGTCGACACCCGGGCGGCCTGACGGTACCAGCCGACACCCGTTCCAGCGGGCTGTGTTCAGCGTCGGCACCGAGCGAATCGGCCAAGCGTCACAGAGTGAGGGCCGTCGGCCGTACCGGGGCCGGTCGTGCGGCACGCCCCCGAGCGGACAGGCACAACAGTCCTGGGAGTGCGCATCTGCGGGTCGCCGGCCCGAGAGGAAGAGCGGTCATCGAGCGACCCTGACAGGCCCCGTTATCGTTTGATTATCGCGCTCTTATTGACGCCTTATCGAGGCGCGCGGGCGGGAGCCTGGAGCGGCCCGACCCGGCCGGGCCCGACCCGGCCCGTGCCGCAGTGAGCGTGGCCCTTTCCTGCCGCTGCATCGTGAGTGTTCAGCGGCCCAGTAGGGCTGCGGCAAGGGCGATTGGGGCCGGTTCCATGGTGGGAAGGTGTCCGGAGGTGTCACCCGTGCATCAGCGGTCGGCCGTTTCCGGGGCTACGACCGTGGTCAGCCGGACAGAAGGTCAGCCGGTCAGCCCGCGAGGAGGGAGCCGTTCTTCACGCTGGTGCGAGGCAGTTGGTGGCGGGCGGCGATGAGGGCCGCGTCGACATCGCGGGTTCCGGTGGACACACACAGGGTGTAGGCGACATCGTCCATCCTCCGCCGCACCTCGTCCCTGCCCTGCCGAGCGTGCAGCAACTCCAGCACCTCGTACTCTTCGACGAGTTCCAGCAGCACCGCAGGGTGGGCCCTCAGCATCTTCCGGTTCCTTTCACCAAGCGAAGCGATCAGCGCTGCTGATGCCCGCCGCCCGTCGCCTTACACATCAGTGGCGCGAATTCGCCGGACGAGAAGGACGAGTGGAAGGAACGGAAGGAGCAGAGGGAACGGAACGAGCAGGACTGGCTCGGTGAGGGCATCTGCGAAGGGGAAGGGGCCCCTCATGACGGCTGCTGTGGAACTGCCCCGCGCGCTGCGGGCGGTGGTGTCACCGTTCGGTGAGCATCCCGGCACGGAGCTTGGACAAGGTACGGGTGAGCAGCCGGGAGACGTGCATCTGGGAGACGCCGAGCTCGTCGCCGATTTGCGACTGGGTCATCTCCTGGCCGAAGCGCAGCTCGATGAGGCGCCGTTCGCGTGCGTCGAGCGTGTCGAGCAGCGGAGCCAGCACATGCAGGTCTTCGACGGTCTGGAGAGCCGGGTCGTCCTCGCCCAGGACGTCGACGAGGGTGCGGCGCTGCTCCGACGGGTCCGGGTCGGCGGGGGTGTCGAGCGAGCCGGCGGTGTAGCCGTTGGCAGCGACGATGCCCTCGATGACCTCGTCCTCCGACAGGTCGAGGTGGGCGGCCAGCTCACGGACGGTCGGGTCGCGGTCGAGGGTGGCAGCGAGGTGCTCCTTGGCCTTGGCCAGGTCGCTGCGCAGTTCCTGGAGGCGGCGGGGCACATGGACGGCCCAGCCGGTGTCGCGGAAGAACCGCTTGATCTCCCCGAGGATGTAGGGCACGGCGAAGGTGGAGAACTCCACCTCACGTGAGAGCTCGAACCGGTCGATGGCCTTGATCAGACCGATCGTGCCCACCTGGATGACGTCTTCCATGTCGTCGCCGCGGTTGCGGTAGCGACGGGCGACGTAGCGCACCATCGACATGTTCATCTCGATGAGGGTGTTGCGCGCGTACTGGTACTCGTGCGTGCCTTCGTCGAGGACCTGGAGCCGCTCGAAGAACTGCTTCGACAACTCCTTCGCGTCGCGCGGGGCCACCTTCTGCGGCTGCGTCACCTCCGGCAGCACGGAGTCCGTGGGGGTGTACCGCTGCTCGGTAGTGGTCTCGCTCACGATGGTGGTCATCTCGCCTTCCCGCGCGCCCGGCACCTGCGGACGCTGCTACGGCCGCCTACCCCCATCTCACACAGCCATGCATGGAGGACCGGACGCAGATGCGATCAGGGCTCTGGCCGATGGGTGTGGTGGTGCCGCGCGGTCGCGGAAACCTTCGGGAGCCTCGAATCCTGGGAGTGTCTCTCCTTTCACGGTGTATTAGGTGGAGTGCTTGCCGGCTGCCGGGTGTTCCCCACTTATCCGGGAAGAAACGTTGTGTGCGAGTCCGGGGCCGGGGCACATGATGGCTCGGAGGTTGATAAATATGGTTCCCCTGCTTCTCGTACTTCTTCTCGCGCTTCTTCTTTTCGGTGCCGGATTCGCCCTCAAGGCGCTCTGGTTCGTCGCAGTGGTCGTCCTCGTTATCTGGGCGCTGGGATTTGTCCTGCGTTCCGCCGGAGCCGGCGGCAAGCGCGGCCGGTGGTACCGCTGGTAGCCCGCAGTAGTCCGCGGGAAAGGGGTGGGCCGGACAGCATCCGTTGTCCGGCCCACCCCTTTCCTGTGCCAGCTGAGGCATCATCACCACACCCACGGGCACACGGGAAAGCGCGGCCCGGAGGGCGCGCTGTCCCGCAGGGGACTCACCTCCACCGCAGTGTGCACTCCGGGCCGCTTTCGCTCCCCCACGCCCATTGCGTCGACTGACGCGGCAATGCGGGGGCACGAGGCAGGTTCCACCAACGGAGGGGCCACAGCTTTCACGCTGTGGCCCCTCCGTATGCGCGCACGGCGCAGTGGACGACGCCGGTACGGCGCCCGGACCCGTTTCGGTGTGGCGGCCGGAAACGGGTTGCCCCGGGGTCACTTCTGGCTGAGCATTCCGCTGCGGAGCTGCTTGATGATGCGGGTGAGCAGGCGCGAGACGTGCATCTGGGACACGCCGAGTACGGCACCGATCTGCGCCTGGGTCATCTCCTGGCCGAAGCGCAGCTGGATGATGAGGCGGTCGCGGTCGCTGAGCAGCCGGAGGAGTGCGGCCAGGGCACACCGGTCCTCGACGCGCTCGGTGGCGGGGTCGGTCCCGCCGAGCACGTCGGCGAAGGACAGTCCGCCGCCGCCCTGGGCCGTATCGCTGTCGCAGGGCACGTTCAGGGAGACGGCCGTGTAGCCGTTGCCGGCCACGATGCCTTCGATGACCTCCTCTTCCGGAAGCCCAAGGTGCTCGGCCAGCTCCTTGACGGTGGGTTCCCGGTCCAGGAGGGCGGACAGCTGCTCCGCCGCCCGGGCCAGGTCGACACGGAGTTCCTGTAGTCGGCGCGGCACGTGAACGGCCCAGCTGGTGTCGCGGAAGAACCGCTTGATCTCGCCGAGGATGTGGGGGATGGCGAAGGCCGCGAACTCCGTCCGGCGCGAGCGGTCGAACCGGTCGATGGCCTTGATGAGGCCGATGGTGCCGACTTGGACGATGTCTTCCATCTGGTCGCCGTAGCTTCTGTACCGGGAGGCCACATAGCGCACCAAAGACAGGTTCATCTCGATGAGCGTGTTGCGGGCGTACTGATAGTCGGGGGTGCCTTCGTCGAGTTCCCCGAGTCGTTCGAAGAACAGCGGCGACAGAGCCTTGGCGTCATGGGGAGCTACGCTCCCGGCGTCCTCGATGTGGGGAAGCGGGGTGGAAGATTTTCCGGCGCGCGGTGACGGCCCGCCCGCGGCGGCGCCCGGTAGTTTCGTGTCCGATACGCCCTCGAAAACCGCGTTCATGATTCACCTCCGGAATTCAGGTCGTTTGAGCACGCCCATTGCCCGACGCCGCGGCTCCTATGCATGCCTGTCGAACAATCACCCCGCTGAGTGGCGCAGTCGGTGGACATGGGGGCCATCCGCGAAATTCAGGAATCATTTACACGGAACATGACCGGCCCAGCGGTACACACCTCGGGAGAGCGAGGACGCGGTACCGGAGGGGCTTCGACGAACTGACGGAGCGGGGCCCGTTCGAGGGAAGGCCTTTGCTTCGCCGAACAGTGAGACTGCCTGGAACCTGTGCCCTAAACGCATGACATGCTGGCGCCCATGTACGTTCATACACCGGCTGTGGTGACTCATGCTGTCGAGGACGAGGCCTTCGTCGTCCGGGTCAGCGGGTCCCTCGATCACGACAGCGCTCCTCTTCTGAAAGAGGCATGTGCGCTGGCGCAGGACTCCGGCGCTCCACGTACCGTCATCGACCTGTCTCTCGCCGACTTCGCCGACTCCACCGTGCTGCACGTATTGCTCGCCACGCAGACCGCCCACGACCGGCAAGAGCGCAAGCTGATCGTCGCCGGCCCGCTGCACGACGTCATCCGCCGGCTCTTTGATGTCACCGGCACCACCGACTGCTTCACGCTCGCCGACAACATGCCCCGCGCCCTCGAAGCCTGAGCGCCTCGGCCTCCGCCACCGGCCTGAGCCGGCACGGTGGCGGAGGCGTCATCTCCCGTGGCGGGCAGGAACGGCGGGGCCGGAACACTCTGTACTGCGGGCCCGCGTCAACCGGTCTTCCTGTCCTGCGGAATGCGTTCCAGCAACCCTCGGAGGTCGTCTGCGTGCTCTTCCTCCTTCGCCAGCAATTCCTCGAATACGCGCCGCGTGGTCGGATCGCCGTCCCCCAGCCACTTCGCGATTTCGGTGTAGGAGGCGATGGCGACACGTTCGGCCACCAGGTCTTCCCTGATCATGTCGAGGAGGTCTGCGCTGGCGTCGTACTGGGAGTGCGCCCGCGACGTCAGCGTGTCCGGGTTGAAGTCGGGCTCGCCGCCGAGCTGAACGATGCGCTGCGCCAGTTTGTCGGCGTGCTGTTGCTCCTCCGCCGCGTGCTCCAGGAACTCGGCGGCGACCGGTTCCGAATAGATCCCGGATGCCGTGTAGTAGTGCCGCTTGTACCGCAGGGTGCACACGATTTCTGTGGCCAGCGCCTCGTTCAGCACCTGGAGGACGCGCGTCAGATCGGCGCCGTACGCCTCGGTGACCGGTCCTTTGTCCATCTCGCGGCGGGCGCGCTCGCGGAGGGTTTCGACATCGGTAAGAAAGTCAGCCACGGTCTTCCTGCCCTTCGGTTCTCTTAGGCTGGACAGCGCTTCGCTCGGGAGCCGTGCTCCTATGGCAGGTTCCGAGGAGACGGCAGCAAGTATGCCCATAACCGGTCCGACGGCCGGTGTCATTCCGCCGGCAGCGAGGGGTGTTTCCCTGTTGTGGCGGTACGGCGGAGGCCGAAGGCTCAGCCCATGAAACCGTCCAGGCTTGTGGCCGCACTGATCAGCGCGAGATGGGTGAACGCCTGCGGGAAATTTCCCAGATGTTCGCCGGTCATCCCTATCTGCTCCGCATACAGACCGAGGTGGTTGGCGTAGGTGAACATCTTCTCCAGTGCCACCCTGGCCTCATCGACCTGGCCGGTGCGGGCAAGTGCCTCGACCCACCAGAACGAGCAGATCGAAAAGGTCCCCTCGGTGCCGTCCAGGCCGTCGGGAGACACTTTCGGGTCGTAGCGGAATACCAGGCTGTCCGTGACGAGATTCTCGCCGATCGCCTTCACGGTGGAGCGGAATCTCGGATCCTCCGGCGACAAGAACTTGACCATCGGCAGCACCAGGAGCGAGGCATCCAGAATGCTCTCCGGGGGCTGCTCCGCGTCGCCGCTGAGGCGTTGGACAAAGGTCTGGTCCTGTGCGCTCCAGCCTTGGTCCATGATCTGGTGATAGATCCTGTCGCGTTCCGCCATCCAGCGGCCCAGATCACCCGGCAGACCGCGTTGGCGGGCCATTCTGATCATGCGCTCCACCGCGACCCAGCACATCACCCGCGAATAGGTGTGGCGCTGCTGACCGCCACGGGTCTCCCAGATGCCCGCGTCAGGGCTGTCCCAGTGCTCCAGGAGCCAGTCGAGAATGGCGCACAGGTCTCTCCAGCTCTCGTGCGAAATGCCGGCGCCGTGTTTGTTGAACAGGTAGATGGAGTCGAAGAGTTCGCCGTAGATGTCGAGCTGGAGCTGGTCGGCGGCGCCATTCCCCACCCGGACCGGGGCGGACCGCCGGTAGCCCTCCCAGTGGTCGAGGATCTGCTCGGGCAGCTCGTCATGGCCGTCGATGGAGTACAGCACCCGCAGCGGGCCGCGGTCACCGTCATGTGCACCGGGAAGACAGTCGGTCAGCCAGCTGATGAAGGCCTGCGCCTCGCGGGTGAAGCCCAGGCGCAGCAGAGCGTGGAGGGAAAAGGCCGCGTCGCGAATCCAGACGTAGCGATAGTCCCAATTCCGTTCACCGCCGAGTTGTTCGGGGAGTCCCATGGTCGGTGCGGCGACAATGGCGCCCGTGGGCTCATGGGTCAGCAGTTTGAGGGTCAGCGCCGAGCGGTGCACCATTTCGCGCCAGCGGCCGGTGTAGGTGGACTGGCTCAGCCACTCGCGCCAGAACCGTACGGTGGAACGGAACAGCTCCTCGGCGGCCTCCGCATCGACCAGATCGACGGACGGCTCGGCACAGGACGGTGCGGTGGACTCCAGCGCGAAGAGCACCGACTGGCCCTCTGTCAGGTCGAATTCACCGACGGCGTCCTGACCATCGGCCCGCAGGGTCACGCTGGCCTGGAGCGAGAGTTCCAGTGCCTCGCTGGTGAACCGCACACCGTGCGGCTGGGATTCCACTTTGTGCGGGTCCCGGCCGTAGTTCATCCGCGGGGCGATGACCGTTCGGAGGCGTGCGCCGCCCCGTACGCTGACGACCCGCCGGACCAGACGTTGCCGGTGATGACGGTCTCCTTCTGCCCGTATCGGCATGAAGTCCTGGATCTCGACAATGCCGTTGTCGGTCAGCATCCGCGTCATGAGGATGTTGGTGTCGGGAAAGTAGTACTGCTGTCGTTTGGCCACATCCCCGACCGGGCTGAGGTGCCAGTGCCCGCCGTTCCGCGCATCGAGCAGCGATCCGAAAATGCTGGGTGAGTCGAAGCGCGGGGCGCAGAACCAGTTGATCCGGCCATCGGTCCCGACCAGCGCGGCCGTGCGCAGATCACCGATCAGCCCGTGTTCGGCAATGGGGAGACAGCCGGCCGGCGCGTCATTCACCGGTAGGTACGCGTCTCCTCGACGTCGACCACCGGAGCCCCGGGAGCCGGCGGCTGGACACGGCGGCGCTTGAGGATGCTCACATAGGCCGCCAGGCCGATCACTCCGACGGCCATCATGATGAGCCCGACCACGTCGAGATTGACGCTGGACAGCTGCCAGTCCACCGCGAACGTCAAAATGGCGCCCACCGCAATAAGCCCGATGCATCCGCCGATACCCATGATCACCCTCGCCTTCTGGTGGGAAAACCTGCTGACCTCGCGTATGCCCCGGCGGAGCAGGTTCATGAGTCGAGACGCTTCGGCATGGCGGGGAGCGCGCCGCCGAGTTCAGGTGGCCGCCGCGACTCCGCGGCTCATGGCGACAGGGACGGGCCGGCAGTGCAGAGGGGCAACGTCACACGGATGGTTTTGCCGGTCAGGGTCATGGTGATGTCGACGGTGCGGGCGAGCCGTTGTATCAGGGGCCAGCCGTAGCCGCCCGTGGCGTCGGGGTTCCGAGGGACTGTGGTGGGGCGACGCTCGCTTGCGTCCTCGACCGCCACTTCCAGACACCCCTCGACGATCTGCGCGGTGAACCCGGTGAGCCCGCCCCCGTGCCGCTGGGCGTTGGTGACCAGCTCCGTGGTCACCAGGAGGGCATCGACGAGGGCCAGGTCATCGACCTGGCTGCCGGTCCCGTGCAGCAAGTCGTGCACAAAGTTGCGTGCCTCGGCTGCCCTCACAGGTACTCCCCGCATCACACACTTCCACCTCAATGCGCTCGAGCCGTCCTGGCGGCGCCGCATCCCTTGTCCGCCCGCAGGCGGGCATCACCGGCCGGGGCGCTTCTCTCGCACGGCAGGACGGCAATACTCTCAGGCCCCTTTGCGGGCGCCACAGCGGGCATGGCTATACGGGGCGGCACGCTGTCGACAGGGTGAAGTGCCCGGAGTTGTCATACGGCGTTGTCATGCCGGCGCGGGCATCAGGCGGCCACGCGGTCGAATGCGAGAGGAACGGTAACGGTAATGGCCTTGCCGCCCGCGGTGGGGACAATGACCACGCAGGCGGTGAGTTCCTGAACCATCGGCCACCCATATCCGCCGACCGCGAATTTTTCCCGTCCGGCGGCCGTGGCGGGCTGATGGGGGCTGTGATCGGCGACGGTCACTTCCAGGAGACCGGCCGCGATCCGGGCGGAGAATCCGGAAAGTCCGCCTCCGTGACGCTGGGCATTGGTGACCAATTCCGAGGTGACCAGCACGGCGTCAATGACGGAGCGTTCCTCGATCCGCGGACGGTGCGCGTCCAGCAGCTCATGGACAAGGGCCCGCGCGTCCGCTGCTTTGTTCACCTGGACCTGCTGCGTGCCCATCACGTCTCTCACCTCACCGCCTGATCCCTCTGCACGCCCTGGAGCTCCTCTGCAACCCGCTCGGCAGGCCGCGTAGAAGGTTACTTCCACGAGAAGGTGCTTTGACTGCTTCCCCGGATCCGCGGCTTCACGCCCCATGTGTCCCGACGCCGCGCAGACGGACGCCCCGGGCCGGCCGACCCCCCGGAAGCGACCGGCCCCTCGGGTGCCGAGCCTGAATCACACGCGGGGAAATCCACCGAAATATGCCCCGACCTGGTGGAAGTAGTCAGCACTGCCCTCGTGCTCGCCGCTCTCGAAGGCGGGCGCGTCCTTGATCTCCTGCCGGGTGCGGCCGACGTAGACCTTCTCCTCCTCCTGGTCGATACCGGTCACGGTGCCGGCCGGCAGGACGACGCGGCGGCCGAGGATCCAGGGCCCGGTGCCGACGACGAGGTGTGCGGAATCCACCTCATCCGAATGCTTGTCGACCTTGCCGATACTCCCGTCAATGGCTTCGACGCTATACCCCACAAGGACCGTGCCCGCCCTGTACCCGGAGTCGGGAAGGTATCCCCAGACATTGGCACTCATGCGATATCCCTTCAGTGCGATGCACCATGCGATGCGGCGGCAGGCTTCACCCCGGCCTGTTCCTTCCGATGGCAAAGGGGAGGGGACAAGGGGAGCCGTTTCCGTGTGCCGGTCATCCCGACAGTGCTCTGTTGCCCGGGGGTCTCTTTCCAAAACGGAGAGCGGCGGCGGGGAGCCCGCACCGTCGATTTCTGTTTTCGGACCGAGGCAGAGGCAGAGCCAGGGGCGGAGCGGCCGACTTCCGGCGGGCGAAACACCGCCCACGGGGACGAGAACGCCCCCGCCCTTCGAGCAGCTCGGAATACACAGCTGCCTACCCGGCTGCGGATTCGCGTGGCGCTCCCGTTCGCAGGCCGTCGCCGAGGCAACACTCCGTAATAGCCCATCAGTTGGGGCGCACCCCACTACGGCGCGGCCGTCGCTGCACGCTCCGCTCAGCCAAGCGCCGCGCTCCGCGAAGCCGGCATACGGCATCCCTGACGGCGACTTCACGTCCGGAACGCCGCATGGACGTCCCGAAAAGGACCCGGTCGGCGACGCGCACACCCCCGGCAACTCGACGTCAGTGAGCCGCTGTTGCCGACTTCGTGGCGGGAGACGCCGAGGAAGGACGCGTTGGAGGGGTGGGCGGCGGACCGGCCTTCGAGGAGCTCATTCTTGCCGACATGCGGGGGCGCGGCGGGTGGCTCAAGCCGAGGCGGCGGGGCGCCAGGCCGGCCCCGCCGGTGTCCTGTACCCGACCACTCGGGGGTGTGAGAGGCCCGATATACCGGCCCCGTTCTTCGACGGGTAGTGGCCACATCGCGCGGGCGCCGGCCTTTGGGAAACGCCAGGGAAACGTACAGGAAATGGAAATCGGTGGCCGGAAACCGCCGCCCGCGTTTCACGGTTTCGCGGTCGTACTATTCATCCGTCCGGGTCCTTTGTCAGACCAGCCTTGCTATCGGGCAGTTCATTCACCGTAGGATCCTTTCCAGTTAGGCCGTTTGGCGTATGACGTTGCCATGCCGCATGCCGTACGCCGCACGAAAGGATGCCTTCTTGAATTGGTCGACATGGACCAGTACAGGCTCTTCATCGATGCTTTTCGCCGTCAGGCCGAGCGTGCGCAGGGAAGGAGATTCCCGGTGACGCAGGAGCGTGAAATCGAGCTCGTCGGAGTTTCCGAGACCGCCTTGTGGACCGCGGAAATGCGGGCGAGCGAATCCCGTAAGCAGAACGCATTGTTCAGCGACCCGTGGGCCGGGAATTTCGTGGCGGCGGCCGGTGGGTTCCATGGCCCGCCGGGGGCGGGGGCATTTCAGGTGCTGCTGCCCGAATGGCTGGCGGTCCGTACGCGGTTCTTCGACGACCACTTGAGGGCCGGCGTCGGGTCGGGGTGCCGGCAGGTGGTCCTGCTGGGGGCCGGCCTCGACACACGGGCCTTCCGGCTCGACTGGCCGGCGGGGACGCGGCTGTACGAGGTGGACCTGCCGGCGGTGCATGCCTTCAAGGAGGAGGTGCTGGCGGGCTGTACTCCTGCGGCGGGTGAGCGCATCGCCGTCGGGGCCGATCTGCAAGGCTCCTGGTCAGATGCCCTCCTTGAGGCCGGATTCGATCCGGCGGAGCCCGCGGCGTGGCTGTGCGAAGGGCTCCTCTACTACTTCGAACCCGAGGTGGTGGAGGCGATCGTGACCACCGCGTCCGGGCTCTCCGCGCCGGGCAGCAGCCTGGGCGCCGAATGCCTGAACGCCGATACCGCCCAGTCCTCGTTCATGCGGCCGTGGCTGGAGGACATGGCCGCGGCGGGGACGCCATGGCCGTGGCGGCTGCGGGATTCCGGGAACTGGTGGGGCGGCCACGGCTGGGCCACCGAAGTGGCCGATCTCTGGAGTCTGCCTTATGTCGTGGAGCGGATGGGGGCTTTCCGCAACCTGCTCCAGGGGGGCGAGGAACTCAGCATGCTCCTGGTCACCGGAATGCGAAAGTGACGTACTGATCGTCCTGCCGGACGACCGGAAAGGAGTTCCCTCGGGATGAATCATCTCCAGGTGGAAGACTCGGTCAAGGAATCCTTTTGCACCGGTTTTCCGGATGGCGGGGAGGGCGAAATCGCCCCCGTCGAAAGAGCGGTGCGGCAAGCCGCTCCGCGCGAGTATCACTCATTTGTCGGCGGAGTCGATGTGCCCTCCGACAATGGCGTCTACTGCATGAGCGCGCGGGCCATGCTCAATGACGTATTCGCCACTCTGCGGGCGAAAAGGGCACTGGAACGCGGCAAGGGGGATCCGGGAAATCCGAATGTGCTCGCCCGCTGCTCGGTGGCCGACAGCGAGACCGCCCGGGCGGCGGTGAAAGCGGCGGCCGAGGCATTTCCGCAGTGGGCGGCCGCACCCGCCCGTACGCGGGTCTTCGCGCTCGGCCGGGCCGTGCGCCGCCGGCTGGAGGCCCACCGGTCGGAGATCATCGAGGTGCTGATCCAGGAGCAGCATCCACGCGTCCTTGCGGAGTGGCAGTTCGCGGGGCTTCTCGGCGGATACTCCGAGGAGAACCTCCAGTTCTACGCCGGTCAGCTGCACATGGAGTTCTCGCAGGGACCCCGCAGGATGCTGGTCCGTCGCCAGCCGGACGGCGTCGTCTGTGCCAACCCGCCGCAGAACGCGCCGCTGTCGAGCGTGCTGCTGGCGGCCGCCGCGATGCTCGCCGGCAACACCCTGGTGGTCCGGGTCCCGCGCAGCGCCCCGCTGGGAGCGATGTACGTCCTGCGGGAGATCCTGGTGCCCGCGCTCGAAGAGGCCGGCGCACCCCCCGGGACGCTGAACTTCTTCTGCGCCGCCCCGCAGGAGGTCCTGGAGTCCTGGCTGCACGACCCGGCGGTCGCCGACATCTTCTACATCGGCCCCTCCGACTTCGGGCTCCGCCTGGAGGCGAAGTGTGTCGCCCAGGGCAAGAAGCCGATCCTCGAACTCGCCGGCAACGACGGTGTCGCCGTCTGGCGCGACGCCCACCTCGACCGTGCCGTACAGGCGCTGACCGAGTGCTTCCTCGGCTCCGGACAGATCTGCATGGTCCCCAACTACGCGGTGGTGCACCCCGATATCGCGGATGAGCTGCTGCGCAGGCTCGGCGAGGCCGTGGACGCGCTGCGGCCCGGCTACCCCGACGACCCAAAGACGCTGCTCTCCCCCGTGGTGCGCAGCGAGAAGTTCTTCGCCTTCCTCGATCAGGCGGTCGGTGCGGGGGCCCAGGTCCTGCGGGGCGGACATCGCATCGAGATCGACGGAACCGTCAGCGACAACGGCCCCTTCCTCCAGCCGACCGTCCTGCGGGTGGACGGCCTGGCCGGTGCGCGCCTGGTCGATGCCGTACGGGAGGAGACCTTCTTCCCGCTCCTCCCGGTGGTGGTGGCCGAGCCCGGCGACGACGAGCACGTCCTCGGCCGGATGATCGCGTTCCTCAACGAGAACGCCTACGGGCTGCGGAACTCGGTGTGGGCGCGGGAGCGCCGGGTCATCGACCGGTTCGTCCGCGACGTACGCAACGGAGGGCTGCTCAAGGTCAACGACTCCCACGTCGGCTTCCTCCCCTGTCTGCCCACCCACGGCGGGACCGGCCTGACGGGCGGGGTCTACGGGGAGGCCAACTATCCGCCGCTGCGGACGTCCCGGTTGCAGGGCGTGAGCGTCGCCCACGGCGTGAACCCGCGCGACGCGGTGTTCGGCTCCCCCGCCACCACCGACTGCACCGAATGCACCGACTGCACCGACTGCACCGACAGGAGCGCTTCATGAGGATGCTGGACGAGGCACGGTCCCACTGCGACCGCCTGCTGCCGGGGCTGTGCCCGGCGCTGTCGGGAATCCCGCTCCAGGAGCTGGAGCGGCCGGGCAGTCCCGCGATCGAGCTGTTCCGGAAGTACGGCGGCGCCGGGCTGCTGATCCCCACCGAGCACGGCGGAGCCGGAGCCGGCCCCCGGGACGCGGTACGGACGATGGCAGCCCTCTCGTCGTACTCCCCCTCGCTCGGCGCGGCGGTGGCGATGCACGGCTTCTCCGTCGCCACGCTGCGGGCCGTGCCGGAGAGTGTGAACCCGTTGGTCCCGGTGCTGCTCGGTGCGGTGGCCGGTGAACGGCTGCTGGTGGCGTCCGCGTTCGCGGAGGGCACCTCGGGGCAGGGTGTGCTGACGCCGACGATGGCGGCGCGCAAGGCCGAGGACGGTCGTTACCGGGTCACCGGGTCGAAGAAGCCGTGCAGCCTCTCGCGGTCCATGGACCTGATCACGGCGAGCGTACGGCTGGCGGCGGAGGACGGGGAGGAACCCGAGACCGCGATCGTGCTGATCCCCGCGACGGCCGAGGGCATCAGCGTGCACTCCTTCTGGGACACCCCCGCGCTGGCCGGGGCGGAGAGCGACGAAGTGCGCTTCGACGAGGTCCCGTGCGGCCCGGAGGAGCTGTTGCGGCTGGGGGACGACCCCGCCGACGCCGAACGGCTCACCAGCACCGGACTGATCTGGTTCCAGCTGATCATCTCCAGCGTCTATGCGGGCCTGGCGGCTTCGCTGGTCGAGGAGGTCTTCCGCCGGTCGCGCGGCAGCACCTCGGACCGGGCCGCCCTGGGCGCCGGTCTGCGTTCGGCTCTGCTCCAGCTCGATACCGTCGCGCTGCGCCTGGAGAGCGGTGAGTCCGGTACGGGTGCACTCGCCGACGCGCTGACGGTGCGCTACGCCGTCCAGGACGCGGTGAGTGATCTGTCGGGCCGCTCCGCCGAACTCCTCGGCGGTATGGCCTTCATCAACTCACCCGATGTCGCCTACCGGTTGGCGGCGGGTCGAGCGCTGGCCTTCCACCCGCCGTCGCGCACGAGTACGGCGGCCTCCATGGACGCCTACTTCGCCGGCCGGCCGTTCGTCATGCCCTGAGCTGTCCGCCCTCGGCCCGAACCGTTCCGCTTCCTCCTGGAGCCCCTATGACCTCGCCCCCTGCCCGGACGCGCGGGCACACGAAAACCCCGCCGCCGGTACCCGGACGGCAGCCGAGACCCCCCGGCGACCCCGATCCGTCCCCCGAGAAGACCAAGGCCGCGGTGACCGCCCGCTACCGCGCCCATCTGAGCCCCGCACGGGCGACTTTGGGTGAACTCTTCGGCGGGCTGGTGGAGAGCAGCTCGTCGGGAGCGTGGGTGTTCACCACGGACGGGCGGGCCCTGCTCAACTGCGGCGGCTACGGCGTGCTGCTGACGGGCGCCCGGCATCCGCGGGTGGTGCGGGCGGTCACGGAGCAGATCGCGACCCACCCCGTGGCCACCCGGATGCTGCTGGAGCCGCGCGCGGGGGCGGCCGCCGAGGCACTCGCCGCCGTCACCCCGCCCGGTCTGGATCATGTCCACTTCGCCGGGTCCGGTGCGGAGGCCGTCGAGGCCGCGCTGAAGCTGGCACGCTGCCACGGCAGAACCAGGGTGCTGGCCACGCACGGGGGCTACCACGGCAAGACGATGGGCGCACTGTCGGCCACCGGCAACCCGATGTACCGCGAGCCGTTCCTCCCGTTGCTGCCCGGGGTCCGTCATCTTCCGTACGGGGACGCCGCCGCGCTCGAACAGGAACTGGCGCAGGGGCCGGCCGACACCGCATGTGTGATCGTCGAGCCGGTGCAGGCGGAGGCCGGGGTGCACCTCCCTCCCCCGGGCTACCTCTCGGAGGTCGCGGCCTCCTGCCGGGCCCACGGTGCGCTGCTGGTGCTCGACGAGGTGCAGACCGGACTCGGGCGCCTCGGTACCTGGTGGGGGGCGGACCGCGAGGGGGTCGTCCCCGACATGCTGCTGGTCGGCAAGGCGCTGTCCGGTGGGGTCATCCCCGTCTCCGCCATGGTGGCGCGCCAGGAGGTCTTCCAGCCGTTCGGCAGCGACCCCTTCGTGCACACCTCCACGTTCTCCGCGGCTCCGGTGGCGATGGCGGCGGCCGAGGCCGCCATCGCCTGTATCGAGGAGGAGGGCCTGGTCTCCCGGGCGAAGGCGCTGGGCAGTCATCTGCTGCCCCGTATCCGGCAGATCGCGGCCGAGTGCCTCGGGGAGCTGCTGGTCGAGGTGCGCGGCGCCGGTCTGCTGATCGGGGTCGAGCTGGCCGAACCGGGCCTGACGGCCGAACTCCTGCTGGAGCTGATCTCCCGCGGGGTGATCGCCAACCACTCGCTGAACTCGCACGCGGTGCTGAGGTTCACCCCGCCCGCCGTCCTCACGGACCGGGACGTGGACATCCTGCTCACCACCTTCGAACAAGCCTGCACGGCGCTCTCCGAGAGCCGTCGGAACGCCTGGAAAGAAGAGAGTCGCTCATGCGCTGTGCCGAGTTGACCCTGCTCGTCGACCAGTCCCCGGCCGAGGTGCTCGACGCCCTGGCCGACCTGTCCGGCTTCCCCGCCCATGCCCCCGACGTGCGGTCGGTGGTCGTCACGCCGGACCCGGAGCGTCCGGGCGAGTCCGTGAGCCGCTGGGAGGTCCAGTTCCGCAGCGGGACGCTCCGCTGGAGCGAACGGGACCGCATCGACAGGGAGAACTTCCGGATCGACTTCGTGCAGGAGGACGGCGACTTCCTCCATTTCGAGGGGAGTTGGCACCTGCGGGACGTCCCGTCGGGGTGCGAGATCCGCTTCGTGACCTGCTTCGACTTCGGCGTGGTCAGCCTCGCTCAGCTTCTCGATCCGGCGGCCGAGCGGGTCCTCAAGGAGAACGTGGCGCGGGCGCTGGCGGGCTGGTTCACCGGCGTCCGGCCTGCCGACGCCGTGCCGGTCGCCGCGGGCCGGAGCTGAGGCATGGACACCCACAATCTGTGCCAGACGCCCACCACCTACCGGCTGTTGAGGCTGGAGTACCTCCTCGGGCTCGTCGTGGCGGGCGGGTTCTTCGTGGCCCATCTCGGCGCGGTCCGCTGGTGGGTCGCGGTGGTCCTCTTCGCGTACATCGACGTCATCGGCTATCTGCCCGGGGCCGTCGCCTTCCGGCGCAGCGGCGACGGCCGGATCCACCGGGCCTACTACGTGCTCTACAACGTGATGCACAGCCTCGGCTTCCAGGGGCTGGTCGTGGCGGGCTGGATCTGGACCGTGGGCCCCGAGTGGGCGCTGCTCGTGATCCCCATCCATCTGTGCGGGGACCGGGGCCTGTTCGGCAACTTCGTGAAGTCCTTCACGGTTTCGTTCGAGCCCGTCCCGCATCCGGCGGTGGGCGCCGCGCTCCGGGACTTCGCGACCGTGCCCTGGTACGCCGTCGCTCCGCCCGGCCCCGGCCCCGACGCTCCGCCGGCCGCGCCAGGGCCACGCAGCGGCGCGGTGCCGCATCCGAGCGAGGCCGTGCGGTGACCGCCCCGGCCGCCCTCGGTGACGACGAGGCGGTGGACGTGCTGCGCCGTCACGGCCGGCACAGCAGCGCCTTCCTGACCATGAACTCCGGTGTCCGCAGGATGGCCCCCGACGGCCTCGACGGATTCGCCGCCTACCGGGAGAGCGGACGCCGGCATCTGTTCGAGCTGTGCGGCCCGGTCTGCGCGTACGGCGACCGCGAGCGCGTTCTCGTGGCACTGCTGGAACGGGCGCGGGGCGAGCGACGACGGGTGGGCGCCGTGCAGCTCTCCCGGGACGACGCGCTGCTCCACGCCGACCACGGCTTCGTCGTCAACCAGCTCGGTGCGTCCTTCAGCATCGCGCTGGCGGACTACAGCCTCCGGGGCCAGCGCATGGTCAAGGTCCGCAACATGGTGAACCGGGCACGGCGCGAGGGCGTGGTGGTCCGGGAGGTCCCGCCGGGCGAGGCGGACGATCCGGCCCGGGCCGCCGCCCTCGACCACGTCGACGCCGCCTGGCTCCGCGCCAAGGGACGGCACGTCAAGGAGCTGGACTTCCTCATCGGGGAGCGGGGCGGCCCCGGCAGGCCCTACCGGCGGCTCTTCACCGCCGTCCACGAGGGGCGGACGGTGGGCTATGTCTCCTACTCGCCCGTCTTCGGGGCACGCACGGGCTGGCTGTACGACCTGACGCGCCGGTCGCCCGAGGCGCCTCCCGGGACCGTCGATCTTCTCTTCGCCACCGGCCTCCAGCAGTTCCAGGAGGAGAGCTGCGGCTGGCTGCACCTCGGCTTCACCCCGTTCGTCCAGTTCGGGGATCCGTTGCAGGGCCCCGGGCCGTCCAGCACGGTCCTGCGCCGCATGCTGGAGCTGCTGGGCAGCCGGGGGCAGGCGCTCTACCCCGCGGCGGCCCAGGAATCCTTCAAGCTCAAGTGGCGTCCGCAGCACATCGAGCCCGAGTACCTGGCGTTCCAGAACGGCGTGAGCGTGGCCGCCGTGTGGAATCTGCTGCGCCTGACCAGGACCGTCTGATGGGCCCTCGCCGCCCTTGCCTGCCTGCTCCCCCGCCCGTTCCGCCTGCTTCCACCGCCCCTTTCCCAGCTCATTCCCTCAGCCCGCCGAACAGCGACACCAGTGAAAGAGGAACCGAGATGTTGAGCGTGGCACCCGACACCGTCCCTCGCGAAGCGGATCACGATCAGGCTCCCGACCTGCTGGACGGAGCACTCACCAGCGAGCTGACGCCGGAGGGCTGCGATATCCCCTACTGGCTGAACGCGGTGCCGCAGGGCACCCTGCGCGGCGACCCCATGGGCCGGTCCCGCGGCGTGGCCGTACCGGAGCACATGCTCGTCGAAGGGCCGCTGCGCCAGGCGGTCATGCAGGAGATGGCGTTCCGTTCGATGGCGGAGGAGAAGGCGGCCCGTGCCATCTCCTTCCTCATCGCCCACGCTCCGGACGTCGCCGAGATGGACTTCTTCACCACACAACTGATGGACGAGGCGCGGCACGCCTATGCCTTCCGCGGTCATCTGCGTGAACTCGGCGTCGAGCAGGATGAGTTGGCCGACACGATGGAGAAGCTCGCCGGGGCCGACCGCGAGGCGGTCCTGGACCCGCTGGAGCGCTTCGGACTGTCCGTCCTGGAGCGCGAGGGCGACTACATCGGCGGGGTCGTCACCCTCACCGTGCTGGTCGAGGGGGTCCTCGCCCCCACCGCGGAGCTGAGCGAACGCAAGTGGCGGCCGCTCGACGCCCCGGCCGCCGAGATCGAGCGGGCGGCGGGCATCGACGAGATCCGGCACCTCTCGGTGGGCTCCACCATCGTCCGCCGTCATCTGCACCGCTGCCCCGGGGACACGGCGCGCATCGCCGCGCTGCTGGGACGGGGGGAACAGCTGTGGGCCGGACTGCCGGTGCAGGAGATGACGTACCGCAGGGAGGAACTGTTCCAGCAGGGGATGGAGCAACACCGCGCGCTGGTGGGCGACTACGAGGCATGGCCCGGCCGCCGGCTCGTCGACACCACTGCCGAGGAGCGGATGCGGACCGCCCTCGAGTGGGCCCGCCGGACCCAGGAATCGCGGCTCGCATACATGGGGCTGGGCCGGTGAGCACGACGGCAGGGCACGGCGTACCGGCCCCGCTCCCGGCCGGGGACGGCGAAGGGCCCCGAATCAACGGTGCGTTGCGGGACGACGACGCGGCGCGGAGCCGGGAGACGGACCGGGACGAGGACTTCCGCGAACTGTCCCGGCGCGTCCACGACGCGGGTCTGATGCAGCCCCGCCGGGCCCGCTACGCCGGCCGGATCACCCTGATCTGGCTGTTGAACGGCCTCGGCTGGGCCGCCCTGGCCCTGTGCGAGCGCCAGTGGTGGCAGGTCGTTCTCGTCGCGGGCTGGCTCGCCGTCTGGTGCGAGCAGCTCGCCTTCCTGGTGCACGACGCCGGACACCGGCAGATCTCCCGTCACCGCCGGACCATCCAGGCGCTCGGCCTGGTGCATGCCAACCTCGCGCTGGGGGTCTGCTTCGGCTGGTGGGTGCAGCATCACAACCGGCACCACAACCACCCCAACCATCTGGAGCTGGACCCGGACATTCTGCGCCGGGTGGCGGTCTTCGCTCCCGAACAGGCCGAGCAGCGGTCCGGCCTGGCACACTTCCTCGCCAGGAACCAGCGGTACCTCTTCTTCCCCCTGCTGGGCCTGGAAGCGGTGGTGCTGCGCCTCGCCGGACTCATCGCGCTGCGCCGTCGGGCGATCCGCCGCCCGTGGCTGGAGGGCGGACTGCTGCTGGCGCATGTGACGCTCTACCTCGGGGCCGTCCTGACGCTGCTGCCGCTGCCGGCCGCGTTGCTCTTCCTCGCGGTGCACCAGGGTCTGCTGGGCTACCTCCTCGGCCTGGGCTTCGCCGTGAACCACAAGGGGCTGCCCACCCGCACCGGCGGGGAGTGGAGCTGGCTGGAGCGGCAGGTGCTCACCGCCAGGACGCTGCCGACCGGGCTGCTGGGCGACTTCTTCCACGGCGGGCTGAACTACCAGATCGAGCATCACCTGTTCCCGGGCATGCCGCGCTCCGCACTGCGCCGGGCCTGCCCCATCGTCAGGGACTTCTGCCGTGAGCGGGGGATCGCGTACGTCGAAACGGGGGTCCTGGAGTCCTACCGCGACCTGGCGCGTCATCTGGACTCGGCGAGCCGGACCCTGCGCGAGAAGACCGCCACCGGCTGAGGGGCGTCCGTACGCCCGCGCAGCCAAGGAGGAGGAAACCTGTGACAGCACCGCCTCACACCGCCCGGCAGCAGGCCCCGATGGCGGACGTCTACCGCGCGGCGATGGCTCATGTGCCGTCATGTGTGTCCGTGGTGACGACGCACACCCCGGCGGGGCCCGTCGGGGTCACGGTCAGCGCCCTGCTCTCCCTGTCCCTGAGCCCGCCGGCGCTGGTGGTCTCGCTGACCTCGTCGGGGCAGACGCTGCCGTGGATCCGCCGGAGCGGCGCTTTCGGGGTCAACGTCCTGGGCTGGGAGCAGCGTCATCTCGTCGAGCAGTTCGCCACCGGCCCTCCCCAGCAGCGGTTCGAAGGTGTCCCGCACACCTTTCATCTGGGCCAGCCGCTGATCGTCTCGGCGCCGGTGCGGATCGTCTGCACCCTCGAGGCGACCCGGGAGGAGTGGGATCACACCCTGCTGACCGGCCGGGTGGCCTGGTGCAGCCACCACCCCGAATCGGCCGGGCTGCTGCTGCACGGACGCGGCAGACACCCCGTACCGCACCACGCCGCCGGCTGAGCCGGGCGGTGCCACGAAGCTGCCGTGAAAGCGGCATCAGCGGGCCCCGGTTCCGGGTGCCCGTCCCCTCCAAGTCCAAGGAGACTGCGCTCATGGGCACCAGTGACACGTTCAAGGACTTCATCGGTGACATTGCCGATGACACGAAGAAGGCGTTCGACGAGTTCCTGGACCGCGACGACGATGACAAGGACTCGGACCTCGGCCTGGCCAATCTGCCGCTCCAGGCCCTCGCGGGCCTGCCGGCCGAAGCGCTCCGCTCGCTGAGCACTCTTGCGGCGGTGCAGGGCCTCACCGGCTCGGGCAAGAGCGGAAAGAAGAACAGCGGAGGGGGCAACCCGCTCGCGGCTCTGGCCCTCGCGGGCAACAACCCGCTCGCGGCCCTCGGCGCGGCCGGCAATCCGGCCGCCGCCCTGGGGCTGTTGGCCGGGGGCGGGCTGCCCAACCCCGTCGCCGGTCTCGGCCAGGTGGCGGGCGGCCTGAACCCGATGGCCGCGGCCGGACAGGTCTCCAACGCGGTCGGCGGCGCGGCGGACATGGCCGGCGGGCTGGCTCAACTTCCGCAGCAGATCGCGCAGTTGAGTGAGCTGATCGCCACCCTCACCGGGGTGCTGGAGAGCGTCCAGGGCTTGGTGCCGAAGATGCCGAAGGCGCGGGCGTAGGGGCCGGCTGACGGCCGCATCACCCCCGGCCGGCCGCCGCACGGCCGGCCGGGGGCTCCCGGGCTTGCCGAATGATGACCGGCGACTTCATACAGACAGCGCAGCGAGGAAAGGCAGGTCCCAACGAGTGGCGCGCATTGTCGGTGCCCGCGTACGCGTGGTGGCCAAGGTGCTGGGCCAGCTCGTGGCCGACGAGACCCGTCGGTCCGGGCGGCATGCCGACGGGACGGACCCCGAACAGCGGCGGGCGCGGGCCGTCCGCAGCGCGCTGGAGAGCCTCGGCCCGTTCTACGTGAAGATCGGGCAGATCCTCTCGACCCGTCCCGACATGGTCCCACCCTCCATGATCGCCGAACTCCAGAACCTGCACGACGAAGTGGCGGTGCAGCCCTTCTGTGTGTTCGAGCCCGTGCTGGAGCGTGACCTGGGGCCGGACTGGAAACTCCGCTTCGACGACATCGACACCGAACGTCCGCTGGGCGCCGCGTCCCTGGCACAGGTCCACCGGGTGACGCTGGCCGGCGGACGGCAGGGCGTCGTCAAACTCCAGCGCCCCGGTATCCGCGAGGACGTACTGGCGGACATGGCGATGCTGCGCCGGGCCGCCCGGCTGGTCACCCGCGGGGCGCCCCGCTTCAGTTCCGTCGTGGACGTGGAGTCCATGCTCAGCATCGTCTTCGACTCCATGGAGCCCGAACTGGACTTCACCGGCGAGGCGAACAATATGGATGTCGCGCGCGAGTCCATCCGCCCGTTCCGCTCGCTGGCCGTCCCCAAAGTGATCGTCGCCAAGCCGCGGGTGCTGGTGCAGGCCATGGCGCCGGGCACCTCGGTACGCCGTATCGACCAGGCGGACTTCTCCGAGCGGGAGCGTACGGAGATGGGCCGTGAGCTGCTCGCCTTCATGTACCGCGGGTACTTCATCGACCGGTTCTTCCACGCCGACCCGCACCCCGGCAATGTCTTCGCCGTGCCCGGCGGGCCCGCCACCCTCATCGACTGGGGCATGGTCGGCCGCATCGACCAGCGCACCAGCATGAGCCTCCTGCTGGTCCTGATGTGCGTCGCCCAGAACGACGGCCACGGGCTGGCCACGGCGTGGACCGAGATGGGGCGCGCCACCCCCTGGTCCGACATCCCCGGCTTCCGCTCCGACATGGCCGCCCTGGTGCCCAAAATCGCCTCCGCCTCACTGGACGAACTCGACTTCGGCGTCACCCTCACCTCCGTCCTGCAGAAGGCGAGCCGACGCGGTATCGCCTCCAGCCCGGCCGTGTCGATCCTCGGCAAGTCCTTCGCCAACCTTGAGGGTTCGGTCCGCTGTCTGGCACCGGAGCTGGCGCTGGCCAAGGTCTTCCAGAAGGAGGTGCCCGGCATCATGGTCCAGCTCGTCGCCGAAGCCGCCTCCTGGCAACAGGGCGCGAGGACCGCCCTGGAAGCCCTCCTGGGCGGCGGCTCCGCCGGTCAGCAGCTCCGCGCCCTGGGCGACGACGTGTCCAACCGCCGGCTCTCCTTCCAGACGAGCCGCACCCACCGGGGAGCCGCCCAGGGCGGCGAAAGGCGCGGTGTGCCCCGCGGCCTGCTGGCCCTGGGCGCTCTGGCCCTTCTTCTGGATCACCGGCGGCGGGGGCGCGGGCGGTGAGAGGGCGACGCTACCGGGAGACGACGTCCCCCCGCTTGAGGCCGGAGCCCGCGGGCACCTCGGCGGGATCGCCGCCGAGGCTCATGACCTTGTTCTCACCGTCGACGAAGACCACCCGCGGCCGGAGCTCACGGGCCTCCTCGTCGTTCACCGCCGCGTACGCGATGATGATCACGAGATCGCCGGGGCTGATGAGCCGCGCCGCGGCACCGTTGATGCCGATGATCCCGGAGTCCCGGGGGCCTTCGATGACGTAGGTGGACAGGCGTGCGCCGTTGTCTATGTCGACGATGTCCACCTTCTCGCCGGGGAGGAGGTCGGCAGCTTCCATGAGGTCCGCACTCACCGTGAGAGAGCCCACGTAGTGCAGATCCGCCTGGGTCACGGTGGCCCGGTGGATCTTCGACTTCATCATGGTCCGGTACACGTTTCTCATTCCTTTGTTCAGCTGTACATGACTCTGCTCGGTGCCGGGCACGCCGGGCGTCGAGGACCGACCGGGCCGGCGTCAGACCCCTGACGCGAGGACGGAGAATCGCTCTCGGATGTCGCGGACCAGCTCGGCTTCGTGGGGGACGAGGTAGAAGTGACCGCCGGGGAACGCGCGCGCCTCGCAGCGCACCGAGGTCAGCTCGGACCACGCCCGGACGTCGTCGGGGGTGGGACCGGGGTCGTCGGTCCCGAAGTAGGCGACGACGGGAAGGTCCACGGCAGGAGCCTTGGGACCCGCCACATACGCTTCGAGCAGCCCGTAGTCCGCACGGATCGGCGGCAGCACCAGGTCGCGCAGCTCGGGGTCCCCCAGAACCTCGGCCCCCGGGCCGCCGAGCCGGGTGACCGTGGCCAGCAGATCCTCGTCCGTGAGGTCGCCCGTGCTGAGGCGGCGCAGGCGATGGGGGGCGGCCCGGCCGGAGACGAGGAGCGCCGCCGGACCTGCCACCCCGCGTGCGGCGAGCAGGGCCGCGACCTCATGGGCCACGGAGGCCCCCATGCTGTGACCGAAGAAGACGGTGTGGGGCGTCATATGGGGTGCCAGCCCGTCGGCAATCCCGCCGGCCAGCTCCGCCATGCTCGTGAGGCAGGGTTCGGCGATGCGCTCCTCACGGCCCGGATAACGCACCGCGCTCACCTCCCAGTCGGCCGGGAACTGCTGGGGCCAGGTGCGGAAGAAACTCGCCGAGCCGCCGGCGTGCGGGAAACAGACCAGCCGCAGCCGGGGTGAGGCCACCGGCTGGAACGTACGCAGCCACCGCGTGGGGAGCGAGCCAGAAGAGTGAGGCATGCGCGGAAGCTTAGGGGCCGGAGGTATCGGCCGCGTATCGCTCGTCTAAACCGCACGGCAGGCCGTTTTCGGGGCCCCGAACCGTGAAGCGCCAGCGATAACGAGACGAAAGCTGAGCCACTTACCTTCGCAGACTGGCGTCATACGCGGGGCTTGCGACGTGGCGAGTGCCTTTCGTGCCGCGCCGGGTCACCAGTTCGCGGGCCCGTTCCTCACACACGCCCATGGCCTCATCACGCACTGCACTAGGAGTCAGCGGCATGGCTGAAGCATCGATGCACGGTTCAGATCTGCCGGGCGGGCAGCTTCCTCCCGTGGACACGGCTGAGCTCCTGCGCGTGCCGGCCGAGTGGAACGACACGGCACGTGAGGTGCCCGCGACGAGTCTGCGGGAACTCTTCGAGGCCCAGGTCGCGTTGACGCCGGACGCCGAGGCGGTGATCTGCGGCACGGTGCGTCTGTCGTACGCGGAGCTGAACTCCCGGGCGAACCGGCTGGCGCGCCGGCTGCTGGCCCGCGGTGTCGGGCCCGAGGACTATGTGGCGGTGGCCCTGCCGCGGACGGTGGAGCTGCCGGTCGCCCTGCTGGCCGTCGTGAAGACCGGTGCGGCCTATCTGCCCGTCGATCCCGAGCACCCGGCCGACCGCATCGGCCACATCCTTTCCGACGCGCGCCCCGTCTGTGTGCTCGCGGCGGCGAGCACCGTGCAGAACCTGCCCGTCGATGCCGACCGCCTCCTGGTCACCGACGACGCGACGGAACGGGCCGCCGTCGAGGCCCTGCCGGGCACCGACCTGACGGACGGCGAGCGGCCCGGGAGCCGTTCGCTCGGCCACCCCGCGTATGCCATCTACACCTCGGGGTCCACCGGGCGTCCCAAGGGTGTGGTGATCTCGACGGGAAGCCTGGTCAACTTCCTGGCCGCGATGAAGGACTCCATCGCGCCGCAGCCCTCGGACCGGCTCCTCGCCGTGGCGACGGTCGCCTTCGACATCGCGGGCCTGGACCTGTACCTGCCGCTGATCTCGGGCGCGTCGGTGGTCATCGCCACCTCCGAGCAGGTCCGCGACGCCGCGCAGCTGGCCGAACTGCTCACCACGTCCGGCGTGACCGTCATGCAGGCGACCCCCTCCCTCTGGCAGGGCCTGGTCTCCCAGTACCCCGACGCCCTGCGCGGTCTGCGGATCCTCGTCGGCGCGGAAGCCATGCCGCCCGCTCTGTCGCGCAGGATGACCGAGCTCGCCGAGAGCGTCACCAACCTCTACGGCCCGACGGAGACGACCGTCTGGTCCACCCTCGCGGACGTCACCGGCGAGGGGGCCGCACCGATCGGGCGGCCGATCGGCAATATGCACATGCATGTCCTGGACTCCGCGCTGTGCCCTGTCCCGGTGGGTACGCCGGGGGAGCTCTACATCACCGGTCACGGACTGGGCCGGGGATACCTCAACCAGCCCGGACTGACCGCCGGGCGCTTCGTGGCGAGCCCGTTCGGTGCTCCGGGTGAGCGCATGTACCGCACGGGCGACCTCGCGAAGTGGCGGGCGGACGGGCAGCTGGACTACCTGGGCCGGGTCGACTTCCAGGTCAAGGTTCGCGGCTACCGCATCGAACTCGGCGAGATCGAGTCCGTGGTCGTCGCGGACTCGGGCGTGGCCCAGTGCGTGGTCATCGTCCGCGAGGACCGGCCCGGCGACCAGCGGATCGTCGCCTATGTCGTTCCGGTCGACGGGGACGAGCGGCTGGATGTGGCCGGTCTGCGGGAGCGGGCGGCACAGGCGCTGCCCGCGTACATGGTCCCCTCCGCCTTCATCCAGCTCGGCTCGTTCCCGCTCAACCCGAACGGCAAGGTGGACCGCAAGGCCCTCCCGGCGCCGGAACTGCCCGCCGCGCCCACCTCGCGCCGGCCGCGCAATCCGCGGGAGGAGATCCTGTGCGGGTTCTTCGCCCAGATCCTCGGCGTGGACCGCGTCGGGATCGACGACAACTTCTTCGACCTCGGCGGACACTCCCTCCTCGCCACCCGCCTCGTCAGCCGCATCCGCACCACGTTCGGTGCAGGTGCCGCTGTCGTTCGCGCAGCGACGGCTGTGGTTCCTGCACCAGCTGGAGGGGCCCAGCGCGACGTACAACCTGCCGATGGCCCTGCGTATGTCCGGGGCGCTGGACACCGACGCACTGCGCGCGGCGATGGCCGATCTGGTGGACCGCCACGAGAGTCTGCGCACCGTCTTTCCCGAGACCGACGGTCTCCCGTACCAGCGGGTGCTGACGGGGGACGCCGCCCGCCCCGTGATCGAGGTCGTCGCAACCGCCCCCGACGGCATGGACGCGGCGATCGAGGAAGCGGCCGCGCACGTCTTCGCCCTCTCGGCTGAACTCCCGCTGAAGATATGGCTGTTCGAGGCATCACCGGTTGAACACGTACTGCTCGTCCTGACCCATCACATCGCCAGTGACGGCTGGTCGACGGACCCTTTCATCCGCGACCTGTCAGCGGCTTACACCGCCCGCTGTGACGGTGCCGCTCCGCAGTGGGAGCCGCTGCCGGTCCAGTACGCCGACTACACCCTCTGGCAGCGCGAGGTGCTGGGCGACGAGAGCGACCCGGACAGTGTCATCTCCCGCCAGATCGACTACTGGCGCAGCACTCTGGCAGGACTCCCCGAGCAGTTGGAACTGCCCACCGAC
>NZ_JOHB01000052.1:0-35318 GCF_000719605.1 Streptomyces sp. NRRL S-1813
CAATGGCTGCATACCTACAATCACCACCGCGGACACACCGCGCTCGCAGGCAAACCACCCGCCAGCCGCGTCCCCAACCTCACAGGGCAATACAGCTAGGAGCCGGCCCGCTGAGCGGCCGCGCGCAGGCGCTTGCCCCGTTTGCCCGTCACCACTCTGACCGGGATCAGTACCGTCCACCACAGCTTCGCGCCGGTCGGGGAGACGAAGGCGAGCGGCACGGCGACGGCGAAGACCAGCACCGTCGCCGCGAGGTCGGCCACATCGTTGCGTGCGACGGGATCGGGCAGCGCCGCCCTCCCCAGCCACGGGCGCTTCCACAGGACGACCGTCAGTGCGAGCTGGGTGGCCCCCATCGCCGCGACGGCGCCGGAGTAGACGGCCACCGACTGCGACAGGTCCCCGTACTCGGCCAGCAGAGTGGTGGGGAAGGGCATCAGGGCGATCAGCCCCAGGCCCAGCAGACCGAGCCGGATGACCGTCCCGTCCACCTCCCGTACATACCGGAAGATCTGGTGGTGGCCCCGCCAGAACGCCGCGATGACCAGCAGGCTGAGGGCGTACGCCCACACCTTGGGCATCACGTCGCTCAGTGCCCGCTCGAAACCGGCGGGGTCCAGTCCGGCGGGCAGTGTGATGTCCAGCGCCAGCAGCGTTATCGCGATGGCGAACACACCGTCCGACAGCGCGAGGAGCCGGGCCGCGCTCCCCTCGTCGTCCTGTACTCGCTGAGGGCCGTTCACGACGCCACCCTAGGGTCAGCCGCCCCGGAACATCCCGATTGATCCTTTGAACGCGTCGAGTCGCCCACCGGGCTTCGTGGCCCGGTCGAGGGTCATGGTGATTCCCGTCGGCCACTTCGTCCGCGCGGCCGTCACCGGGCCTCCGGCGGCAGGTGGGGAGGGTGGGGAAGGTGAGGCCCGCTGTGCGTACCCACTACCTCCGCTGTCGTAAAGTCTTCGTCAACTACCCGCGCACCACATCACGTTCGGACGGTGTCCGGATGTCGGGTATCGCCCCGCCGGGGAGCGGTCAATGCCTGGGAATCGAAAGTGATCCTTCGTTACTTCCGTGGAATCCGGTAGTGGTGTCCGCAATGCCCTTGTTCACCAAAGGAGTTGACGTTACCCATCCGTAAACATCTCGTTATCGACAAACGTGTTGAATACATGAAAGATGTGCTCGATCCGCACCGACCCCCACTTCGGCTGAACATGGCTGAATCGGTGCGCGCGAGGGAGAGACATCGGCATGGGCCGTTACTTGCTGCGCAGGCTGGCGAACTATCTGGTACTGGTCATCGTGGCTGCCTCCCTCACCTACTTTCTGGCCGGGCTCAGCCTCAATCCCCGCGCCAAGTTCGAGGGCCGTAACCCGCCGCTGCCCGCGTCGTCGATCACCAAGACGCTCGACGACTACAACATGAACCCGGACACCCCGATCCTGTCCCGGTTCGGGCACTGGGCGGAGGGCGTCGTCCACGGCGACCTCGGCAAGACCATCGAAGGTGACGACGTCAACGACGACTTCGGCCGCAGGGTGGGCGTCTCCACCCGGCTGCTGCTGATCGCCACCCTCATCGGCTCCCTCGGCGGTGTCGCGCTCGGCGCATTCGGCGCCATCCGCCAGTACCGCTTCTTCGACCGGTTCACCACCCTCGCCTCCTTCTTCGTGCTGGCCATGCCGGTCTTCGTGATCGGCGTCGCACTGAAGATCGGCGCCACCGCGCTGAACGACGGCTCCCAGACCATCAAGGTCCTCGGCGAGTACGACCCGCAGTACGCGGGCCAGTGGAACCTCGACGCCCTCGTCAACCGCGCCCAGCACATGCTGCTCCCCGCGCTCACCCTGATCATCCTTCAGGTCGCGCTCTACAGCCGCTACCAGCGCTCCACCATGCTCGACGTCCTCGGCAGCGACTTTCTGCGCACCGCCAGGGCCAAGGGACTGCGCCGCCGAAAGGCCCTGGTCAAACACGGGTTGCGCACCGCGATCCTGCCCGTCGTGCCCCTGCT
Organism: Streptomyces sp. NRRL S-1813; assembly: GCF_000719605.1. Lineage (NCBI taxonomy): Bacteria > Bacillati > Actinomycetota > Actinomycetes > Kitasatosporales > Streptomycetaceae > Streptomyces > Streptomyces sp. NRRL S-1813. The sequence continues at coordinate 2,016 of NZ_JOHB01000052.1, forward strand.
GGTCTACAACATCGTGCTGCTCTTCACCGGTGCGACCTTCACCGAGAAGACCTTCGGCTGGCACGGCATGGGTGAGCTGCTCGTCGACTCGATCAACAAGCAGGACGTCAACTCCGTGGCCACCGTCGGGCTGTTCACCGCCGTCCTGGTGCTGATCGCGGGACTGCTGTCCGATCTGCTGTATGCGGCGCTCGATCCGCGCGTACGGGTCCGCTGACTCCCCCAGCTACCGCTGGGAGGTGCCCCCACCCCGGCTTCCGCTGGGAGGTGCCCCCATCGCCGACCGGCCCCCACCCCCACCGCCCCTCAGGAGAGCGCGCGATGAGCGTCCAGCTGCCCCCCGCGACCGAACCGGTCCCCGGCCCCGTCCCGCCCGGTGAAGCCGAAGGCCGCCCCGCCAAGGCCCCTACCTCCCGGCTGCGGCTGACGGTCCGTCGCTTCACCCGGAACCGACTGGCACTGTTCGGACTTTTCCTGCTGGTTCTGCTGTTCCTCGGCGCATACGGCGGCCCGCTCCTCACCAAGTGGGACTACCAGCAGCACGACTTCATGAACTTCCTCGCCGGCCCCTCCGAGGACCACTGGTGGGGCACCACGCAAGGCGGCGTCGACCTCTTCTCGCTCACGATGAGAGGTCTTCAGAAGTCGCTGATCATCGGCCTCCTCGTCGGTGTCATCTCCACCTTCCTGGCCGCCACGGTCGGCGCCTTCGCCGCGTACTTCGGCGGCTGGACCGACCGGGTGCTGATGTGGATCGTCGACCTGCTGCTGGTGATGCCCTCGTTCCTGATCATCGCCGTCCTGTCGCCCGCCTTCCGCGGCGCCACCTGGCTGATCTTCGTGGTCCTGCTCGGTGCCTTCAGCTGGATGGTCACCGGCCGCGTCGTACGCTCGATGACCTTCACGCTCAAGGACCGCGAATTCGTCAAGGCCGCCAAGTACATGGGCGTCCCCGCGCCCGTCATCATCTTCCGGCACATCCTGCCCAGCATGGCCTCGATGCTCATCATCGACACCGTCATCCAGGTCGGCGCGGCGGTCATCGGCGAGAGCAGCCTGTCGTACTTCGGATTCGGCGTGCAGGCACCCGATGTCTCCCTCGGCACGGTGATCGCCGACAACACCACCAATGCCTCCACCTACCCGTGGCTGTTCTTCTTCCCGGCAGGCTGTCTGGTGCTGATCGGCGTCTCCATCTCCTTCGTCGGCGATGGGCTGCGCGACGCGCTCGACCCCAACGCGTCGGGAGCGAAGGCACGTTCGCCCCGCAAGAAGAAGCCGCTGAAGCAGCGGCTACCGGCCGCGGGCGCGGTGCTTCCGGCTCAGGCGACGGCTTCCGGCACTCGGCCCGATGAGCCCGAGACGTCCGCCGGCAGCCAGGGCGCCGCCTCGTGAAGCGCGCTGTCCATCCCCAGCATCAGCACCAGTACCCCGCGCACCGCGCGCCCCAGGAAGGACCCCGACGGTGACCGAGACCAGGTCGTCCCAGCCCACCGAGGCTCTCGACGCGGCGCAGCCCGTCCTCGACGTCAGCGATCTGACGGTCTCCTTCCCGAGCGAAGCGGGCGACGTGCAGGCCGTACGCGGCGTCTCCTACGCCGTGCGTCCCGGCGAGGTGCTCGGCATCGTCGGTGAGTCCGGCTCCGGCAAGTCGGTCTCCTCCATGGCCGTACTCGGGCTGCTCCCCGAGAGCGCCGAGGTCGCCGGGTCGGTCAAGCTCGCCGGGCGCGAACTGCTCGGCCTCGGCGACGCCGCCATGTCGAAGATCCGCGGCAAGGACATCGGCATGGTCTTCCAGGACCCGCTGTCCGCGCTGACCCCCGTCTACACCGTCGGCGACCAGATCATCGAGGCCATCCAGGCCCACCAGTCGCTGGACAAGAAGGTCGCCCGCAAACGGGCCGTCGACCTCCTCGACGTGGTCGGCATCCCCGACTCCAAGCGCCGGGTGGACGCGTTCCCCCACGAGTTCTCCGGCGGTATGCGCCAGCGCGCGATGATCGCCATGGCCATCGCCAACGACCCCAAGGTCATCATCGCCGACGAGCCCACCACCGCCCTCGATGTGACCATCCAGGCCCAGGTCCTGGAGGTGCTCAAGACCGCTCAGGAGGTCACCGGCGCCGCCATCGTCATGATCACCCATGACCTCGGTGTCATCGCGGGTTTCGCCGACCGCGTGCAGGTCATGTACGCGGGCAAGCCGGTCGAGGCGGGCCCGGTGGACGAGGTCTACTACCGTCCGCGGATGCCGTACACCATCGGTCTGCTCGGCTCGATCCCGCGGCTGGACGAGGCCCGGACGGAGGGCACCGCGCGCCGTGCCCTCACCCCCATCGACGGCAACCCGCCCAAGATGGTCGGCCTGGTGCCCGGTTGCCCCTTCGCCCCGCGCTGCCCGATTGCGATCGACGAGTGCCACACGGTGGAACCGGAGTTGACCGTCGCCGAGGGTTCCGACCATCCGACCGCCTGCCACCGCGCGCACGAGATCGGCGCCGGGCTCGACCGCGACGCCGTCTACCCGGTGCCGGTCCTCCCGGAAGCCGGCGCGATCGAGCGGCTGCCGCGCGACGAGCGCCCCACCGTTCTGGCACTCGACGGGCTCGTCAAGCACTTCCCGCTCACCAAGGGCGCCATCGTCAAGCGCACCGTCGGCACCGTACGGGCCGTGGACGGCATCAGCCTGGACATCCGCGAGGGTGAGACGCTGGGCCTGGTCGGTGAGTCCGGCTGCGGCAAGACCACGACCCTGCTGGAGATCCTCGACCTGCCCAGCGGCCAGGCCGGCACCGTCACCGTCTTCGGCAAGGACATCCGCGGCCTGAGCCGGGCGGACCGCAAGGGGCTCCGCCGCGACATGCAGATCGTCTTCCAGGACCCGATGGCGGCGCTCGACGCCCGGATGCCGGTCGGCGACATCCTCGCCGAGCCGCTGAAGACACACGGCTGGGACAAGGAACGCATCGCCGCCCGCATCCCCGAACTCCTCGACATGGTCGGCCTGGAGGCCGAGCACGCCGACCGCTACCCGCAGGAGTTCTCCGGCGGCCAGCGCCAGCGCATCTCCATCGCCCGCGCCCTCGCGCTGGAACCCAAGCTGGTCATTCTCGACGAGCCGGTCTCCGCCCTCGATGTGTCCATCCAGGCGGGCGTCCTCAACCTCCTCGACGAGCTGAAGACCCGTCTCGGGCTCAGCTACCTCTTCGTCGCCCACGACCTGTCCGTCGTACGGCATATCGCCGACCGCATCGCGGTGATGTACCTCGGCCGGATCGTGGAGCTCGGCGCGGCCGACGACGTCTTCGCCGCGCCGTCCCATCCGTACACCCAGGCGCTGCTGTCCGCGGTCCCGCTGCCCGACCCGCGCAAGGAGCGGGAACGCACCCGGATCCTGCTCAGCGGCGACCTGCCCAGTCCGGCGGACGTGCCGTCCGGCTGCCGGTTCGCCGGCCGCTGCCCGAAGTACGCCGGGCTCAACGACAGCGAGCAGGCGCGCTGCCGGGACGAGGACCCCGCCACGGCTGTCCTCGCCGCGGACCACACGGCGGCCTGCCACTACGCGACGCCGCTCGATGTCGTCCCGCCCGCAGCGCACTGATCCGCCCGCACCTCCGCTCCGCACCCGCACATCCGTAGCCGGCACGTTTTCGACAGCTCAGGAAGAGGCATCCGTGAAGGTCTCCCGCTATCCACTCGCCCTCGTCGCGACCCTCACCGTGTCGTCGCTGGCACTGACCGCCTGCGGCGGCTCGGACAGCGACGACGCCCAGCAGAAGGCTCCGCAGGGGACGACCGCCGTCAACATCAAGGCGACGGACCCTGCGAAGCTCAAGCAGGGCGGGACGATGAACTGGGCCATCCAGACGTTCGCCACCCAGTGGAACATCGCGGAGGTCGACGGCCTGCAGTCCGGCCCCACGGAAGTCATGAAGTCCCTGATGCCGAGCCTGTGGCATTCGGACGCGCACGGTGCGCAGAACCCCAACAAGGCGTTCCTGCTGGATGCCTCGTCCGCGACGGTCAAGGGAAAGCAGGTCGTCACCTGGCATCTGAACCCCAAGGCGAAGTGGTCCGACGGCACGCCCATCACCTGGAAGGACCTTGCGGCCAACACCAAGGCCCTCGACGGTCACGACAAGGCGTTCAAGGTGGGTTCCACCGTCGGCTTCGACCAGGTGGAGGACGTCGAGAAGGGCAAGGACGAGTACGAGGCCGTCATGACCTTCGCCAAGCCGTTCGCGGACTGGAAGGCCATGTTCAACGCGTCGGCCAACCAGCCGCTGTACCCGGCGAAGTACGTCTCGGACGCCAAGGCGTTCAACACCGCCTACGTCAACAAGATCCCGGTCACCGGCAACGCCTTCAAGCTGGGCAGCATCGACAAGTCCGCCAAGACCGTCACCGTGGTGGCCGATCCGAAGTGGTGGGGTGACAAGCCCAAGCTGGACAAGATCGTCTTCCACGCGATGGACACCAGCTCGATGCCCGGCGCCTTCGCCAACGGCGAGATCGACTACTTCGACGTCGGTGGCGACGCCTCCGCCTACAGGCAGGCGTCCAAGGTGTCGGCCGGTGAGCTCCGTGAAGCGGGCGGCCCCAACTACCGTCAGCTCACCTTCAACGGCGGGAGCGGCAAGCTGAAGGACCCGAAGGTCCGCCAGGCGCTCTTCATGGCCACCGACCGCGCGACGATCGCCAAGTCGGACCTCAAGGGCCTGGGCTGGAAGCCCTCCACCATGGACAACCACCTCCTGATCTCCAACCAGAAGGGGTACCAGGGCAACTCGGGCAAGCTCGGCACGTACGACCCGAAGGCGGCCGGAAAGCTGCTCGACGAGGCCGGATGGAAGCTCAGCGGCAAGACCCGTAAAAAGGGCGGCAAGGAGCTGTCGCTGCGGTTCATCATCCCGGCGAACACCCCCGCGGCCACCAACGAAGGGTCGATGCTGACGCAGATGTACCAGCAGGTCGGCGTCAAGCTTCAGGTCCAGACGGTGCCGTTCAACGACTTCTTCGACAAGTACATCACCCCGGGCGACTTCGACATCACGCCCTACACCCTGCTCGGCACGCCGTTCCCCGCCAGTGGCTCCACCAACGTCTACAGCGCCAAGGGCGGCAACAACGACGCCAACGTCGGCAGCAAGAAGCTGGACGACCTCCTCTACGCGGCCAGCGCCAACGCCGCCGACCCGGCCGGCGCGCTCAAGCAGACCAACCAGGCCGACGCCGAGGCGTGGCAGCTCGCCGGAGTCCTGCCGCTCTACCAGCGCCCCGACATCGCGGCGATCAAGAAGAACCTCGTCAACATGGGTGCGCTCGGCATGACGGACGTGGTCTACGAGCGCATCGGCTTCACCAAGTAGTCCGCTGAGCAGCAGGCGCACGGACGCCGGTGGCCGTACCCGAACGGTTGGGGTACAGCCACCGGCGTTCATACGTTCCGTCGTTCCGTACGTGGCGGAGTCAGCCGATCCCGTCCACCGCCATCCGCCGAGGCGGCCTGCCGGCAAGGCCCTTCACGACCAGCGGACGGGAAGACTCCGCGGACCACGGAGCAAGGCGCCCAACCGCCAGGACAGGTCGGCCGGGTGGGCGTCCAGCTCCAGCTTCGGGCAGCGCTCCAGGAGCGTGCGCACCGCGATCCGCGCCTCCAGCCGGGCGAGCGGGGCCCCGAGGCAGAAGTGGATGCCATGGCCGAAGGCCACATGGCCCCTGGCGTCGCGGGTGATGTCGAAGCGGCCGGGATCGTCGAATCGGCGGGGGTCGCGGCCCGAGTCGGCGATCACGGGGAGCACCACCTCGCCGCCACCGGGGATGACCGTGCCCGCGATCTCGGTCGGCTCGAGGGTGAAACGGAACGTGGAGGTCTCCAGCGGCCCGTCATAGCGCAGCATCTCCTCGACCGCGCCGTCGACGAGGGACAGGTCGGCGCGCAGCAGGGCGAGTTGCTCGGGATGGGTGAGCAGCGCCAGGACGCCGTTGGAGATCAGATTGGCGGTGGTCTCATAGCCGGCGATCAGCAACAGCTGTGCCATTCCCAGGAGTTCCACCTGGCTGAGCCGGTCGCCGTCCTCGTCGCTCACCGCGATCAGATCGGTCAGCAGATCGTCGCCGGGCCGGGCGCGCTTGGTCTTCACCAGGTCGTCGAGGTAGCCGGCCATGGCCGTCAGGGCTTCCCTGGTCTGCGGCGTCGCGGCACCGACCATCAGGATGTCGGTCCAGGTGCGGAAGGCGTCCCGCTCCAGGAAGGGCACTCCCAAGAGCTCACAGATGACGGTGACCGGGAGCGGGAAGGACAGCGCCTCGACGAGGTCGGCGCGGCCTTCGGGTGCGGCGAGCATCGCCGCGAGGAGCTCGTCGGTCATCTCCTGGATACGTGGCGCGAGGGACGCCACCCGACGCGCGGTGAAGGCACGGGCGACCAGTCCACGGATACGGGTGTGCTGAGGCGCGTCGGAGCGGAGCATCGACACGCCGATGGACACCTGCTGCATGGTCTGCGCGGACGAGGCGTGCCGCCACTCCTTCGACAGACGAGGATCGCTGAGGGCCGCGCGCACCTCTTCGTAGCCGACGACCAGCCAGACGACCGTGCCCTCCGGGAGACGTACGCGGTGTACGGGCCCCCGCTCGCGCAGCCGCGCGTACACGGCGTGCGGATCGCGAACGTAATCCTTGCCTAACGCCGCCAGATCGAGGGCCTCCACCGGTTCCGTTGCCATCTGGTCTCCTGTCCCCGTGACCTGTGCCGCGGTACGTCTGGGTACGGGGGAACTATCCGTGGCGGCGGCTCCGCAAACCGTTCGGCCGACGCTCAACTGCGTGCGGTCAGCGGGGGTGTTCGGCAGCACGGTGCCCGGCCACGGGTGTGTGGAAGGGCGCCGGCCACCACGGTTGGGGAGAAGCCCTCGGAGGTGGTCGTCGCTCGCCCGTTCGTCCACCCCCGCGCTCCGGAGCCGGGCGCCCCGCCGCCGGTCGGGCTGCCGGACGAGCGGCCGGTCCTGGCCACCGTGCGCGCTCCGTGCGAGCCCTGGCGGCCTGCTGCTGTGCAGGGGGCGGTGGCGGTCGGGAGGGGTGCATGATGGAGGTAATCGAATAAACGCACGTGAAGAGGCGTCATTCGTGAGCGAAGGTTTTCTGGAGACCGGTTACGAGAGCGACGAGGCCGCCCCCGAGGGCATACGGCCCGATCGCGAGGGGCAGGCCGAGGCGTTCGACGCGATCGGCGACCGCTATGACGAGGCGTTCCCGTACAAGAAGGGGCAGCTCGCCGCCGCCGAGTGGCTGATCAGGACGCTGCCCGCCGGGTCCCGCGTGCTGGATCTGGGCTGTGGAACCGGCCTCCCGACGGCACGGCAGCTGGTGGAGGCGGGTTTCGCGGTGGTCGGCGTGGACCTGTCCCGTGGGATGGTGGATCTCGCCCGGGAGTATGTGCCCCGTGCAACGTTCCACCGGCTGGATATCGCCGACCTGGGGCCCGACGGCCCCCACGACCTGGGTCGTTTCGATGCGGTCGCGGCCTTTTTCTCCCTGCTGATGCTGCCGCGCGCCGAGATCCCCGGTGCGCTGCGGACGATCCACGGCCTGTTGGTTCCCGGTGGCCTGTTCACCCTGTCGATGGTGGAGGCCGATGTGGACTACTTCACGATCCCGTTCCTCGGCAACACCATCCGGGTGTCCGGCTACCTGCGGGACGACCTGCGCACGGCCATCGAGGAGGCGGACTTCGAGGTCGTTGAGGAGTCCTCGTACACCTACGCCCCCGCGATCTCGGACGTGCCGCCCGAGGAACAGCTGTTCCTCAACTGCTCGCGGCGCGGCTGAGGCCGCCCCGCGGTCCCTGGCGCCCACCGGACGGACGAGACGAGAAATGGACCCCCGCACCCCCGACCAAGGCCCCGGCAGGCTCTCCGCCGGGACCGGGGGCCGTCGTGCACCCCAGGATCTGGCAGTGGGCGCCACGCCGGTGGACACGGGCGCGGCCCCGCCGCCCCGGCCGCCGTCTCCCGGAAGCGGCCGTCCCGACAGCGTGCCCCCGGAGGACCAGGCCCCTTCCCGCCGCGGCACCACCCGTCCGGGTCCGGGCCCGGCTACCCGTCCGGGTCCGGATCAGGCCGCCGCCGAGCGCCCCGCGGAGGGCGTCCGGGACGAGGCGGAGCGTGCCCCCGGCACATCGACCGACCGGCTCCGGTACCTCGAAGCCGCCACGCGGCGGATCGCCCGGGGAATCGACCTGGACGAAACCCTCCGGGAACTGTGCCGGGCAGCGATCCCCACGTTCGCCGACGCCATCCTCGTCCACCTGCGTGATCCACTCCCGACCGGGGAGCGGCAGCCGGCCGAGCCCCTCGTCCTGCGGCTGCACAGCATCGCTCAGGGGCCGGAGGATTCGGTCACCGCCGCGCCTCCGGGAGCCGCGGACTTCGTACAGCTGACGGTCACCGGCCGGTTCGCCGAGCTGCTGCTGACCGGGCGTCCCGTGTTCGGCGACGCCCCGGAGATCGCGCCCGTGGTGACCGAACTGCTGGATCCGGTGGCGAGCATGCCGGCTTCACCGTCACCGGGCCGACGGTTGATCATCGCCCCGTTGTACGGCCGCCGGCGCCTCATGGGAACCGTCACCCTGCTGCGCGGCGCCGAGCGGATCGCCTTCACGGGGGACGACCTCCTCGTCGCCTCCCAGCTCGCCACCCACACCGCGTTCGGCGTCGACAAGGCGGCGCTCTACGGGCACGAAGCCTCGCTCGCCGACGCGCTCCAGCTCACGATGCTGCCCTCCTCGCTCCCCGAGACCACGGGTGTCCGGCTGGCGAGCCGGTACCTGCCGGCCGCCGAGACCTCCCAGGTGGGCGGCGACTGGTACGACGCGATCCCGCTGCCCGGCAACCGCGTCGCGCTGGTCGTCGGCGACGTCATGGGCCACTCCATGACCTCCGCCGCGATCATGGGGCAGCTGCGCACCACCGTGCAGACCCTCGCCGGGCTCGACCTGCCGCCGGAAGAGGTCCTGCACCACCTCGACGAGCAGGCCCAGCGCCTCGGCAGCGAGCACATGGCGACCTGCCTCTACGCCGTCTACGACCCCATATCGCAGCGGCTGCTGGTGGCCGACGCGGGTCATCTGCCCCCGGTACTGCTGCACCCGGACGGGTCGGGCGAAGTACTTCGGATCCCGCCCGGCGCGCCGATCGGCGTGGGCGGCGTCCCCTTCGAATCCGTGGAGATGCCCGCGCCCACGGGAGCGACCTTGCTCCTGTACACCGACGGCCTCGTCGAGTCCCGGGGCAGGGACGTCTGGACAGGAGTGGAGCTGCTGTGTGCCCGCCTGCAAGCCGCTGCCGCCGTGGTCGCCTCCCCGCCGCTGGAAATGCTCTGCGACGCGGTGCTGACCATCCTGGACCAGGACGCCCGGGACGACGATGTCGCGCTGCTCGCCGCCCGGTTCGACGGTTTTCCGCCGCGCAATGTCGCGTACTGGTTCCTCAACCCCGAGCCGCAAACGGCCGGCCGGGCCCGGCAGCTGACCCGCAGAGCGCTGCACCGCTGGGGCCTGGACCCGCTGCTCGATACGACCGAGCTCCTGGTCAGCGAGGTGGTGACGAACGCGGTGCGCTACGCCAACCGGCCGATCGCGCTGCGGCTCCTGCGCACCGATGTGCTCCGCTGCGAAGTGGGCGACGATTCACCGCAGGTACCCCGGATGCGACGAGCTCAGGCGGGTGACGAGGGCGGACGCGGTCTGTTCCTGGTCGACCGGCTCGCGCAGCGCTGGGGAGCGACACGGCTGAGCACGGGCAAGGTCGTCTGGTTCGAGCAGCCGATCCCCGAGGAATACCGCCCGAACGGACGGGACGTGCCGTAACACCCGTCCGTGGCTCACCCATACGAGGCCCCGTGGCTCACCCGCGCGAGGCGCCCGTGGCCCCCCTCCGCGCCAACTCACCTGCGCGGGCGGGAACATCGACCGGGCCTCCGCGTTTCGGTGGTGCCGCGCAGGGCACACGCTCTGTAGTCCCCGGCCGGCCCCCCGTCCGGCCGGGGACGCCCCTCCGGCCGCAGCGCGCACACGCTCACACCCCCGGAGCCACCGCGCGTCGTACCGGCGACAGCGACCCCCGGAGAAGCCGAAGGGACGCCGAACGGACGGGGTGATCCGGCGGCCACATGGACGGCCGGTGAGCGCGGTTCACGGGGAGTGTCGCGGTGACTATGTGTCGGATGATCGGCCAGGTGTTGCACCGGCGCATTCCGCCCGATGCGTCGCGCGCCCGGCCGGTGGGAGGAATCTGCTGCCTAAACCTCCGCCTCACATGTCGCGTTTTCCCTCACGGCTCGTTGTCGCTCACATGATTCCCCGTAGCGACCCCCTGGGTGCCAAGACGATGAACAGACCGATGAGCGTCAGCTGGGCCGGACGCATCGCCCTGATCGAGCCCGCCCCCAAGCCGGCCCGCTACGCCCGCTATCTGGCGCCCCATTGGAAGGGCATGGCGCGCCTGGACAGCAACAATGGGATCGGTGCTCTTCCGGCCGCCTTCCTCCTCCTGCTTGCCGGGGCGCTGCTGTTCGGAGCCGGCGGGGCCGGCGCGGCCCTCGTGGTCCGAGCGGCCTACGGCCAGCCCCCTCTGCTACAGCTCTGGCTGGCCTTCGACACCGCCACCGCTGTCACCCTGACCGCTTCCTACTGGCTGGTGAGCCGCTACGGCCTGCGGTTCTACGACACCGAACCCGCCGACAACGAGATCTGGCGCCTGGTGACCGTGGCCAACACCGCCTGGCGCGCCCTTCCCCGCTCCCACCGCCGCATCCACCAGCCCCGGCTGCGCGCCGCCAACACCGCGGCCCGCTTGCTGCTCACCGACCACACCGATACCCGCACCCGTCAGGTCCTGGCCGCCCATACCGAGCTGCTGCGCCATCTGTCGATCACCGTTCTGCCGGACACCCAGCAGCACGGCCAGGCGGAAGAAGCCCTCAGCGCCGTTCTCGCCCACCACGACGCGGACGAATGCCAGATCCTCGACGCCGCCACCCCCGCGCCGCCCACCCAGCTTCCGTCCCTGGCCGCCGCCTCGGCATAACGACCACGCCACATCCGTCCGTCGCCCCTCAGCCCCTCTGCCTGCGGCGCTTCATGGTCACCGTCGCCGCAGGTCCGTCACCACAGGACGTGATGCGCTGCCGGGGTGCCGCGGGTCCTGCCGTGGCAGCCGAGCTGACTCCTTCACTGCCGGCCTCGGCCTCGGCCCTCCCCGGGGAGGGCTTGACGACTGCGCCGCAGGAAGTCACGCTCCGCCGCGTTCTCGGTGCGGGCGAGCGCCTTGTCGTATGCCAGGGCCGCCTCGGCGTTGCGGTCGAGGCGGCGTAGCAGGTCGGCGCGGACGGCGTGGAACACGTGGTAGCGGTCGAGCGTGAGGCTGTCGACGAGGGCGAGCGCCTCTTCCGGCCCCCGGACCTCCGCCACCGCGACCGCACGGTTGAGGGCCACGACGGGGCCCGGGTCGAAGGAGAGCAACTGGTCGTACAGCTGGAGGATCTGGCGCCAGTCGGTGACCGCCGCGGTCGGCGCGTCGCTGTGGACCGCGTTGATCGCCGCCTGGATCTGGTAGGGACCCGGCTGGTTGCGCCGCAGACACCGGCGGACGAGGGCATGGCCCTCCGCGATGAGGCCGTGGTCCCAGCGGCCGCGGTCCTGGTCTGCCAGCAGCACGAGGTTGCCGTCCGGGCCGGTGCGGGCGGCGCGGCGTGATTCGGTCAGCAGCATGAGCGCGAGCAGACCCATGGCCTCGGGCTCGTCGGGCATCAGCTCGACGAGGAGCCGGCCGAGGCGGATCGCCTCCCGGCAGAGGTCCTCGCGGATCAGTGCTTCACCGGAGCTCGCCGTGTAGCCCTCGTTGAAGACGAGGTAGACGACGGCCAGTACAGCGCGGAGGCGGTCGGGGAGGTCGGCGTCGGTGGGGACCCGATACGGGATCCGGGCGTCGCGGATCTTGCCTTTGGCCCGGACGAGCCGCTGCGCCATGGTCGGCTCGGCGACCAGGAAGGCGCGGGCGATCTCCGTGGTGGTGAGCCCGCCGAGGAGCCGGAGGGTCAGGGCGACCTGGGCGGCGGGAGCGAGCGCGGGGTGGCAGCAGGTGAAGATCAGCCGAAGCCGGTCGTCGCGCACGGGTCCCTCCTCGGCCGGTTCGTCGCCGGCGTGCAGCAGTGCGGCTCGGGCCTGCCGGTCCTCGCGGGACGCTTCCCGGCGGAGGCGGTCGATCGCCCGGTTGCGGGCGGTGGTGATGATCCAGCCCGCCGGGCTCGGCGGCAGCCCGGTGGACGGCCACCGCGCCACCGCCGCGGTGAAGGCGTCCTGGACCGCTTCCTCGGCGATGTCGATATCGCCGAAGACTCGGATCAGGACGGCGACCGCACGGCCGTACTCCTCACGGAACACACCCGAGATGTCCGCTGCGGTCGCCTTCGGCATGCCGGATGTCACCCGCAGGACCCGTGCTGTAGCGGCCTGACCTCGATGGGGAGGGTGGTGGCGCGGGCGAGCTTGCGGCCCCATTCGAGCGCGGCATCGAGATCGGGTGCCTGGATGACGGTGAAGCCGCCGATGTGCTCCTTGCCCTCGATGTACGGCCCGTCGGTCGTCAGCATCTCGTTGTCCTTCAGCCGCACCACGGTGGCCGTGCTCGGCGCGTGCAGACCTCCGGAGAACACCCAGGCGCCGGCCTCCCTGAGCTCGGTCTTCAGGGCCTCGACGTCCCGCATGATCGGCTCCAGGAACTCCGGCGGCGGCGGGGTCCCGTCCCCGTCGGGCTGGTAAATGCTGAGCAGGTAGTGCGTCATGGTGGGCCTCCTCGGCCGAGCGTTCCGCCGGCGCCTTGCCGGCCTCTCACCCTCTATACGAATGACCTCGTCCCGGATCGACACCGGGAGTCGACCGGCCCGGGATTTTTTGCGCCCGCTCCTACGGCGGGGGAGCGGAGGCGCCCTCACCTCCCAGCTTGAGCCCTCAGCGGAAGCACCGGAGCGGAGGGCCCGCACGGCGGCAAAAGCGTGCTCGGCGGTGTCGGAGGCCCATGGAGGGGGCGCACCCGCGGCCGTCAGCCGTGCCGGCCGCCTCAGGCGTGCCGGCCACCTCAGCCGTGCCCGGTCGCCTCAGGCGTGTCGGCCACCTCAGCCGTGCCGGCCGCCCCAGCCGCCTCGGACGTGCCAGTCCGGCCCGGAACCTCCCCCTGCCGCGTGCCTTCGGGGGAATACGGGCCCGCACACGTTCGAAGACCGTTCCGGGGTGATACCACCTGGGGTATGCGCGGAGGGCGGGCGCCTGCCCCTCGCGGCAGGCGTCCCCCTTCCGGCCCTGGGCAGCGGGAGGGGTGGGAGGCGGTGGCGGCCAAGTGCGGAACCGATCCGGCAGGGAGCGCGGGCGTTGCCCCGCCGCTCCCGAAGGCAGTGCACGGCGGCGCAGGAAGAGCACCGCGCGACTGGCCCGCGGGGCGCGAGCCGTAGGCGTGCGACGGCCGGCGGGTGAGAGGCCGGGCTGTCCGGGGGAGGCCACCGAAGTCTCTCCGATGCTGCGGGTGGCGGCGGCGTACGGCTGGCGCCTGATTATCGTCGGCGCGGCCGTCTACGCGATCTTCGCGGCGCTGGGACGGTTCCAGCTGGTGACACTGGCGGTGTTCCTGGCCATGGTGCTGACGGCTCTTCTGGAACCCCTGGTCAGTCTCCTGAACCGCTGGATACCGCGCTCGTGGGCGGTAGCGGCCGGTCTGCTGATCGGCATTGTGCTGCTCTTCGGTGTCCTGAGCCTGATCGGGGCGAATGTCGCCGGTGAGTGGCAGGGGCTGCGCCGGGAGTTCGTCGGCGGCGTGACCAGGATCGGGCGTTGGCTCGAAGGTCCGCCTTTCCGTCTGCGCGCGGGGACCCTCTCGGATGTGCAGGAGCGGGTGTCGCGATTCGTGTCGAGCCACCGTGCGAGCCTGATCAGCACCGCGCTCAGCGGCGTGAGCCAGCTCGTGGAAGTCCTGGCGGTGGGGGCGCTGGCGCTGTTCTGCTCGGTTTTCTTTCTGCATTCGGGCGACCGGATGTGGAAGTGGTTCGGCAATCAGCTTCCGCGGCGCGGGCGCCGGCCCGTGCGTGTCGCGGGGCGTGCCGCGTGGGTGACCTTCACCGGGTACACCCGCGGGATCGTGGTGGTCGCCGCGAGCAACGCGGTCCTGGTGGGAGTGGGGCTCTTCGCCCTGGGGGTGCCCCTTGCCGTCCCACTCGCCGTGCTGGAGTTCTTCGCCGCATTCATCCCGCTGGTGGGTTCGCCCGTGGCGCTGGCCGTGGCCGCCGTGGTGGCACTGGCCGCGAAGGGGCCTCTGGTGGCCGCGGTCGTCGTGCTGCTGATCGTCGTCATCGGACAGATCGAAGGCCATGTGCTGCACCCCCTCGTGATGAGCCGGGCCGTCCGCATGCACCCGGTGGTGGTGGCGCTCTCGGTCGTCTGCGGCAGCGTCACGGCGGGTGTGCCCGGAGCGGTCGTCGCCGTACCGCTGGTCTCGGTGGCCTGGTCCGTGTACGGCGTGCTGCGCGCACACCCGCCTCCGCCCGCGCCCTCGACGACCTCCCCGGAACGCTGAGCGAGCCCACTGCCCGGCGAAAGGCCGCATTGTCGCCACGCCGCAACAGCTGTGGGGCGCACCGGAGCATCGGCACATCGGTTGACCGGCGTATTGGTGGACCGGCGTATTGGTCCGACCGGTCCCCGCCGCGTCCGACGCCCGGACGCTTCGACCCGCTGTCCACGGTCGTGCCACTCACGGTCCTGCCACCCAGAGTCCTGCCGTCCACGGTCCTCCCCCCACGATGCCGGTCGACAGGCGTCGGGGCGATCGTGTACGCAGCCGAGCGGGCGGCAGAGACTGGCGGGTGCGGTCCGGGCAGGGACCGCACCGCTGAGCGGAGAGGCCCGGGGCCACGGCGCGGCCGAGCAGGACAGGAACGGACAGAAACCGCCTCGGCTTTGAAGTCCTTGTGCGCTGTGTGAGGATCGCTGGTCGCGGCTGCGGGGGCCATCAGTCAGGTCAAAGGACGGGTAGTGGGCAATTCGGTCTGGTCGGGCGCGACGGAGAACTCCGTTGCTGCGCAGGAGGAGTCGGCATTGCGGCCGCGAGGACTGGTGGACCTGCGGGGGCCGGCAGACATTCCGGCTCGGTTGTCGTATCCCGCGGGGGCGGTGGTGGTGGTCTCCGGATTGCCCGGGAGCGGTAAGAGCACCCTGCTGCGACGTTGGTCCACGGCCGCGGCCGTCATAGATCCGCGAGTCGTCCACGTCGCCTGTGAGACGGCGATGCCGGCCCGGCTGCCGTACGCGATGTACCGGCCCTGGGCGCGGTGGAGGTACTTCCGGTGGCTGCGTACGGCGGTACGCGACGGCGAGTCCTTGCTGGTCCACGATTGCGGTGGGCGGCCGTGGATGCGCCGGTGGCTGGCCAGAAGTGCTGGACGTCAAGGACGCGAACTTCACCTGGTGGTGCTGGACGTAGGGGTGACCGAGGCGCTGTCGGGCCAGGAAGCCCGAGGCCGGTGGGCCCCGCAACGCGCCTTCACCCGGCATCGCCGGGGCCTGGACCGGTTGCTCGGGGCGTTGTCCGGACCCGGCGCGGCACAGCCACGTGCCCCATGGACGGCCGACGAAGCCGACGCTCCATCAGCACAAGCCGCCGGGTTCCCGGATCCGCCCGCACGACCGGCGGACCCAGCTGCCGGCCCGGTACCGGAGGCAATATCAGTGGTCCTGCTGGGTCGCGGTTCGCGGGAGCAGGTGGCAGCCGTGGAGTTCGTCTCCGCACAGGTCAAGACACCGTCGCAGTTGCTGGGCGAGCGAACAGTGCCCCGGCCCGCCTGAGCGAGCGCCCTCACCGGTTTGGCTCTCAGCGGGTGAAGCGCCGGCGGGTCTGGCTGGCTCTTACAGGACCAGCGAGGCGTCCTACCGAGAGCGGGCGCCAGGCCCTGCCCGGCATGGTCCGCGCCGCCGGGAGAACCCGATCGAGCTGCGCCACCACACCGACCCGTACATCATCGAACCATCCTCGCGCCGGGGGAGAACGGGCAGATACCCGCCACCGTGTACGCGGAGCGCAATCATCCCCGCCCCTGCGGTACGTCGTGCTGGAGCCGGACCGAATCGCGTAGCAGCACCCCAACTGGGCGACAGGCCCTTAGCGCACGATGTGGTCCTCGTCGTCCGCCGGTGTGAGGGCGTCGAGGTCATCGGCGTAAGAGCGGATTTGAATGTCCTGGTGGGCGCGGGCGGCGGCGATCACGGGGGCGAACGCCGGGTACGCGTGCGGGTGTTCCTCCAACAGGCCCACGGCGGCGACGGCGCCGCACTCCGCGGTGTCCTCGTCTTCCGACTGGACCAGCCGTAGGCAGATCTTCGCCGCATGGAACGGGTCAGCCATGGCGATGAGCGTCTCTGCCAGCGGGTTGTCCGACCAGCGCCACTGTTCGCCTTCGATGACATCGCCGTTGAGCACGTCGCCGTGCTCCCAGGCCTCGGCGACGGCGGTGGTCACCTCGGTGGTCCACGGCAGTCCGGCTTGGGCAATGCCCCACGCCGCGGCGGCGCGCACAGCGGGCGTATGACGGGAGGCCAGAGCGCCGGAGAGCCACGCGGCGCGGCCGGCGACATCGTGCCGGGCCACGCCACCGGTCATGACCGCCGCGATGAGCGGATCCGGTTCGTTGAGCGCGCGCTCGCCCAACGCGTGTACGGCAAGCTCCTCGTGCCCGGTGCGCAACCCGGTCACGTAGGCGACGCGGTGCCGCACTTCACGGACCGGGTCGGCGAGGAGGGGGAGCAGGCGAGGTGTCGCCCGCGCGTGGGCCGCACGGATCTCGTGGTGTACGGCTTCGGTCTCCGCGATGCCGATGGTGATGCCGAGCAGCAGGTCAGCGAGGGTTGCCCGGCCAGGTGCCGCGGGGTCGAGCAGGAGGTCCACGAGAACGGGGTACGCCTTGGCCGACCCCGCGTAGACGCTTCCCTGGTGGACCAGGCAGTTGTGGAGGACGCCAACGGCCCGCCCGGCGCGGTCCGAGTCCTCGCCACAGGCGTCGAGAAGCCACTTGAGGGTGTCCGCTCCGTCGCCGTAGGCGTGTCCCGCCTCGGTCCAGTCGGTGCTGTGTAGTTCGATCCGTGCCCGCATCGTTGCTGTCGTCCCTCCGAGGTGTGCGCACTGTCGCGCCATCGGCCGACAAGGCTAGGGTCTTTCGTTCGGGTCCGGCCCCGGATCAGGCCGGGTCAGGCCGGATCAGCGAGCGGGGGGGCGGAGGGTGTGCGGCATGACGCGGGCGGCGTCCGCGAGGACGAACGCGTCGCGAGCGTCAGTCTTCGCCTCGCCCGGATAGAGATCGGCGATCCGCCGCATCGTCAGACCGGGCAGATAGGCGACCGGGCAGCCCATGTCCCGGGCCACTGCCAGCGGCAGGGCACCGATCGATGCAGGCTGGTCGACGACCACGAGCACGGTGCCGTGTTTGGCCTTGAGCTTGTCGAAGACCTCGCGGAGTCTGGGTTCGCTGTTGGGCAGCCGTTTGTCGAACGCCTTCTTCCCGGCCGGGGTGACGGCGGTGGCGTGGTGTTCGCCCTTGCCGACGTCCAGGCCCGGGAAGGCGCCGATCTCGATGGTGTCGATCATGCGCATCCTCTGGTCGTCCTCACCCGGCCGTCCCACGGCACCGATCGCCACATCCACATTACGAAGAGCCTCCCGACCTGCGGACAAGCCGGTGGTCATGCCCTAATCAGCGGTCTGTCAGTGCCTCCGGAGCCGGTGACACCACCCCCCAGGCCATGCCTTCGACAGGGGAGAAAGTCATGCCAGCTCCAGAGGCCGGGAGCCCCATTGCGGGGCCACGAAGACGGTAATGGGGGCTCAGCAGCCGGAGGGATCAGGCCATTCGCCAGGGTCTCGTCACCGGCGAGGTTTTCGTCCGGGCTCTGGTGGCGCTGGCAGCACAGCAGCAGCCCGGTACTCACTCCGGTCGTGGCCCGGCCCTGGGCCAGTCCTTCGGCCACCGCTCGGGATCGCCCAGCAGGGCGGCGGCGATGTCGGTGAGGGGGCGAGCGTGACCAGTGTCAGCTCTCCCGCGTGTTCGCGGAGGCAGGACAGCAGGGCATCGACGGCGCGCGTGCTCTCGCAGGCGGTGGTCGGGGTGGGCAGGCCGATGGCGCCCATGCCGTCCTCGCCGTGTACGTGCTGGGCGCTGGAAAGGGTTCGCGTCATCGGCCGGGCGCAGCCGGGGTGGACGGGGATGTCGGTGCGGCCTGCGGTCTTCGAGGGAAAACAGCGGCGGTGACAGGCCGGACTTCGCCGAGGCGGGACAACCGGTGGTGGTCTGTCGTCACCGCCCGGCGTGTCCCGTCTCCGTCGATCCGGCCCGGCCCGGTCTCACAGGAACTGGTCCGCTTCGCTTGTGGCCTCAGACGATGCGGTCTGCCGGCTTGTTCGATGTCCTGTCTGGTGAGATCGCGCGCGCCTGCCCCGGACGTCTTCGGTGCGCAGGCTCGGGACAAGGCCAGTGGACAGGTCCGGCCAGGTTCAGGGTGAGGCTACGTACCGGTTGGCCGGTTCATCACGGTGTGCATTGTTGTTTCCGCAATTCGGGCGGCTTGAGCTTCACCCGGCGGCCCTCATGCCCCGGTGGGCTGGTCCGCGGGGCTGCCGTCTTGGGCGTCGGCGGCAGCCATCCGGCCCGGCAGTTTCGCGGCAACGACGATCGTCACCAAGGCGAGAGCGGCGGCGACACCGAAGGCCAGCTTCATCCCGCTCAGCTCCGCGGGCACGGCGGCGACGCCGTCGGCGACCAGGTGACCGGTGCGCGCGGTCATCACGGTCACCACAAGCGCGGTCCCGAACGCCGCGGCGACTTGCTGCAACGTCCCGAGCATCGAGCTGCCGTGCGAGTACAGGTGCGGGGGCAGACCGCCCATGCCAAGAGTGAAGACGGGGGTGAACGTCGCCGCCAGGCTCACCATCAGCAACGCGTGCAGTCCCAGCACCTGCCAGTACGGCATCGTCATCGAGACCTGGGTGAAACCGGCGAGGGCGAGCACCATGCCGATCGAGCCGGGCAGTACCAGCGGCCGACTGCCGAACCGGTCGAATATCTTTCCGACGGTCGGTCCGAGCAGTCCCATGGCCAGACCGCCCGGCATGACCAGCAGGCCGGTCTCCAGCGGGCTGAGCCCGCGCATGTTCTGGAGGTACAGCGGCAGCAGGATCATCGACCCGAGCATCGCCAGGAAGCCGATGGATATGAGGGCCAAGGACAGGCCGAAGGTGCGGTACCCGAGGGTGCGCAGATCCATCAGCGGCACGCCGGTGCGTTGCAGCTTGAGCTGGCGGATCACGAAAACCGCGATGGCCACGACCCCGCCGATGCCGATGCCGATGCCGAGCCCGACCCTGCCGCCGGTTTCGCCGAGGAGGCTCAGGCCGTAGACCAGACCGCCGAAGCCGAGCGCCGCCACGGAGACACTCAGCCAGTCGATGGAGCTCACCTGCGGCTCGCTGATGTTGTCGACCTTGCGCAGCCCGAAGAAGGTCACCAGAGCCGCGATCGGCAGGACGGCCACGAACAGCATTCGCCAGGAGCCGACCTGGAGAATCAGCCCGGACACGGCGGGTCCGAGCGCGGGCGCCACCGAGATCGCCAGGGTGACGTTGCCCATCACCCGGCCGCGGTCCTGCTCGGGCACCACGATCATCAACGTGGTCATCAGCAGGGGCATCATCACGGCTGTACCTGCGGCCTGCACGATCCGCCCCAGCAGCAGCACCTCGAAGGACGGCGCGACGGCTGACAGGGCGGTACCGGCGAGGAACACGCCCATCGCGATGGCGTAGGCCTGGCGGGTGGTGACCCGCTGGAGGAACCAGCCGGTGACCGGAATCACAGCGGCCATGGTCAGCATGAACGCGGTGGAGACCCACTGCGCCGACTGCTGGGTGACGTGCAACGACTCCATCAACCTCGGGATGGCGTTGATCAAGATCGTCTCGTTCAGGATCACTACGAACGTGGCCAGCACCAGCAGCCGCACCACGGTCGGTATGCGGCCCGCCTGCGCGGGGGGTCGCTCTTGGATCACAGCTGACATGGCAGCACCTCGCTGGGGGTTCCTGGTCACAGTCGCCTCGCAGCCAAGGGCTGTCGGCACGGACGTGGGTGGTGATTGTAGGAAGAGACCGGCACGCGTAGTAAAACTCATCGGCCGGCGTGAGTGTTTCGCATCGTCGCGCCGATCTCACCCGAATTTTCGCCTGTTCACGAAACCATCCGTCGGCGACACCGTGGCCGACGGGCCGCGCTTCATCGATGCCTGCTACGACGCCGGGAACCTGCTCCAGGGGGCACCGGTCAGGTCCTCGTGCCGCTGGATCAGGGCAACCACGACCTGTTCGTAAGTGAGGCGGTGGCGAGGCGGCGGCGCGGAGGGGGCGCGTGCGGCAACGACTGCGACCACGACGCCAGCGGCGGGGTCAACGGGCCGGAGGAAGACGGTTCACGCCGAGGCGTGAGCCAGCGTGCCGAAGAAGACCGCTCGGTAGTCGACCTTGGCTTCGGCCTGGAGCACCAGGCAGCGGTGACCCGCACGAACGTCTCCGCAATCTCCCGTCTCGGCGATGGGCGGCCACCTGTTGATGAGGGCGACAGCAGGTGCGGCGGGAGATGTTCGGGTGAAAGCTAGGGGACATGGTGAAGCATGCCCCTCTTCATGTCTGTCCGCCCGCCAGTGACGGAGGTCGTCCGGTGACCCTCGGCGGGGTAGCTCTCGGTGTGGCCTACAACACCGCTGATGTGGTGCGGTTTCTGCGGCAGGCGGGTATCGACGACAGTCTCATCGCCCTCGATGACCGTAGCCTGATCGAGTGGCAGGGCGGTGGGCCCGAGGTGTGGGAATAGGCAGCCGTACCCGATGTGCTTGGGCGCCTGTGGCCGTTGTGGAGGGCATGGGCCATGGGCCGTCGGTATGCCCTTCGTCCAGCCAGCCAGCCAGCCAGCCAGCCATCCAGCCGGCCAGCCGGCCATCCAGCCGGCCGACGGGCGGGCGTGGCGGGTGACCGCAGGACAGGGACACAGCACGAAGTGGCCCGGTGTGCGGCAGAGGCACGGGGACCTCATAGCCTGGCGATCGAACTCGATCTGGCGCGCCAGGCCACCGCATCACCACAGGGGGACCCGTATGTCTGCGTACTCACCGCCACCACAGGGGCCGACTCCCTACGGCCGGCAGCCCGGCCCGACCCCGTACGGTCCGCCGCCAGGTCACGGTGGCCCGGCCCCCTACGGGCCCCCTGCCACTGGTCCGTTCGTCCAAGTTCAGCAGCCTGCGTACGGGCCGCTGCCGGTCCAGCAGTCCGGCGTCCCGATGTTCACGCCGACGGGGCCTGCGCGACGTCCTTGGCTCCGGCCGCTCATCGCGCTCGGCGCCGTAACCGTGGTCTTGGCAGGGTTCTGGGTATTGAGCATGGCGACCGACGACGGTAAGCCCCCGGAGAGAGACGCCCGCGACGCGGTCGCCGGGGACTGTCTGGAAAACCGTGGCACACACGCTGGACCGCCGCCCAGGAGCTCGTCTGCGCCGGTCACCTCTCCTGGTCCTTGGCGGTCGCCGGTCCCGCCGCGCTCCTGACGCAACGCCGGCGCAGGAGCGGCGGAGCGGGCCGCCGGGCAGGGGCGTAACGGCTCTATCCGCGCCCCGTGTGCATCTGTACATCGGGCAACGACGCACACGGACCAGCGATCAGACGACCCGACCCGAAGGAAACGCTGGACCAGCGGACTCAGCGCATCTCCTGTGATCCGCCGGCGTCCGAACCGGATCCGGAGGCGTTGCACCGCATGCGACCTCAGGACCTCAGGATCGGGGTGCCAGCAGGTCGTCCAGTTCGGCCGCGAAGAGCAGGGCGGGGTCGAGGCCCATGCCGGTGAAGTGGCCGGCGAGCTCCAATGACAGGACGCCGTGCAGGCGGGTCCAGAAGGTCAGGAACCGGTGGAGGGCCTCGGGTGAGGCGGGGTGGCCGGCGGCCCAGTCCCGGTGGTCCTCCAGGTAGGTGCCGAAGGGTGTCGCGGCGTCGTCCGGTGCGAGCGCCGTGCACGCGTCGAGCAGGGTCGTCATGATCTCGGAGGAGATAGCGGTGGTGTCCGCGGGCGCGTGGTAGCCGGGGATAGGGGTGCCGTAGACGAGGAAGTACCGCTGAGGGTCCGTCAGGGCCCAGCCGCGCAGGGCGTGTGCCAGCCCGGCCAGGTCGGCGCCGGTGGCAGAGGCCGTGCGGAGAGTCTCGGCGAGGCTTCGGTACGCCTCCCGGACGAGTTCGGTGATCAGGTCGTCGCGGCTGGCGAAGTAGCGGTAGAGCGCCGGTCCGCTCATGCCCATCTGCTTGGCGATCGCGTTGAGGGAGAGCGCGGACGCTCCCGCCGTGGCGATCTGCTCCCAGGCGCGTTGCGTGACCTCCGCTCGCACCTGGGCCCGATAGCGCTCCCGCGGGGTGTTCGCGCCCGTCGTCGCCATGGCCTGCCACCGCCTCCATCCATCTGGCTACATCCTCAAGGGTTGGTTAGAAGCTATCACGCACCCATTGACCTGCCACTCCGGCTGACGTTATAACCTCTAACGAAAGCGTGAGCTTATATCGGAGTGGGCCGCTCGGTGTGGCCGACTGGCAGTGCTCACGTCCCGACCGACAGAGGAGAACGCCATGTCCGGCATCCGCAGTACCGGCATCCGCGCCGCCCTGTTCCCCGTCCCGCTCGCCCTCGGCCTCCTCGGCGCCGCTGCCGCACCCGCCGGGGCCGCCGGTGCCGCCGGCTCCCACACGTCCCACGCCTCCCAACCCGGCAAGTCCCTCACCTGCCGCGGGAAGGGCGTCGACCCCGACGCTCTCGTCCGCCACCGGACCGAGACCGTGATCAACGCCCCGCTGCGCACCGTCTGGAAGCTACAGACCGACGTGGAGCGCTGGCCGTCCTGGCAGACCCCCGTCGAGAGCGTGGAACGCCTCGACCACGGCCCCTTCCGCAAGGGTTCGGCATTCCGGTGGACGACCCCGATACCCCCTAACCCCTCGACTCCCGCCACCAGCCTGGAGATCACCTCTACCGTCCAGCAGATCAAGCACAACTCGTGCATCCGCTGGACCGGTCCCGCGATCGGCGAAGGACTGCGCATCGACGGCGTCCATGTCTGGAACTTCACCGAGGTCAAGGGCGGCGTCCGTGTGAGCACCGAGGAGACCCACACCGGCGCCCAGGTGGAAGCGGACGTTCCCACCGCGACCAAGATCCTCCGTCAGGGCCTCGAGGCCTGGCTGCGCGAACTGAAGTCCGCCGCCGAAGCCGGCGCCCACAACCAGTTCCTTCAGTAACACGCCTAGGCGAAAGTGCGCAGGTACGTGAACTGACCTTTGTGTGGCCCCCTTTGAGGCCCCCGGGGCGGTGCCGCCGGGGCCTTCGGGGCCCCGGCGGCGTACTGGTGGGCCCGAACCGAGGCGCAGTCGGCATGGATGTCCCGGTCGATGCCGCCCTTGGCGTCGACGATGGGCTGGAAGTGCTGGAGCAGCCGTTCCCAGGCGTCGTCCGCCGACCACAACTGCTGCCGCTCGGGCCGGAACAACGAGCTACGGCTCGAAGGGACATGTACTAGAGACTGAGGGGCGGCAGCGGAAGCGGTAGGCCGGGCAGACCGTCGAGGCTTGCCGCGATGTGCTCCTTCTTCTCGAAGTAGCGCGCCAGGGAATCGTCGTCCTCACGCTCGAAGCGCTTGCGATGCAGATCGCGATCCCCTTCGTATGCCATGAACGGAACGGCGTAGCCGCAGGTGTCACGGACTAGGTCGGCCGTTACCACGATGATGGCGCGCAGTCCGTGCGATGCCGGGTCGATGTCCGGGAAGTTCGCGAGCAGGCCCTCGAAGCGTGGGTCGTCGCGGAAGACCGGCTCTCCACGGCCGTGAATGCGCACGATGTTCGGCGGGCCCTGGAAGGCGCACCACATCAGGGTGATGCGGCCGTTCTCGGCGTTGCTGCCGGCGAAGTCGAGGTAGGCCACCGTTTGTTCGTCGAGTACCGCGAACGAGCCGATTAGGCCTTTGGGCGACAGGTTGACCGTACCGTCGCCGGACAACGGCGCCGTCGCGGTGAAGAAGATGGGCTGTGACTCGATGAAGGCGCGGAGTCTTCCGTCTATGCGTTCGTGTGTCTTTCCCATGCCTGTGATTCTCGTCTACTCGAGCATGCGAAGGGGAGTGCCTCAGCCGCCGGATCACCTGCCTGGCGTGGCCAGGTCCCACCCACAATGTCGAGCTGCCTGATCGAAGAGACGCTCCCGAGCGCTGGGCGGGGCCATGTCGGATCAGGCTCCATGGTGGCCTGTGGAGGGGGCGTTACCACGCAGACGCCGAGGGGGTGCTGGTGGTGGTCGGCGAGGGTGAGGGTGAGCAGGGTGCTCACGACCGGTGTGCACATTGGCGGTTGGGTGGTCCCGTTGTGCACCCTCAAATGTCACTCAGATCGCCTCACCCTCGCCCGCGTTCCGTACGCTCGAAGTACTGAACGCTATGAGTGGAGGACCAATGAAAACCGCCCTCAGCCGTCTGGTCTCCCGGGCCGCATCATCCCTGCGGCGCGGACGTCGGCGCCGGTTCGACCACCCTGAAGCCCACCGAGCTGCCCGGCCCGACCAGTACGCAGACGTGAGCAACCACTACCGACCCTTTTCCCCCAACGCGGGCGGGCTCCGGTGACCACGCGCTTCGCGTAGTTCCGGGCGTCACCTGCATCTCTGAGTGTCACCGCAAGTGCGCTGTCGGCACGTCGCGGGCCGTCCCCGGCCCGCCCCGACGCCTACTTCAGCGGACCGCGCTCCGTCCCGCCGACGGCGAACCAGAGACGGCCGCTCGGCCTGCTCGGGGCCACGCGAAAACATCGCCAACTGCCCGGCCGTCTCCAGGATCCAGCTGAATCCGTCGTCTCCGTCGCTGTGGTGGGCGGGTGCAAGCGCGCAGCACTGCGCCTGCCGGGCGCCACCGCCATGCTCGACGACCAGTCCGCCGCCGAGCCGGCACGCTGGCTCACCCCCTGGTCGTACGACCCTCCCGCCTCGCTTCAGTCCGGCCAAGAGGTGTCCGGCGGGATCGGGGACGCAGCGGGGACGGCCGGCACCAGTTACCTCGCGTTGCACACCACCGCGCTACAGATCCGATTCGGCGCGGTCTTCGCCTTCTTCGTACCTGGGGCGCTGCTCCTGGTCCGCAGGTTGCCGCCGGTGCACGGCCGGATGCCGGCCGCGCTGCTCGCAGTATGGGCCTGGGGTCTGGTGGCCGGAACCCTGGCGGTGACCGTCTCCGCGCCGTGGCTGATCGCCTCGGGAGGGCGCGGCAGTTTCCGCTTCCTGCCCCAGCTGGCGAGCGTGATCTCTTCCGGGCGGCAGGTGTTGGTGGTGACCGCGCTGGTCGCGGCGGCGGTGACAGTGTTCATCACGCGAGTCACTGCCAAGGGGGCCGGTCCGCTGCCGCAGGACGTAGTCCCGGTGCGCGCCGCCCGCCTGGCCGCCACCGCCGGGACCGCGGTGATCGCACTGTCCCTGGTGGTCCTCTCGTACCAGCCGGTCGCCGCCGCCCTCCAGACGGTCTCCCCGAACATCGGGCTGCTCGCCGAACCGGGCGACCTCCTGCGCCAGTGGCTGCTGCTCGGCGGCTGGGCGGGCCCGGGGGGCGCGCCGCTCGGTGGCTGGCTCCTGTATCGCGCCGTCGACGTGCTGCTGCTCGCCGTGGTGTGGTGGGCACTGCGACGGCTGCCCGGACTGCTCACCCGAGCCACTGTCCCTGCGACGGCGGTCGGCGCAGTCTGCGCGACCGTCCTCGGACTGCTGGCGAGCCAGCTGCTGAGGGTGGTGGTGGACGGGACGAGTTCGGGCCTGGGCTGGGACCTGCTGCGCCTGTCCGCCGGCATCGGTGACGGTGTCCTGGCCGCCCTGACCTGCGGCCTGGTGGCGGGATGCGCGGCTGCACTGACGCTGCGGGTGGCCGTGGGCCGTGCGGAAGTCAGGGACGCCACAACATCCGTTGAGGGCTCCGACCGGCCCTGGCAGAACTACGGAACTGCGGGGCTGATTGCGAGGAAGTCCTTGTCGGGAGAGCCAGTGCCCTTCGGCCGAATGCGGACCGGGAATCGAACCCTGACCGGCGAGCCCGGCCTCAACATCGAAATGTCTGGGGGTAGTTCGCGCCTTTTCTAGGACCCCGTGGGTGAGTCGCGGTGCGTTTCACGCTCGCGCGTTGGCCAGCGCACACTGGCATGAGCACGTAGCTCGCGGCCCTGTTCCGCAAAGCGCCAAGAAGCGGCAAGTGGACCGGCCTCGGGGTCGGGAATCCGACCGATTCAGTCCGGGTGGACTGTCAGTGGTCGGTGGAACAATCTGACGTGATTGTCGTTCAGAGGGGGACCGATGGCGTTTCGAGCTGTGCACGCGAAGTGGGGGACCGTCTTCGCGCACCTGCCTGACCTCGGCTGCGAGCAGTCGTGGGAAGCGGTGTGGAAGGTGAGGCCGCCCGCGCCAATCGCCTGCGCCGAATGCCGTCATCCGATGCACGCGAAGACCTCCCGCAGTGGCTTACGGTTCTTCGCTCATGCCCCGCATGCGCCCGACTGCGAGATCGCCCGGCAGGGCGAGTCCGAGGCCCACCACCTCCTCAAGCTGGAGCTCGCCAGCGCGGCCCGGGACGCCGGCGCCCATGCGGAAATGGAGGTCCGGGCACCTGACGGTTCCTGGCGGGCCGACGTGCTGGCCACCGCCCCGGGCGGCGGATGGACGATGGCGCTGGAGGCCCAGCTCTCCCCGATCACGGTTGCGGACATCACCACCCGCACCGTCCGGATGCGCGAGCACGGCGTCACCTCGTGCTGGTTCAGCGACCGGCCCCGCCCGCCCTGGCTCGGCACGGTCCCCTCCATACGGCTGGCCGCTGATGCCGACCGCGGCCTCACGGTCGTCGAGGGCCTGGTGCGGTTCACCGGGTCGGGCTGGCAGATACCGCCGCAGGCGAGCCTCACCGACTTCCTGCGCTGGGTCTTCGCCGGCAAGGTCCTCCCGCACGCCCCGCGTACGACGCTCCGGTACCCGCTGCGGCAACTGCCGCAGGTGTGGACGGCGCCGCAGTACGTCACCGCCGAGGACGCTCACCTGGCCGAAGCGGAGACGCGGCAGCGCCTCCAGCAGGAGCGGCAGGCCGCCTGCCGCGAGAAGTGGGAGAAGGAGCTCGCCCAAAAGCGTGCCCGCAACGCGGAGTCCCGTGCGCGGGCCATCGCCAAAGCCACGATCGTGGAGGAGAGGGCGCGGCAGCCGCACCGCCGCGCCGGATCGAAGCTGCACGACGAGCTCATGGAGCGTGCGGACGTGCAGGGGGCGGTGGCCTTCCTGGCGAGCGATGCGTACAACATCCCCGTGACTGCGGGCTTGAGCTCGTCCGAAGCCCACTGGGCGGGCGGCGTGCCGCTGATCAGAACCGATGAGGGGGTCCCCACCGCCGTCCTCGACCCGGAGCCCGGACAGCTCAGCCGCGACGCATTCCGGCTGCTTGCCGGACTGCTCCTGCTCTTCTCGACCAAGGCTCGCAAGGAGCGGTTCGAGCGCAACACCCGGCGTCGCAGGAGAGTCCCGATCGACGGGTGGCAGACGGACTTCATGACTGACCCGCCTGTCCCGGCCTTGGTGCCGTATGGGGCCAAGGCCCACCGTCGCCGTAAGCCGGAGGAATGCACCTGCCCCCAGCCGCAGCTGGTGGCGAAGATCTCGCGCGCTGAATACCCGGCGGAGCCGGCCGAGGAGATGGGCCCGGCCGCCGGGCTCTATACGGCCGTGTGCCGGACGTGCGGTGGACCGTACGAACGGCCCTGGCGCCGGGTGCTCGCCAAAGGCCCTGAGCCGGAGAAGGCAGACCGGGGCGGGAACGTCATGAGTCAGTCTTCCTGCGCCGGAGACCAGTCCGGCTGACCGTATGACGTCCGCTCAGCGAGCTGTATGGCGACTACGCCCAGGCGCTGAACCTCGTCGCGGAAACCTCGCTACCAGCGGGAAGGCAGCGCCACCGCTCGAGCCCCCGCCACCGGTGGACCTGCTGGCGTTGGAGGAATCCGTGCACAACGCCCGGCGCACGCCCGCAAATAGGGGGCCACTCCAGGGCGTGCTTCGAAACCATGGCCTCAAACCAGCTGCTCCGGCGAGTCAGTTGCAGAATCCGACTGCCGGCACGAGACCGACTCTCGGTCCTTCGCCCTAGTTCCGCTGACGGATGTGGTGTAGCGCCTCAAGCCATAACCTCGCTCCATGACGTCAGTTGACTCTCGTCTCAGCGGACCCCGCAGCCCCGAGCAGCGCAAGCGCGAGGCGCTGAAACGGCTCACGCGGGACAACGATGTATGGGTCGCCACGGCCGACACCACCGGCGAGCCGTGCCTCGTTCCGCTTGCCTTCTGGTGGGACGGCGAGGCTGTGTGGCTGTCCACCCGCGTCACCAACCCGACTGGGCGCAATCTGTCTGCCACGGGGCAGGCCCGCCTTTGCTTCGGCCATACCCGGGACGTGGTCTTGGTCCACGGCACCGCGCGCATGCTGACCCGCGAGGAGCTTCCCGCTGAGGTGGGCGATGCCTTTGCGGCCAAGGACGGCTGGGATCCTCGGGAGGACCATCGCTCTTACGTCTTCTTTCAGGTTGTCCCAGAGCTTTTGCAGGCGTGGGGAACGGTGCCCGAGATGAACGGACGGACCCTGATGCGTGAGGGGAAGTGGCTGGTTTAAGGCCTGTCTCGCACTGCAAAGAGGGACTGGTTGAGGGCCGCGACGAGGACCGCGACGAGGGCCGCGACGAGGGCCGCGACGAGGGCCGCGACGAGGGCCGCGACGAGGACCGTCGTCTCATAGCGGACCGCGAGCTTGTCGTACCTCGTGCTGGTGAGCACGGCACATGGCCGAGGCGATGATGTTCCTCCCGCTCAACCGCGCCGTCGTTGCCGCCTGGGCTGCCCGCCCTGGACTGCGCCGTTGGGCGATCTGCGCGGGACATCTCGATCTGGCCGCTGCTGGCCAGATCGGGCGCAAGCCGTCCGCGCGGAGATCATGGCGGGGCCGGCACATCGTTGCCAAGGGCATTCATGGCGGGCGGTCGAAGAAAAATCGATGAGTGGGCGGTGGCCGGAGCCATCTGGAACGGCTGTCTCAGGAACTGGTCGGGAGGAAGCCGTCCCTGACCTTGTCGAAGACGGGACGGTAGGAGTCCCATTTCGCTTCCGGTGCCGAGACGGAGACGTCGTATTCCCGGCCGCCTTCGCGGCCGAAGCCGAGTTCGACGGCGCGGAAGCCGCGTTCCCGTCCGTGGAAGGTGTACTCCCACACCGCCGCCGGTTGACCCCGGAAGGTGGTCTGCTGCATGCGCAGCCTGCGGTATACGGAGTAGTTCGCCTTCGTATTCGTCTCCTTGTCCGCGAAGTGGGACACGGGGTTGGTGCCCGCGGGAGCCACTGTCCTGATCGTGATTTCGACCAGTTCGGACGGGTCGATGTAGGTGACCTGTTCGGCTGTCCGCACGCGGACCTTCCAGCCGTCCGGAACGGGGAAGGAGACGCCGAGTTTCCCCTCCTTGACCGGGTGAAAGCCCTGGGGCACGGGCGAGGCCGCCGACGAGGGGGAGGTGGCGTGGTGGCTCTTCTGGACATCGGGTCCGTCCGCGCCGCGGTGCGATGTCGCATAGAGCGCCCCCGCCGTGGCGGCCGCGGTCACGGTGACGGCGGTCGACGCCAGGACGAGGCGCTTGCGGGACCGGCGCCGCCCTCGGCCGGTGGTGGCCCGCGTGGGGGCTGGTGGTGCCGGGGGTACGTGCACGTCGCTGGAGACCCGACGTACTCCCGGGTCAGGATCCGGGGGTACGTCGTTCCTACCGACGGGTTTCCGGTCCTCGGGTGAGCTCGCACCGGTGGCGGGCGGCGGCACCACCGTCGATCCGCCCGACCGTGCGTCCCGCAGGGCTTGCTCCGTCTGATCCGCCGACGGGCGATCGTCGGGTTCCTTGGACAGGAGGGCCTCGATGAGCGGTTCCAGCGGGCCGGCCCGCTTCATCGGCTCCGGCGGGTCGACGGCGATGGCGTACGCGGTCTCCACCGCGGTGTCACGTCGGAACGGCGGCCGCCCCTCTACTGCCTGGTACAGGGTCGCGCCCAGCGCCCACAGGTCGGAAGCAGTCCCGGGCTTCAGCCCGCGGACGCGCTCCGCTGCCATGTAGTCGATCGACCCGACCATCTCGCCGGTCTTGGTCAGCGTCGACGCCCCCGCCGTCATCGCGATGCCGAAGTCGGTGAGCACCACCCGCTCGCCCACGCCGAGGAGGACGTTGCCGGGTTTGACGTCGCGGTGCAGCACGCCGGCGGCGTGCGCGGCCCGCAGGGCGGCGACCATGCCCAGGCCTATGCGGGCCGCCTCCTCGGGCCCAATGGTCCGGCCGCCCTTGAGGAGCTCGCTGAGCGTGGGCGACGGGACGTACTCCATGACGATGCAGGGCAGGCCGTCGTCGTCCACGACGTCGTGGACGACGATCACGTTCGGATGCGTGATGCGGGCGGCGCTGCGCGCCTCACGGCGCGTGCGCTCGTACAGCGTGGCGAGCTCGTCATCGGGCAGGTGCGGCTGCGTGTGCAGTCGCTTGAGCGCGACCTGGCGGCCGAGAACCTCGTCCTCGGCGCGCCACACCGTGCCCATGCCGCCGCGGCCGACGTGCTCCGTGAGCCGGTAGCGCCCAGCAATGAGCCGCCCCTCATCCGACACTGCGCGTCCTCCACCAGCCCTGTACACGTTCGATTCGCCTCGCCACCGTAACCCGACCTGGGCAGGCTGCGGCGTCCACGTATATGGACGCGCGAACGGCCCAGGTGGTTCGGTGCTGCTTCCGCTTTCCTGCGCTCACGCCGCTTCCGCCGGGCTGTGATCAGTGGGGTAGCCGGGGGCTGAGCTCGCCGTGCGGGGATGGAGATCTCGGTGGGCGAGGTCGGGTGGTGGCGGGGTGGCGGGCACGTGCGTGGGGCGTCTGAGACCTTTCCTCTTGATCGAGGGCGAGGGCGAGGGCGAGGGCGGGGGCGAGGGCGAGGCTGAGCGACCAGGCCAGGACGGAGCACATCGCCGCGGTGCGCATGGCTCCGGAGAGACCGGTAAGCCGTGGAATCGGTGACCGCCCGAGCCTCGCGGTCCGGAAGGCCCGAGGACATGGCCAGGGGGCGACGCGATCCCGGCGGCTCCGCAGCCGGTCGTCACACGGCACGACTGCCTCCCGGCCGGGTGGGTTCCCCTTACGGCTGGGGTGTGCGGGGGCATCAGTGGTGGGCGGCGGGGGCAGGAGAGAGAGCAAACAAGCGTGCTGGTGTTCGCAGGCGTCGAGAGCGCGACACCGCTCGTCGAGCCGGCGGCCGCAGGTCTCTCCTCGGCACCCCGGTGAACACGATCTCTTCGGGCGCCTGGCGGTGGCCGCGTCATCGGCCGCACGCCGGCCGGCCGCCAGGCGGCAGCAACGGCTCGCTCACCGCCCACACGGCATCACTGCCTAGCTAGGGGTGATGCGGCTGTGCGTGTCTTCTTGGCTCGGGGGAGGGGGCAGGGTGGCGCAGTCGCCGAGGGCTGTGGTGGGCCATGGTCGAAGGACTGTTTCGATCTGCGGCTCGGAGATGTCGGCGAGCGAACGCGTCCGCTCATATCGGGATCATGTCCTACGGGCGCAGCGGCGAGCGCTCGCTGGATGACCCGGTCTACGACGAGCTGCTCGCGGCCGCCGCCGACTTGGGGCGGCCGGTGTTCATCCACCGCCAGATTCCTCCGAACCCGGTTCGCGAGGCGACCTATCGCGGCTTCGACCACACGATCGACC
This sequence comes from Streptomyces sp. NRRL S-1813, assembly GCF_000719605.1. Lineage (NCBI taxonomy): Bacteria > Bacillati > Actinomycetota > Actinomycetes > Kitasatosporales > Streptomycetaceae > Streptomyces > Streptomyces sp. NRRL S-1813. The sequence continues at coordinate 33,964 of NZ_JOHB01000052.1, forward strand.
TGGCGCTGGCCACCTTCGGCCGGCGGTGGCATATCGAGGCGGGACTCGCGGCGCTTCGTCTCATCCTGCGCGGAACCTTCGATCGGCACCCGAATCTGCAAATCGTCTTGGGACACTGGGGCGAGATGCTGCTGTTCGCGCTCGACCGGGTCGACAGCCTTTTCCACGTCGCGCCCCACCTTGACCGTCGCGTCGCTGAGTACTTTCAGACCAACGTTCACATAGCGACCAGCGGCATGCTGACCTCGCGTCTGCTCCGCCTCGCGCTGGACTTCACGAGAGTCGACCGGATCCTGCTCTCCGGGGGCTATCCCTTCCACCGTCTCGACGCCGCAGCCATCGCCGACTTCCTACAGACGCTCCCTGACCGCGGGGATCAGAAGAAGATCGCCTGCGCCAACGCCGAGTCGCTCTTTGGCCTTGGAGAGTCCCCCTCTGAGTCAGGCGATCAGACAACAACGCAACCCCAGGAGCGGTCATGCGCTCGCCCTCGGGGAACGCAACTGTCCTTCTCATCGGTCTCATCGGTGCCTCCCGCGGCCTGGGCTATGCGAGCGCCGCGGAATACATCGACCGGGGATCTCGCGTGGTGGCGACCGTCCGTGGTTCTCGCCGCGCTGGCTTGCACGAGCTGCGCGACACCGCCGACGGGTGGCTGGCGATCGAGCACGTCCACATCAACGCTCCTGAGCAGGTCCAGGCCCTCCGCGAGCGGCTGGGCGCCCGCAGGTTCGATCTGCTCTTCGTGAATGCGGGCGTCACCAACCGCCCGGAGCCACCGGGGACGTCACGATGGAAGAGTGCACCCGCCTGATGATCACCAACGCGCTGAGCCCGATGCGCGTCATCGAAACGCTCGGCGATCTCATCAACGCGGACGGCACCCTTGCGGTCATGTCCTCAGGTCAGGGAAGCATCGCCACCAACGAACGCGGCGGCTTCGAGATCTACCGAGCCGGCAAATCCGCCCTCAACCACCTGATGCGCAGCTATGCAGCCCGTCCTCGCAACGCCCCCCGCACGCTGCTTCTGATGGCGCCTGGCTGGGTCAAGGCCGAGCTCGGTGGCCCCAACGCCCGCCTGACGATCAACGAGAGCGTCCCCAACCTCGTCAGGGCCATCGACGCCCAACGCGGCCGTAGTGGCCTGCATGTCTCGACTACCGCTGCCAGACCGTCGCTTGGCGAGGATTCAGGGGACGTCTTGTCGGTCACGGGTCGAGCCGGATGAGTGCGCCGGCGGGATGGTGTGTGCGGCTAGATGTTCTGTCCACGGAGGTTGGTGACGCAGGTCTCGGCTGAGTGATCTTGAAATGGGTGAGGGCCTTCTGGCCTGGTGTGGATTGCGACATCTGC
>NZ_JOHB01000053.1:0-33470 GCF_000719605.1 Streptomyces sp. NRRL S-1813
GCAGATGTCGCAATCCACACCAGGCCAGAAGGCCCTCACCCATTTCAAGATCACTCAGCCGAGACCTGCGTCACCAACCTCCGTGGACAGAACATCTAGGGCTCCACTGCGACATGGTGAGCCAGGTCCGTCTGCGAGTGGGGGAGAGATGTCGTCGGTAGTGCCAGCGACCGGCCTGTGCTCTTGAGATCAGTCTCTGGTCAGGCAGAAGGGGTGCCCGGCCGGGTCGGTGAAGACCCTCCACCTGTCCCCGCCCGGTTGGTGCTCCGGCTTGACCGCGCCCAACTTCACCAGCAGGGCCTCGGCCTCGTCGAGGTCATCGACCGCGAAGTCGAGGTGGAATTGTTGTGGTGCGGCCTGGTCGGGCCAGCGCGGAGCCCGGTAGTCGTCCACCCGTTGGAAGCCGATGACGAGCCCGTCGTCGCGGACGAGTCCAGCGAATTCACCGTTGGATCCCGGGGCGAGTGCGTGCCCGGTGGCCTCCTGGTAGAAGGCGGCCAGTGCCTGAGGATCGGGGCAGTCGAGTGTGATCGCCGTCAGCTTCAACTTCGGTGGCATGGCGACTCCATCACGCTCTCGGCAAAGGCGCGTCACACCCTACGGATGAGCTGCACACTCCGCGACTGCTTCTCCGTCGTCACACGCCGAGGTCCCCGGCCGGGATTCCGGTCGGGGACCTTCATGCGCTGCACAGGGCGCCGAGGAAAGGGGGCCGCGGAAGTGGCGGCCGGTTTCCTGGTGCCGGTTATCCGGCTGTTCCGAAGTCCTGCGTCCAGTAATCGTCGGGCTGCGCGTGGCCGACGCCGATCTCCTTGAACGAGCAGTCAAGGATGTTCTTCTTGTGGCCGGGGCTGGACATCCAGCCCTTCATGACCTCCTCGGGCGTGGAGTAACCGTAGGCGACGTTCTCGCCGTAGGAATTCCACTGGTAACCGGCCCGGGTGATCCGGTCATCCGGCGAGGAGCCATCGGAGCCCGTGTGCGACATATTCCGATGGTCCGCCATGTCCTTGCTGTGGTCCTGGGCGGCCTTCGTCAGTTTCGCATTCACGGTCAGCTTCGAGCACCCGGCCTTGCTGCGCTCTTCGTTGACGAGTTCGACCACGCGGTCCGTGGCGGCGGAAGCCTTGGCAGTGGTTTTCGAAGAGCTGGTGGTCTTTGAAGCGGCAGGAGCCGCGGCGGGCTTCTGAGCTGCCCCGGTAGCCGTCTTGGACCACTCGTGCGCCTTCGATGCCCGGTGCTCGAAAGCGGCATTCCGCCAATGGCCGTGGTGGCGGTCGGCCTCTTTCTCCTGCCCCAGACACGCCATGGCGGCGGAGGGCACGCCGACAGCGCCTATGGCCAGGGCGGCGACGGTTATCTGCCGGTAGCGCCGCGTCCTGCGATGTTTCCTCATGCGTGACCTCAATCGGTAATAGCGGAGCGTCCCTGGCGCGGCTGGCTCTGTGCAATTCACGCGCCTGAGCTGCGGAGACGCCTTGCGGGTCGCATTCTTCGGGCCGCATGCGGACAAGGCAACAAACTCTGAGTACTACTGCGCTTAGTAGTGCCGGACGGCTCTTGTCATGACGGTGCGGGCGTGCTGTCGGACTCGTCGATCTTTTCGCGAATTCCTGTTGCCCCGTCAGAAGTCGTTATGTGCTGACTGCGCGGGCGAGGGCGGGGAGCGGACCGAATACCGCTTATCCCGGCGTGGGGTATTCATAGGCCAAGACGGACAAATCTCTTATGTCCCACGCGTGTCATCTACTATCCGGCTTAGTTAGTGCGGAAGGGGGCTATGACGCATGTCACGAGACGGCGGAATCCGGTGCATGTCGGTTCGGCGCGGGATGCCGATGGGTGTCGGCGTTCCTGGTGAGGGCCCGGCGTGGGCGCCGTCCGCCGTGCATCGCCGCTTCCGCGACCGTCCGTGCCGCACCGCTGCTGCCGGGTGGTAGGAACCACACGGCGCATTCCGCGACGCGCCCGCGTGGCGCTGGATGGGCCTCGCGGAGCTCCGCTGGACCGGCTTCCCGCCCGAACTTCACGTCTGAGTCGACGATCGCGCTGACAGGTCGAAGTGCCTCTGTGCGGGGCGCTGTCTGTCTTCCTTGTGGCGGCCAGGTGAGTCGCCCCGACCCGGCACGGTGCTTCCCGCGTCCGTCATGCGTGGCGACGTACATTGCCGGTGGGTCTGCGTCGGCCTGCCTCACGAGATCGGAACTCTGCCATGAACTGCTATGACTGCACGCCGGCCGGAACCGCCGCCGCGGTGGCGATCTGCCGGAACTGCGGTGCCGCGCTGTGCCACCAGCACGCCTGGTCCGCACCGCAGACCGTGACCCGGGTGCAGGGCGTAGGACAGAGCACACTGCCGGACCCGGCACGCCGCATCGTGTGCAAGGTCTGCCGGGGAGCGACACAGTCGATCTGAGCGAGCCCCGCGCCGTTCTCGTCGTGGCACGGGCTCGTGTCGGAGGGCGGTGGCATGATGCGGCCGATGACGACCTTTGTACTGATTCCAGGTGCGGCGTGTGACTCGTGGCATTGGCATCTGCTGGCCGCGGAGCTGCGGGCCAGGGGCCGTGATGTGGTGAGCGTGGATCTGCCGTGCGACGACGACGCGGCAGGCCTGGACGAGTACGCGGACGCCGTGGTCGCCGCGGTTGCGGGGCGGGGGCGGCTCATGCTCGTGGCGCACTCGTTCGCCGGGTTCACCGCGCCTCTGGTCTGTGCCCGGGTACCGGTCGATCTGCTGGTGTTGTTGGCCGCGATGGTGCCCTTGCCGGGTGAGGCGCCGGTGGACTGGTGGGCGGCGACGCGCCACCCGGACGAGCAGATCAGGCGGGCCGGGCGGGCCGCCCAGAAGGTGGGGGTGGACACGGCGGGGAAGCCGGTGCCGGAGTCCGCCGTGCCGGGATCTGCCGCGGATCCGTTCTTCCAGGATCTGCCGCCGGAGCTGGCGGCCGAGGCGGCGGTCCGGTGGCGGCGCCAGTCCGAGACTCCTGCTTCGCGGCCCTGGCCGATGGCGGCCTGGCCCGCGGTGGCGACCCGCTTTCTGCTGTGTCGTCAGGACCGCCTTTTCCCGGCACCGTTCCTGCGCACAGTGGTGACGGAGCGTCTGGGGGCGGCGCCCGACGAGATGGAGGGCGGGCACTTCCCGATGCTGTCCCGTCCGGCCGAGCTGGCCGACCGGCTGGAACGCTACAGCCGGACAGCGGCCGGGTGACGGTCTCAGCGGGCCGTCCGGGCCGAAGAGGAGCGACCTCAGGGGGAGGGGGAAGGCGCTCCCTCAGCCACGCCTTCCCCCTCCCCGCCAAGGCGCCGCAGTCGCTCCTCAGGCGTACGGGCACGCGCGACGGCCGGACGCGGCACCTGCGACACCGCTCACGTCGCTACCACCTCGCTGCCCCGCCCTCTCCGCTGTCGTGCGGTCCCTGGCCGGTTGAGTGGTGGGCCGAGCGATGGGGCACGGGGTGGGCCGAGCGCCTCAAGGCTGTTCGGTGGCCGCCGCGTTCCCCTGGGGAAGATGGGCGAGGGCGGCGATCAGCGGCACCGGCAGGTACGCCGGCCACTGGGGCCGGGCGGCCTGGTAGGCGACGTACCCGAGCGAGACGCTTGCCTGCACCTCATCGGCCGTCTCTGCCTGGTACACCACCCGGCAGGGGCCCGATGCCTTCTTGGCGCGCTTCCACAGTGCCGGCGCGGGTTTCCTTTCCGCCTCGGTTCGCGGGGTGAAGATCCGGTCGCCGAAGTCCGACCAGGCGAACGGGCGGGTGTCCGCCCAGTCCTTGTCGATCACCTTCTTCAACTCCGCCGCCCGCTCCGCGTCGGTCGAGCCCCACGACGACGGAACGTTGGTGATCAGCCCGACGGGGATGTGGCGGGCACGCAGCGCGCGCAGATATCCGGCGGCTCCCGGCATGTACCGGACGCTCTTGTCCTCGGCCGTGTGCACCAGCGTTTCACCGAGGTCGAAATACACCACGGCACACCCGCCGACCCGGCCTCCTTCCCCGGTGGCGCGCGGTACGGCCTCGGCGGCTCCCGCGGTCGGCACGGCTAACGCCGCCACGCCGCCCAGGGCGAGCAGCATGCGCCAGGTGACTCTGCGAGTGGATGTCTTCTTCATGGGGGATGCCTTTCCCGTAGGGGGGCATCCGATCGTACGCGCCATGTGCACGTCATCGGTGGGTTCGATGGAGTCAGGCCATGGATCTCAGCCCCGGGAAAGAAGGATCTGAGTAGCCGTACTCATGACAGCGCCCTTCGGTGGCCAAGACGCTGGAGCGGATGACCTGGCGCGGTCAAGAAGTTGTCCTGTTGTGCGGTGTTATATCGGTTTCGGCTGGTGCGTGCGCCGTACGGCCGGGGCCGGTCCGTCCGCCTCCCCCAGCGGTGCCGCGCCGACCCGTACCCGATGTCTTCGAGGCTGATCCATGAAGGCCATGACCACGTCCCGCACGCTTCCCCCGGCTCTGGCCGCGGGGGTGCTCGTCGCCTTGGTCCTGTCGGGGCTGGAGCCCCATGAACGCGCCACGTGGATCATGGAGACCTGCTGGGTGCTCGTCGGCCTGCCGTTGCTGGTCCTGGTGTGGCGACGCTTTCCGCTCAGCCCGCTGCTGTGCTGTCTGCTCGCCGTGCATGCACTGGTCCTGATCGTCGGCGGTCACTACACCTACGCAGAGGTCCCCTTGGGGCACTGGCTTCAGGACGCTCTGGACCTCTCCCGCAATCCCTACGACCGCATCGGGCATCTGGTGCAGGGCTTTGTGCCCGCCATTCTGGTCCGCGAACTCCTGGTGCGCACGTCCCCGCTGCGTGGCAGCGCCTGGCTGGCCCCGCTGACCGTCTGCGCCTGCCTGGCCTTCAGTGCGTTCTTCGAGTTGATCGAGTGGTGGGCCGCGCTGGCCGGCGGATCCGCCGCCGACGCCTTTCTCGCCACGCAGGGGGACCAGTGGGACACCCAGTGGGACATGGCCTGCGCCCTCCTCGGGGCGGTCGTCTCGTTGCTGCTCCTCAGCCGCCTCCACGACCGCCAGCTCGCCCGTTACGGGGCTGGAGAGGGCCGGAGCACGGTACGCCCGGCTGCCTGATCCCGCTCCGGCCAGGTCAGCGGGTGGTGAGCCGTTCCGGGGAGGCGCGGTCCTTGTCGTTCTCACGTCCGGCAAGGGCCGCTCGCCGTTCTTACTGCCTCAACGATCCCGGGTCCGGGACGAGTATCCGGTAGCGGCCCGGTCTGCCCGGTCGGCCCGCGAGGCGAACTGCCCGCCGACTCGACGACGTTCCCTCACCCGCGAGCGGAGCCCGAGCGGAGAAGGTGTTCCCTCACGCCCGAGCGGAGAAGGGGCAGGCCCAGTCGCCCGGTTTGCGCCGGCCCGAATAGCGCCGGGCCTCGGAGAGCTGCTCGTACTCCACGAGATTGGGGTTGATATTGCCCTGGAGCTCGATGTCCTGCTTGCGGATCTTCTCCTGGAGCCGGTCCCACAGGCCCGCGGCCTTTATCCGGTCGAACTGGTTGTGGGAGTTGAAGGCGAGCATCGGGAAGGGCGGGCGGCGGCCGATGCGGCTGTGCGTTTCGTGCAGCCCGATCACGAAGAACGGGTGCCCGGCGACGCTGTACGCGAAGGCGCCGGACGACGGGTCGCGGTCGTAGCCCTCGGCCCAGGGATGCGTGAGGCTGTCATGATCATGGACGGCCTGGAGCTGCTGCCACATCAGCGCCTCGAACTCGATATCCGTCACGTCGAGGGGGCCCGAGAAGGTGGCCACGAAGCTCGTGAAGGGCTTGGCGGCCCAGTCCACCGTCTCCACATACGCCTGGAGATCAGCCGCCATGTCCCGGGCGACTTCGTCATCCCCGAACCACGTGTAATGGCGGTGGGTGATGCCACCTTGTCGCCATGCCGAACGACCGGCCAGGCAGGGGAAGGCGTCGCCGAGCAGGAACCGTCCGACTTCGGTGGCGGCGTCAACTTCGGTGGCGGCGGTGGCGTCAACCGTCATGTTCGTGACCTTCGGTAAGGGGGGCAACACCCCTGGTGGGGGCCCTGCGGCGGGGGGACCCTGGCAGTCAAGATCGGGCAGGGCCGGTTCGTCAAGACTCGGCCGTATTACCCCTCTGCGGCTGCCCTTACCGACGGCGTCTGCACCGCATTTGCGGTGATTTGACCCCTATCGAGCCGCGACAAAGTCTCGGCCGCCGGACAGCTCGCTCTCCCCGCAGGGCTTCTTATCGATCTTCATCGTCTCAGACGTCCGGGCACCTGATCGCCACGGTGGCCCTCGGCGTCCCCGAGCCCCGCTCCGCCAACCCCTCTGTGCCGCTCCGCCCGCCCTCGGCGGGCGGCTGCTCCCGGCATGAGGCAGGCGCCCGTCCCCCGCTCCGCACGCCGCGCGGACGGTCTGTCGTGCGCCGGCCGCGCCCCGTCTGCTGGCTGCCGCGGGGCAGCACCGGCAGACGGGAGCGGGACCCGGGTCAGGCGCGGGCGGTCGCGGCCTCCTCATGGGCGTCCGCGGCATCGGTTTCCTGGGCCTCGGTGCCGGCCTCGGGAGCGGCGGCGGGGAGGGAGTAGAAGACGCTCCTTCCCTGCTTGCTGCGGTGTGCCAGACCCTTGGCTACGAGCGAGGTCTCCAGGGTGTTGCGCACGGCGGTCTCCGGTGCCGTGTGGTCCGGGTGCTCCTGCGCCAGCAGCTTCGTCAGCTCCGTCACCGTACGCGGCTGCTCGTCGAGCAGTCCGAGCACGCGGTCGACACGGGTGGAGTTCCGCTGCCGGGCCTTGCCCTTGGCCGGTGCGGCCTTCCGTGCCTTCTTCGCGCTGGCCGCTGTCTTGGCCGTCTTGGCCGGGGCCTTCTTCGCCGGCTTGGCCTTCGGCGCGGCAGACTTTGCGCGTCGCGCCGCGGGTACGGTCACCGGTTTTGGGGCCGTGGGGTCGGTCTCCACGGGCTGCGGTGCGACAACTGCTTCTTCCTGAGGACTCGTTCCGAGGTGCTGTTGCAGGTCCTCCAGTTTCGATCGGAGCTTCTGTAGCTCGTCGATCTCCTTCGTGATGCCCTTCAGCTTGGCGGCCACCTGCACAGCGAATTCCGAGTCTGACATGAACAGCCTGCTCTCTCTTGCCTGATCGATCTACGGTTGGCTGGATGTTACTCATCTCGCTCCGCAATTAACCCGGCCGCGCTCCGTTTTGTCGTGGGGTGCATGGTGTCCGCACTCGGCGACGCGACCGAACAAGCCCACCATCATGGGGTGTTCGGATGCTGCCCAACCCGTCTTTGGCAGTCAAGAAAGGGGACTTGAATGAGCCATACGAGCTTTGGCTGCGGCCCCTCACCGGGTTGACGGAGGAGCTTAACTCCGTCCGGTTGTCACTCCTTTGAGTCTTCCCTTCGGCGCTTCCGTCATGGTCTCGGGCCTCCTGCCGGGGGGTGGAGTCACTGCGACGCGACGGCATCGAGGTCAGATCGCTGCCCCAGGAGTGGAGCATCCCGACGCCTCGGCCGACCGGCAGGCAAGGCTGACCGCCGCGTCCAGGGGCCGGCGCACCATCGGTCGCCGGTCGCCTTTCCCTGTCGCACTGCGGGGGGCGTCCCACCCCGCGTGGTCCTCGGATGGCCCACGCTCACGTGCGCAGCACCGCGACCGGTTGTAGGACGGACTCGACGGGTGTGGCGGTGGGAGGAGCGGCTCGGGATGAACATCGTTGTTGATCTCAATCGATGTCAGGGGTATGCGCAGTGCGCGTTCGTCGCTCCCCGTGTCTTCACGATGCACGGCGAGGAGGCCCTGCTGTACACCCCGGCCGTCCCGGACGACCAGCAGGAACGTGTTCTTCGTGCCGAAGCCGCGTGTCCGGTGCAGGCGATTTTTGTGGGCGAGGAGGCGGGCGCCGGTGCACGCTGAACCACGCGACGGCCGCATCGTGATCGTCGGAGCGTCGCTCGCGGGGCTGCGGGCCGCCGAGACGCTGCGCGAGGAGGGGTTCGCCGGCACCCTGACTCTGATCGGGGAAGAGCCGCACACCCCCTATGACAGACCGCCGTTGTCCAAACAGGTGCTGCTCGGGACGGTGCCGGCGGACAAGACCGGGCTGCCGCAGCGCCGCGACGTGGACGCGCAGTGGAAACTCGGTGTGCGCGCCACCGGACTCGATCCCGTCGGGAAACAGGTTCTCCTCGCCGACGGTGAGAAAGTGCCCTTCGACCGGCTGCTGATCGCCACCGGAACCCGTGCCAGGCCCTGGCCGAACCCGGCCGAGGCCGCCTTGGACGGGGTGTTCACCCTGCGCACCATCGAGGACGCCGGCCGTCTTGCGGAGCGCCTCGATGCCGGACCGCGACGGGTCCTGGTCGTCGGTGCCGGATTCACCGGGTCGGAGATCGCCTCCGCCTGCCGTGAGCGCGGTCTCGAGGTGACGGTCGCGGAGCGGGGCCCGGCGCCGCTGGTCGGAGCGCTCGGCGGCACGTTGGGTGCGCTTGCGGCGAAGTTGCAGCGCGCGCACGGTGTCGATCTGCGGTGTGGGGTGACCGTCACCGCGCTGGAGGGCAACGGCCGGCTCACCGGCGCCCGGTTCTCCGACGGCACGAAGATCGACGCCGATGTCGCCGTGGTGGCCCTCGGCGCGGTCCGCAACACCGAGTGGCTGGCCGAGTCGGGGATCGCCGCGGGTCCGCGAGGAGTGACCTGCGACGCGGGGTGCCGGGCCTTCGACATGTACGGGATCGTCACCGACGACGTCTTCGCCGCCGGCGACGTGGCCCGGTTCCCGCACCCGCTCTTCGAGTATCAGCTGCTCTCTCTGGAGCACTGGGGCAACGCGGTCGCCCAGGCCGAGGTGGCGGCCCACAACATGATCAATGCGGGGCCGCGCAGACGTCCCCATCTGACGGTTCCGGCGTTCTGGTCCAGTCAGTTCGGCCTCAACATCAAGTCGGTCGGAGTGCCCACTTTCTCCGACCAGGTGGTCATCGCGCAGGGATCACTGAAGGACGCCCGCCTGGTCGCCGTCTACGGCTACCGGGGACGCGTCACGGCAGCGGTGAGTGTGAACCAGGCCAAGTCGCTGGAGTACTACCAGCGGCTGATCGAGACGGCGGCGCCGTTTCCGCCGGCGCCGGGCGCCGCCGACCAGATCGAGTCCCCCGAGCCCGTCCCCTCCGACGTGCCGGACCCGAAAGTGCTCTCGCACGGTCCGACCGTCGCCCTCACCGGTCATCTGCCGGACCGCCGACTGACCTTGGTGCAACCGGCCCGCTGAGTCCACCGCCCCTCCCTAGCGATGAGGAGCCCGCGCATGGCTGCGGACACCCTGTTCCACCGGATCACCGACTACGCCAACCGTGCCGACCCCTATCCGCTGTACGCCGAGCTCCGCGAGGCGGGAGTGGCACGGCAGGAGGACGGCAGCTACCTGGTCGGGACGTACCACGACATCGAAGCGCTGCTGCACGACCCGCGGATCAGTTCGGACCGCCGCAAGCGCACCGTCCCGGACGAGACCGCCGAGGAGGGACTTCCGCCGGCCTTCATCGGACTCGACGACCCCGAACACCACCGGCTGCGCGGCCTGGCGATGCGCTCCTTCGGCCCGCCCCACACGCCGGACCGGATCGACGGCATGCACGACGAGATCACCAGGATCGTCAAGGACCTCATCGGCTCCTTCCAGGGCAAGGAGCGGATCGACGTCGTAGACGACTTCGCCTACCCGCTCCCCGTCACGGTGATCTGCCGTCTCCTGGGCGTACCGATCGAGGACGAGCCGCGGTTCCGTGAGTGGTCGGACGCGATCGTCGCCGGCATCGATCCCACCCCCGGGGAGGACCCCACCGAGCGTCCGCGCGCAGCCGCGGAGGCCCGCAAGGCGATGGGCCTGTACCTCGGTGAGCTCGCCGAGAAGCGCCGTGCCCACCCGTCCGACGGCATGCTCTCCTCATTCGTCGGCGGAGACAGCGTCGGCGGCGACAGCTCCGAGGGGCAGCTCACTCCGCTCGAAATCATGACCACCTCCGTGCTGCTGCTCATCGCCGGTCACGAGACAACCGTCAACCTGATCACCAACGGCATCCTCACCCTGCTGCGCCACCCCGACGAGCTGGCACGCCTGCGCGCCGAACCCGCCTTGATGCCCCACGCGGTGGAGGAACTGCTGCGCTACGAGCCTCCGGTCCAGATGCTCCCGCAGCGCACCCCGTTGGCCGACATCGAGGTCGCGGGTGTCACCATCCCCCAAGGCGCGCCCCTCATCCTGCTGCTCGCCTCCGGCAACCGCGATCCCCTGCGGTTCCCTGACCCCGACCGCTTCGACCCGACCCGCGACGACCACCAGCACCTCGGCTTCGGCAGTGGCGTCCACAGCTGCTTCGGCGCGCCACTCGCCCGTCTGGAGGCGCAGATCGCGCTGAACGAGCTCATCCAGTACCTCGACCGCCCCCGCCTGGTCGAGGACCCGCCTCCTTACCGGCGCAGCCCCGTACTGCGCGGCCCCCGGCACCTGCTCGTCGAGAACGGCTGAGGGCGTCCAGGGTGCCCGCCGAAGTGCCCGGCTGGATCAGCCCGCCGCCGGCTTTCCGAAGGCCGCCACGATCAGGTTCCTCACGGTCTTGTTGGTGTCCTGGCCTTTGGCGTTCGTGGAGTTGACGCTGTACACGAGGGTGCGCGAGAGATCCCGGGTGCTTCCGATGCCCGAGTTGTAGCCCCAGCGGCCACCGGACTTGCCCCACACCTGGCGGCCGCCCAGCTGCCAGGAGGTGAGGCCGACGGAGAACGCGGCGGGTCTGCCGGTGGAGTGGTCGCGCACCGAATCGTCCGGCAGCGTGAACATCTCCTCGAGCAGCGGGCCGCGCACGACCCGCCCGCTGAACAGGGCCTTGGTGAAGCGTTCCAGATCGGCGGCGGTGGAGACGAGGTCGCCCGCCGCCCAGCCGTCGGTGGTGCCCCATACGCTGACGTCACGCAGCCCGGTGCTCCCGTCGTCCAGAGTCATCCGCTGATAGCCGTGGTTGTGCGGGCCGTGGATGCGCGGGTCGGTGCCGGGGAACGACGTGCCGTGCAGGGCCAGCGGATGCAGAATGCGGCGCGTCACCTCGCTCTCGTACCGGTGGCCCGACACCCGCTCGATCAGCAGACCCGCCACGGTGTAGCCGATGTTCGTGTAGTTCTGCTGCGTTCCCGCAGGGAACAACCGCTTCTTGGCGGTCGCGTCGGCGACCATCTCGCGCGGCGAGAAGACATGGAAGCGGTTGGCGTACCACTCCTCGACCGTTGTCCCCGGGAAATCGGGGGAGGGCAGTCCGCTGGTGTGGTTCAGGAGCTGGCGCACGGTGACCTTCTCGTAGGCCGCCGGGATCAGGTCCGGCAGATAGCCGCGGACCGGGCGGTCCAGGTCGACCTTCTTCTCGGCGGCCAGTTGAAGCACGGTGGCCGCGGTGAAGACCTTGGTGACGGAACCGGCGCGGAAACGGGCGTCCGGGTCGGCCGGGCGTCCGGACGTCAGATCGTGCACACCGGAACTGCCGCGCCAGCGGCCGTCACTGCCGGAGATCCGCACCAGAGCGGCCGTGGCACTCGCGTCCGGCAGCCCGGCGATCGCGGCCGTCAGCGCCTGGGCATCCGGGGCGCTGTACGCGGGCGTGGTGGCCGCGGCCCTCGGGGCGGAGGCGAGGGCCGGCCCGGCCGGGCCCGCTGCGATACCGAGGACCAGGGCCGTGGCAAGGACGGTACGGGTACGCGCGTTCATCGTGGGACCTCCGTGGCGTGGAATCCGGGACGGTCACCGTGTGCCGGGCCGTCGCCGCTGATGGACTCCATCCTGCGGATCGGGCAGCCCCGGAGGATCACCGGAGCGAGCGGTCCTTACGGGGTTCCTTTCTCGCCTGTGCGGGGGAGAGGAGGGCGGCCGCTCCCTCCGGGGAGGGAGTGACCAGCCCTGTCTCGTACGCGCAGATGACCGCCTGGATGCGGTCGCGCAGGCCCAGCTTGGACAGCACGTTGCCGACATGCGTCTTCACCGTGTGCTCGCTCACCACCAGCGCCACCGCGATCTCCGCGTTGGACAGACCGCGGGCCAGATGCAGCAGCGTTTCGCGTTCCCGGGCGGTCAGGACATCCAGTCGTGCGGAGGCCGGTACGGCGGATGCCGCCGGGCGGGCGGTGTACTCGGCGATCAGCCGGCGTGCCACGGACGGGGCGAGCAGCGAGTCGCCCGCCGCCACCACCCGTACCGCATGCACCAGATCGTCCCGGCGCACGTCCTTGAGCAGAAAGCCGCTGGCACCGGCGTGCAGCGCCTCGTAGACGTACTCGTCGGAGTCGAACGTGGTCAGCATGACCGTGCGGCACGCGGTCTCGGCGCACATCATGCGGCAGGCCTCGATGCCGTCCATCACGGGCATCCGGATATCCAGCAGGGCCACTTCGGGCCGTAGCCTGCGTACCGCGTCGGCCGCGGCCGCGCCGTCACCGGCCTCCGCCACCACCTCGATGTCGGGCTGCGCGTCCAGAATCATGGCGAAGCCGCTGCGCACCAGCTCCTGGTCGTCGGCCACCACCACACGAATCGTCAACTCCCCACCTCCATGGGGGAGGTTACAAGCGGGATCCTCGCCCGGACCCGGAACCCCCGGCCGCCGGGCCCCGCCCCGGCGCCGGCGGAGCCGCCGTGTGCGGCGGCCCGCTCCCGGATGCCGACCAGCCCGTGCCCAGTCGTGGTCCCGGGGCCACGCCCGTCGTCGGTGACGGTGATCATCAATTCCTCTGCTGCGTAAGCGAGCCGGACGGACACCTGATGCGCCGACGCGTGCTTGACGGTATTGGTCAGGGCCTCCTGCACGATCCGGAACACCGTGGCCTCCGTATCCGGCGGAAGCGGCCGGACGTCCCCCGTCGTGCCGTACACGACCGTCAGGCCGCTGTTGCGGACCCGCTCGACCAGGTCCGGCAGCTCGGCGAGGACGGGCTGCGGCGCGCGGGGCACGGGTGCGGCGGCACCGTCCTCGCGCAGCACGCCGAGCATCCTGCGCAGTTGCACCATCGCGTCCCTGCCGGTCTCCGAAATCGCGTCGAACGCCGCCTCCGCCCGCTCCGGCGCGGTACGGACCGCGACCGGGCCGGCCTCCGCCTGCACGATCATCAGGCTCACCGCATGGGACAGGATGTCGTGCATCTCCCGGGCGATCCTGGCCCGTTCACGGGCGGCGGCCTGCTCGGCCTCGACGCGATGGGTGAGCTCCAGCTGCCTGGCCCGGTCCTCCACGGCCCGGGTGTACGCCCGCTGGGTGTCGGTGAGCCGCCCGAAGACGTAGGCCGCCGAGAACGTCATCAGCGAGAACACCAGCTCCCGCGTCTCGCCCGTGTTCCCCGCCGCGGCGGGGAAGACCGACGCGAGTGTCAGCGCGCCCACGATCCGACGGGTGAACCGCGGCGCATGGGCGGCGACCGAGTAGAGCGCCACCAGACCCGTGTACGGAAGCATCTGCCCGGGTCCGTCCACGGCGGTCGCGTACCACGCCTGGGCCGCCATGACCGCGAGCAGCACCCGTACCGGCGCCCGGCGCCGCCACACCAGCGGTAGCACCGTGAGCGTGGTCAGAAGGTAGGCGACCAGGGTCGCGGGTTCCAGGCGCGGGTCGCGCGGGATGACCCATGGCACCGACACCGCCGCCTGGACCAGCAGCGCGCCCCCGATGTCCGCCAGCCATGGACCGGTGTCCGGCAGCGCCCGTATCCGTGCCCCTGCACCCCGTATGTTCATGAGCCGAGCAGCTTACGCCCGACGGCAGGAGCCGGCCTTGGCGGCCGGTCCCGAGTTCCGTGCGGGCCTGGAGCGGAGGGTCAGCGGGCGCCGAGCCGGGTCAGGACTTCGTGGGCGGCCCGCTCGCCGGAGCGCACCGCGCCCTCCATCAGCCCGTGCATCAGCGTTGCCGACTCGGTACTGGCCCAGTGGATCCGGCCCACCGGCTCCCGCAGCGCGCTGCCGTAGTTGGTCAGCGTGCCGGGCGGGAAGTGGCCGATCATCCCGCCCAGCGACCACTGCTGGGAGGACCAGTCGGTCTCCAGATACTGGGTGGGGCGGCGTGCCTGCGGACCGAACCGCTCGGCCAGCGAGTTCAGCCAGACTTCGCGCCGCTCGGCCGGGTCCAGGCGAGAGATGCGCAGGGCTCCGGTGCTGAACGCATAGCTGCTGAGTACACCTGGCCGTCCCGACCGAGGCGTCTGGTCGATGGTGAGCTGGACGGCGGACTGCGGCGCGAGCGTCTGCCCCGACAGGTGCTGCTCGCGCCAGAACGGCTGTGGGTACGCCGTGTGCACCCGGATGATCGCCCCTGGTACCACGCGCTGCAACAGATGGCCGCACGCGGTGGGAAGCGGCGGGTCGAAGCTGATCCGCCCCGCCAGCACCGGCGGCGCCGCCACGATCACCCGCTGCGCCCGCACGACACACGAGGTGGAGACGACCTTCACGCCGGTGCCGTCGTGCGCGATCTGCTGAACGGGGCTGGACAGGTGCACCCTCTCTCCCAGGTGCGCGGCCATCCGCCTCGCCAGTTCGGGGGCTCCGCCGTCCACGAGATGGGTTTCGGTTCTGCGGGAGTCGGTGTAGTAGTGGAAGCCGCCGCCGCCTCTGGCCAGGGTGAGGGCGCCCAGCAGCGAGACCTCCGCCGGGTCGGTGCAGAACAGCAGATTCATGGCCGACCCGAGCAGGGTGCGGGCGGTCGCCGAGGGCACGTTCAGCGGGCCGGAAAGCCACTGCCCGAGCGTACGGGCGTCCCGCGCCCGAGCTCCCCGGGCGCGCCACGGGGCATCCGCCGGGAGGCGCCGCGCCATCAGATTCAGCCGCACAAGCGCCAGACCGAGGGCGATGAGCGTCCCCGGGCCCGCGGCGGGGATGCCACCGCGGTACCGGTGGTTGACTCCGTCCAGGCGCAGGATGTGAGCGCCCCGCTTGTACTGGGGATAGACCTCAAGGCCCAGCTCCTTGCAGAGCTGGAACATGCGGTGCTGTCCCTTGCCCAGCCAGGTGCCGCCTGCCGATACCACCGTCCCGTCGGGCAGCGCCCGGTTCCACACCCGCCCGCCCACGCGGTCCCTGGCCTCGAGTACCACCACCTCGAGACCGCACTGCACGAGTCGTCTCGCGGCTGCGAGCCCGGCGAAGCCCGCGCCCACCACGCATACGTCGGCCGGTAGCTGTTCCATGATCCACCTCCACGGTTCAGCCTCGCCCACCGAGCCCGGTTCCGCCCGGCGAGTGGGCGCGCCGGGCGGCGTTCCTGCGGCGTCGATCCGCCAGGAGAGCGGCCGGGCCCCGGGTGTCCCGTGGCATGCCGGCCCGTATGGGTGAGCGTGCGCGTCACGGCGTCGTACGCCGCAGCCAGGACACCGTGGCCCGAGGAGTACGCGGCGGGGTGGCACGACGCGCTCGAAGGGAAGCCGTTCGACCGGGCGCTGCGACGGCCGGCCGGCGAGGAAAAGGCGTGGCCCCTTCCGGGAGCGGGTTGCGATCATGGGAGGCCCGTCTGCCGCACGTTGTGAGGAAGCGTCATGGTGCCTGCCGTTCCTGCCGATCCGACCGTGGTGCACCCGATGCCCGGGCAGCCCCGGGTGGTGCTGCTGAAACCGCTGGTGACCTCGCCGTTGATCGAGGTCGGGGAGTTCTCCTATTACGACGATCCGGACGATCCGACTGCTTTCGAGACCCGCAATGTGCTCTACCACTACGGGCCGGAGAAACTGGTCATCGGGAAGTTCTGTGCCCTGGGGGAGGGGGTGCGGTTCATCATGAACGGCGCCAACCACCGTATGGACGGCCCCTCGACGTTCCCTTTCCCGATCATGGGCGGCTCCTGGGCCGCACACTTCGATCTGATCACCGGTCTGCCCGGCCGGGGTGACACCGTGGTCGGCCATGACGTCTGGTTCGGATACCGCGCCACGGTGATGCCCGGCGTCCGCATCGGCCACGGAGCGGTCATCGCGTCCGGTTCCGTTGTCGTCGACGACGTCCCTGATTACGGGATCGTGGGCGGCAACCCGGCCCGCCTCATCCGTCGTCGCTTCGACGAGGCGGACATCGCCCGTCTGCTGGCGGTGGCCTGGTGGGACTGGCCGGTGGAGCACCTCACCGAGCACATCCCGGCGATCATGTCCGGCAGCATCGACGCGCTGGAGGCCGCGCTCCCGGGGAAGCGGTAGCCGCGCCTCACGACCCGCCGTTCGCCGTCGCCGCGGCCGGGACCCGCCTGCCTCCGGGAGCGGGACATGCGGGGCGTGGCGCGCCGGTGAACGCTCAACGGTGCTCAGGGCGTGGGCAGTCCGGGCCCCGAGCAGTGCACATCGGCAGCGGGCACGGTCCCGTCGACCAGGTACGCCGCGGCCGTACCGTCCACGCACCCGTTGCCCCGGCTGGCGAACACCCCGTGTGAGTAGTCGTTGTGCAGCGTGACCAGACGTGAGCCGGGCAGCCGCCGCTGGAGTGTCCGGGCCCCTTCGACGGGGGTGACCGGGTCGTGCGCGGAGGCGATCAGCAGGACCGGCGGGGCCTCGGGGCTGCCCAGCCGCGTACGGTGCGCGGGGCGGTGGTGCCAGTACGCACACACCGAGGCCTCCATGCCCGTGAGCAGCGGCTGCGGGTCGAGCCGCCGCATCCGCCGGATGTCGGCCATGACGCGGGAGGGCGTGGGAGCCGGTCCGTCCGCGCACTTGACGGTGCGGTTGGCGGCCTCGTACGTACGTGAGGCGGCGCCGTCGAAGGGCTCTGCCGGGCGCAGCGGCCCGGTGGTCCCGTCGCGCAGATACGTCCGCAGGCCGTCGGCGAGGCCCGACCAGCGCTCGGTGCGGCCCAGCGCCCGGTACACGGTGCGGTCGAACTCCGCCGGCCCGAAGCCGTCCACGGGGTGCTTCGCCAGACCGTCCCGCACCCGCTGGTACGTGGCGCGGACCGCCGCACCGTCGGCACCGAGCCCGAAGCGCCTTTCGTGCCGGGCGGCCCAGGCGAAGAAGACCGCCCGCTGGCGCACCAGAGCCCGGCTCTGGACGAGATCGAAGTCGTACCACGCCCAGGGCCCGACGACGCTGTCCAGCACCATCCGGCCGACCCGCCGGGGGAATTGGGCGGCATAGGCGGCGCCCAGGTAGCTGCCGTAGGAGACGCCGAGGAAGCTGATCCGCCGTTCGCCGAGCGCCGCCCGTATGGCGTCCATGTCCCGGGCGGTCTCGGTGGTCGACAGATACCGCAGGGCGTCCTTGACGCCGTGGGCGCAGTCGTCCGCGGTCCGCCGCAGGGTGCCGAGATAGGCCTTCCCGGCCGCCCTGCCCTCCGGGACGGGGTCCGGTCCGGGGCTGTCGAAGAGGCCGCCCATCGGTCCGCAGTCCGCGGGGGCGCTCGCGCCGGTGCCGCGCGGGTCGAACCCGATCACGTCGTACGAACGCCGCACGCGCTCCGGCAGTTTGGCGCGTTTGGTGACCGCGTAGGGGAGCCCCGAGCCGCCCGGCCCGCCCGGGTTGACCAGCAGGACGCCGCGCCGTTCGGACGCCGGTCCCGAGGCGCGGATACGGGAGACGGCGATGCGCAGGTGTACGCCGTCCGGGTGACTCCGGTCCAGCGGCACGCTCAGCTGGCCGCATTCGACGCGGGCGGGCGGGGGCGGAGCCGGCAGGGAGTCCGGGCAGGCGCCGAAGCGGAGCGCCGGCGGGGGAGCGGCGGGGACGGGGGTGGCCGGGAGCAGGGCGGCGGTGGCCGTCAGGGCGCAGAGCAGCCCCGTGCGGCGTACGGCAGGAATCACAGGTCTCGCATTCGGGAGCGCGGCGGCGGGCGCCGCAGTAGGCGGTGGCAATGAAAATGATTATCGTTTACAGTATGGGCCGGTCAAGCCGGACGGCCCTCACCGAGGCGCCGCCGCCCCGTCAAATGCCGCCGCAACCACGCACGGACAACGCCTGCGAAGAAGGGAAACCGTGGCTCACCTGCTGATGGTCGAGAGCTGGGTCGGAGCGATGAGCAGGTTGCTCCCGCGCGCGATCCGTGAGGTCGGACACGAGTTCACCTTCCTCACCCGCGATCTGCACCACTACCTGCGCTCCGCACCCGAGGGCGCCGCCCACCCGCTGCTCGGCGCCCGCAACGTGCTGACCGCCGACACCAACGACCTCGAAACGCTGCTGCCGTATGCCGAGCGGCTGCACTCCGCGTTCGGCTTCGACGGTGTGCTCACCTCCTGCGACTACTACCTCCCGACGGTCGCGCGCATCGCCGGGTGCCTCGGACTGCCCGGCCCGGCGCCCGAGGCGGTCGAGAACGCCTGCCGCAAGGACGCCACCCGGCGGGTGCTCGCCGCCGCGGGAGTACCCGGGCCGCGCTTCGCGGTCTGCGCGGACCGGTCCGAAGCCGCCGCCGCGGCCGCGGAGATCGGCTATCCGCTGGTGCTGAAGCCGGTCGACCTGTGCGCGGGGATGTTCGTCCGGCGCATCGACGACGAGGCGGAGCTGACCCGCGCCTACCGTGCGCTCGACGGCTTTCCCGTCAATGCGCGCGGCCAGCGCCGGGCGCCCGTCGTCCTGCTGGAGGAGCTGCTCCACGGCCCCGAAGTCAGCGTCGAGACCGTGACGTCCGACGGCAGTACCCAGGTGATCGGGGTGACCGACAAGAGCGTCGGCGGAGCACCGGCCTTCATCGAGACCGGCCATATGTTCCCCGCGGCGCTCCCGGCGGCCGACCGGGCGGCGGCGGAGGAGACCGCCGTACTCGCCCTGGCGGCCCTCGGACTCGACGGCGTCGTGGCGCACACCGAGATCAAGCTGACGCCCGACGGACCGCGCGTGGTCGAGGTCAATCCCCGGCCCGCGGGCAACCGCATCACCGAACTGATCCGCCATGTCACCGGCATCGACGTCGCCGCGGCCTGTGTGGACGTGGCCCGGGGCGAGCGGCCCGATCTGCGCCGACGGGACACCGGACTGCGCAGCGCCGCCATCGGCTTCCTCGTGCCGCAGGCCGCGGGCGTCCTGGAGGCGGTCGACGGCGGTGACCTCGTGCGCGCGGCGCCGGGAGTGCTCGAACTCCAGCTCGCCGAGCCCGGCACGGCGGTCAAGGAGGCCGGCAGCAACAACGCCTACCTGGGACACCTCATGGCCGGCGACGCCGAAGGCCCGGCCGCCCGCCGCCGTGTCGAAACGCTGCTCGCCGAGCTGCGCCCGCGGGTGGTGAACCGATGAACCAGGTCGTCATCCGCACCCCCGCCGGCAACGCCCCTGCCGCTTCGTACGACGACCTCGTGGCCCGTGTGCGGGCCGGCGAGTTCGGGCCCGACCCGTCCACCCAGCGGATCGCCGTCGCTTTCAGCACCCGGCAGGCCGTACGCCACGAGGGCCGCGAAGGGGGCTACCGCAACGAGGTGCTGAGCCTGCGGCTCGCCGCGGCGGTCGGCTCCTGCGCGGTGGAGCCCGGTGAGTTGCCGGACGCCGCGATCGAGGCCTGCGTCGGCGCGGACCTCGACCGCCTCCTGGGGCACGAGCTGCGCCCGGTGCGGGTGGCCGCCCTCGACGCGTATCTGATGCACGTACGCCCGCACACGCCCGCGAACGGCGCGCGCCCCTGGTCGCTGCCGGCCGGGTCGTCCCTGCGGAAGTCGCGGGCCAGGGCACGGGCCGTCACCGGGCTGATCGACGTCGTGCCCGGCGCGCGGGTGCTCGTGATCGGCGTGGTCAACTCGCTGCTGGAGGCGCTGCGGGAGCGCGGTCTGGCGTATGTGCCGTGCGACCTCAAGGGCGGCACGACGGAGTGGGGCGAGCCCGTACACACCGACGCGCTCGCCGAGTTGGAGCGCTGCGACGCGGTGCTCGCCTCCGGCATGACGCTGGGCAACGGCAGTTTCGAGCCGCTGCGGGAGCATGCACTGCGGCACCGCAAGCCCCTGGTGATGTTCGCCCAGACGGGGAGTGCGGTGCTGCCGCGGTTCCTCGGCTCAGGGGTGAGCGCGGTGTGTGCGGAGCCCTATCCGTTCTTCTGGCTCGACGGCGGATCCGGCATCATCCACCGCTACCACGGCGAGATACCGGGGGTCGCCCGGTGACCACCGCCGTCGTGCACCCCACCGGCAACCGGGAGCTCCTCGGTCTGCTCGGCCGCACCCCGCTCGCCCGCGTCACCGCCGATCTGCCCTGCCCGCACCCCGGCTTCTGGGCCAAGCTCGAAGGGCTCGGCGCGGGCGGCATGAAGGCGCGCGCCGCCGTCTCCATGCTGCTCGGCGCCAAGGAGCGCGGCGAACTCCGGCCCGGCGCCCCCGTGGTGGAATCCACCTCCGGGACCCTCGGCATCGGCCTGGCCTTCGCGGGCCAGGCGCTCGGCCACCCCATTGTCCTGGTCGGCGACACCGAGCTGGAGCCCTCGATGCGGCGGCTGCTGCGGACGTATGGAGTCCGGCTCGAACTGGTCGACCGGCCGGCGGCCGAGGGCGGCTGGCAGGCGGCCCGGCTGGCCCGGCTGCGGCACCTGCTCGCCGAACTGCCCGGTGCGTACTGGCCCGACCAGTACAACAACCCCGACAACGTGGCCGGTTACGGCTCCCTCGCCGCCGAAATGGCGGCCGAGCTGGACCATCTCGACGTCCTGGTGTGCAGCGTCGGCACCGGGGGCCACAGCGCGGGAGTCGTCGCCCCCCTGCGTCGGCACTGGCCGCACCTGCGGCTGATCGGCGTGGACGCCACCGGATCGACGATCTTCGGACAGCCCGCCAGGACCCGGCTGATGCGGGGCCTCGGCAGCAGCATCCACCCGCGCAATGTCGCCTACGACGCGTTCGACGAGGTGCACTGGGTCGGCCCGGCCGAGTCCGCCGACGCCTGCCGCAGGCTCGCCGCCGGCAACTTCGTCAGCGGCGGCTGGAGCACCGGCGCCGTCGCGCTCGTCGCCGCGTGGGCCGCCCGCGTCCATCCCGGAGCCGTGGTCGCCACGGTCTTCCCCGACGGGCCGCAGCGCTACCTGGGCAGTGTCTACGACGACGACTTCGCCACCGCCCACGGCCTGGACCTGACCTGCGCCGCCACCCGCCCGGTCGAGATCCCGCACCCGCAGGCTGCGGAGGCGCGGGGATGGACCCGCTGCCGGACGGTCACCGACCCGCTGGCGCCCCCCGCCGGACCGCACCTCTCCACCCACCGCACCACCCGGAAAGAAGCCCCGTGAAGGTCAGTCAGCGCACCGTACGGCTCCAACTCGCCGAGCCGCTACGGATATCCCGCTCCACGATGGCGGCCCGCGACGCCGTATGGCTCGGCATCGAACACCACGGCCGACGCGGCTACGGAGAAGCCGTCACCAGCACCTACTACGGTCTGGACGCCGCCACCCTCGGCCGTCTGCTGAACGGGGCCGCACGCGAACTCGCCCGCTGCGCCGACCCGGAGACCGCACTCGAAGCCCTGCGCACGGGCGAGCTGCTCACGCCCGGCACGCCCGCCGCGGTGACCGCGGCGGTGGAGTCCGCGCTGCTGGACCTCGTCGGCAAGCGCGCGGGCCTCCCCGTGCACCGGTTGCTCGGCGGCACCGAAGCGCCGCGCGCCGCCACCGCCCGCACCCTCGGCATCACCTCGCGCCGCGCGGCCGCGGAGCAGGCGGGCCGCCTGGTCCGGCAGGGCTTCTCCGTCCTCAAGATCAAGGCCGGTGCCCCGGACCCCGAGGACGACCTCGACCGCGTGCGGGCCGTGCGCCATGCCGCGCCACACGCCCGGCTGTTGCTCGACCCCAACGGCGCCTGGGCCCCCGCCCTGGCACAGGCCCTGCTGCCCCGCTACGCGGACCTCGGGGTCGAGGCCGTGGAGCAGCCCATCGCCCCCGGAGACCCCGAGACGCTCGCCCGGCTCGCCGAAGGCTCGCCGCTGCCGGTCATCGCCGACGAGGACGCGGTCGGCTTCGAGGACGCCCGGCGGCTGGCCGGCCGGGTGCACGGCATCAACGTCAAGCTCGCCAAGTGCGGCGGCGTCGGTGCGGCACTGCGCATCGCCGACCTGATCGCCGGCAGTGGCACCGAGCTGATGCTCGGCTGCCTCACCGCCAGTACGCTCGGTCTCGCGCCCGCCGTCCACCTCGCGGACCGCGCCCGCTGGAGCGACCTGGACGGCCATCTGTTGCTCGCCCAGGACCCGTGGACCGGTATCGGCGGCACGGACGGCACCGTAGGAGCCGGCGGGCAGCCGGGCCTCGGCGTACGGCCGGCGCGCGGCGAGATACCGCCGGGCGAGATACCACCGGGCGAGACGGCGCCGGACGAGACGGCGTCGGAGCCGGTCCGGGGTGCGGAGGCAGCACAGTGAAGATCTGGCACGAAATACGCCGCTTCCCGTTCGCGATCCGGCTGTTGCTGATCAACCAGTTCGGCGTCAACACCGGCTTCTATCTGCTCATCCCGTACCTCGCCGTGCACCTGGGCGAGGACCTGGGGATGTCCGCCGCGGTCGTCGGCATCGTGCTCGGCGTGCGCAACCTGAGCCAGCAGGGACTGTTCCTCATCGGCGGCTCGGCGTCCGACCGGCTGGGTGCACGCGGGGTCATCATCGCCGGCTGTGCGCTGCGGACCGTCGGCTTCGGGCTCTTCGCGCTCGGGGACGGCCTGGCCGTACTCGTCGCCGCCTCCGTCCTCAGCGGGCTGGCCGGCGCGCTGTTCAACCCCGCCGTCCGGGCCTACCTCGCACAGGAGGCGGGCGACCGCAAGGCCGAGGCGTTCGCCCTCTTCAACGTGTTCGCGACCACCGGCGCCCTGGTCGGGCCACTGCTCGGCAGCGCCCTGCTGCTCGTCGACTTCCGGACCTCCGCACTCACCGCCGCCGGCCTCTTCGCGCTGCTCACCGTCGCGCAGGCCCTGGTGCTGCCGGCCCGCACGGTCGCCCAGGCCACGAACAGCGTCCTCGGCGACTGGCGCGAAGTCCTCGGCAACCGCGTCTTCGTGGCCTTCGCGCTGGCCATGGTCGGCATGTTCACCCTCCAGAACCAGCTGTACCTGCTGCTGCCCGAGGGCGCGCGGCGGGCCACCGGCTGGGACGGCGCGGCCGGTCTCGTCTTCCTCGTCGGTACCGTCGCCAACCTCTCGCTCCAGATGCGGATCACCCGCGCGCTCAAGGGGCGCGGCGACCGGGCGCGGTGGATCGGCGCGGGGCTCGTCCTGATGGGCCTCGCCTTCGTACCGCCGATGGCCGTCGCCGGCCCGGTACCGCCGCCCGACGGACCCGGCGGCGCCGCGCTGCGCGTACTGCCCGTACTGGCCGGGGCGGTGCTGCTCTACCTGGGCGTCATGATCGCCCAGCCGTTCGTGATGGAGCTCATCCCCGCCTTCGGCCGGGCCGAGCTCACCGGCACGTACTTCGGGCTGTTCTACGTGGTCTCCGGCATCGCCGCGGCGGTGGGCAACACCGTCGTCGGCTGGGCCATGGACACCGGTGAACTCCACCGTGCGCCGTGGCTGCCCTGGGCGTGCTGTCTGGCCTTCGGACTCGTCTCCGCGGCCGGTGTCGCCTGGCTGCACCGGCTGCGGGGGCTGCCGGGCCGGGCGGCCGAGGCCGCGGCGACGGTACCGGCCACGACGGCGGGAAAGGCGTGACACCTCCCGTGAACACCACGCGCAGCAACGAAAACCTGCTGACCGACAACCCGGAACTCTACGAGGCACGCTTCCCCGACGCCGACCGCCTGGCCGGCCGCTGGGCCGAGGACTGCCTGCGACGGCACGGTGCGGGAGCCCGCGTCCTGGACATCGGCTGCGGCACCGGACGCGACGCCGCATATCTGCACGCGGCGGGCCGTACGGTCGTCGCGGCCGACCTCTCCGAAGCGATGCTCGCGTACGCCCGCACCCACCACCGCGGGCCGGACTACGTACGGGCCGATCTGCGGGACTTCGACCTCCACGAGGAGCCCGTGGACGCCGTTGTCTGCCTGGACAGCGCCCTGCTCTACTGCCACGCCAACGCTGAACTGGACGGCTTCCTCACGTCCTGCCGGCGCAGCCTCACCCCCGGCGGGCTGCTCGTCGCCGAGATGCGCAACGGCGCCTTCTTCCTCGGCCGCACCGAACTGCTCGACGCCCCGGCCGTCAACGGCTTCACCTGGCAGGGCACCGCCTACACCTCCACGACCACGCTGTCCGTCGACCGCACCGCCCAACTCCTGCGCCGTACCCGCATCTGGACAGCCGACGACGGCTCCCCGCCGCACGAGCAGCGCTCCGCATGGCGGCTGCTCTTCCCCCAGGAGCTGCGCCAGGTCCTCGCAGCGCACGGCTTCGAGGTCCTCGACCTGCACGACGGGCCGGGGCCACGGACGGAACCGGCCTGGCAGGAGGGCGCCGGACCGGGGGAGCGCACCGACCAGGACCGGCTCCACCTCGTCGCCCGGCTGACCCGGCACGACTGACGCCCGCTCCACCCTCCGCCACCTCCGCCTACCCATAGCAAGGAAACCGGCATGTACGACGGTCCCGTCCCTCCCCGCTTCCCCGGCCTGCACCGCCGCGGCTTCCTCGCCGCGGCCGGCGGCGCGGCCGGACTCGGCGCGCTCGCCCTCGCCGGATGCGCCGGCCCCTCCGGTGACGCCGCTGACGGCGGCGGCAAGCCCCGGCGTGGCGGGAAGCTGCGCGCCGCGTTCGCCGGCGGCGGCGCCGGCGAGACCCTCGACCCGCACCTGGCCAACCTCTTCGCCGACGCCGCCCGCGCCAAGGCCCTCTTCGACAAGCTCGCCGACTTCGGCGCCGACCTCTCCGCCGAACCACGGCTCGCCGCGTCCTGGGAGCCGAACGCCGGACTCGACCGCTGGACGGTGAAGCTGCGCAAGGCGTCCTTCCACAACGGCAAGCCGGTCACCGCCCGGGACGTCCTCTACAGCTACCGCCGTATCGCCGACCCCGAGAAGGCGTTCCGCGCCAAAGCCTCCCTGGAGCCCCTCGACCTCAAGGCGAGCCGGGCCGTCGACGAGCGCACCGTCGAGTTCGCGCTGAAGCGGCCGACCGCCGAATTCCCCAACCTCCTCGCCGCGTTCGGCGCCTATGTCGTCCCCGACGGCGCACACGACTTCGACCGCAAGCCGGTCGGCAGCGGCCCCTTCCGCTTCGTCTCCTTCACCCCCGGACGGTCCGCCGTCTTCCGCCGCAACGACGACTACTGGGAGGGCCCGCCCTACCTGGACCAGCTGGAGTTCCTGGTCGCCAACGAGGAGTCCGCACGCGTCAATTCCCTGCTCGGCGGCCAGGTCGAGTACGCCCACGAGCTGGCGCCGACGACGGCCCGCGCACACGAGGGCAAGGGGCAGATCGAGATCGTACGGCTGCGCAACAGCGCGATGCAGTCGTTCGCCATGAAGACCGACCGGGCGCCGTTCGACGACAAGCGGGTGCGCGAGGCGTTCTTCCTCCTCGCCGACCGCAAGGAACTGGTCGACGGTGCGCTCTCCGGCGCCGGTGAGATCGGCAACGACCTGTTCGGCAAGGGATACGAGTACTACGAGGACGGCCTGCCGCAGCGCGAACAGGACCTGGACCGCGCCCGCCATCTCCTCAAGAAGGCCGGCGCCGACGGCCTGCGGGTCACCCTGGACACCTCCGCCGTCGCCGCCGGGTTCACCGAGGCCGCCGCCATCTTCCGCGACCAGGCCGCCGAGGCCGGAGTGCAGGTGAAGGTCGCGATGGGCAGCAAGGACAGCTACTGGCAGGACACCCTCGACTCCGGATCCCTGTGCTGCTACCGCTCCGGCGCGATGCCGATCGAATCGCACTTCTCCCAGCGGCTGCTGACCGGCTCCACCACCAACGCCACCAAGTGGCAGCACAAGGACTTCGACGCCCTCTACCAGCAGGCCCAGTCCACCAGGAGCAAGAAGGACCGGGCCGCCGTGTACGCGCGGATGCAGCGCCGGCTGTACGCCGAGGGCGGCTTCCTGGTCTGGGGCTTCGCCGACTGGATCCTGGGCACCGCCCGCAATGTCCGCGGCGTCGCGCACCAGGCCCCCGCCAACACGCTCGACTGGGCGCGCTTCGACAAGGTGTGGCTCGCATGACCGGCCTGCGGTCCTGGCTGCTCCGCCGGCTGCTGCTCGGCGCCGGGCAGACCGTCGCCGTCGTCCTGCTCGTCTTCGCCCTCACCGAGGCGCTGCCCGGCGATGCCGCGGTGGCGCTCGCCGGTGACCAGCCCGACCCCGGGCGGATCGACGCCATCCGGGAGGCCATGCACCTGGACCAACCCGCCTGCGTACGGCTGGGGGAGTGGGCGGCCGGACTGCTGCACGCGGACCTCGGCAGCTCGCTGACCTCCGGCCGGCCGGTCAGCTCCTACCTCGCCGACGGCTTCGGGCCGACCGTGGTGCTCGCCGCGCTCACCCTGCTCCTGCTCGTGCCGGTCGGGGGCGGCCTCGGTGTCCTGGCCGCCCGGTACGAAGGACGGCTCGGCGACCGCCTCATCAGCTCGGTGACCCTGGGCGTGTACGCCGTACCGGAGTTCGCCCTCGGTGTGCTGCTGGTCGCGGTCCTCGCGCTGCGCCTGGGCTGGCTGCCACCGACCGCCGTCGGCTACGGCGGCGATCTGCTCGCCCACCCCGCGGCGCTGGTGCTGCCCGTGGCGGTGCTGCTGTCCCGGCCGGTGTGCTCGCTGACGCGGCTGGTCCGCGCCGGCATGATCGACGCCCTGGCCTCGCCGTACGTCGCGCAAGCCCGCCGCTACGGCATCCCCGGTGCACGCATCCGCTACGCGCACGCCCTGCCGCATGCCCTGGCGCCGGCCGCCCAGCAACTGGCCCGCACCATCGACTGGCTGCTGTGCGGCGTCATCGTCGTGGAGGCCCTCTTTGTGATCCCCGGACTCGGAACGGTCCTGATGAACGCCGTGACGGAACGCGACGTCCCCGTCATCCAGGGCCTGGCGGTCGTCTTCGGGTGCACCGCCGTCGTCCTCAACCTCGGCGCGGACCTGGTCATGCACCGCTTCGTGCCCCGGACCGGGGCGGCGGCATGAGACGACGTACGACCGGCGGCCCGGCACGCTTCGCCTTCGCCGTGCTGATCATCGCCGTACCGCTGCTGCTCGCCCTGCTCGGGCCGCTGTTCGCCGGGGAACCCGGCCCCCGGGCCGCTTCCTTCACGGTCGGCGGCGGACACTGGGCCGGCACCGACTTCGTCGGCCGGGACGTCTGGCGGCAGGTGCTGCTCGGCGGCCGCCCCGTGGTCCTGGCCGCGCTCGCGGCGACGGCGCTGGCCTACGCGGTGGCGCTGCCGCTGGGCCTCGTCAGTGCGCTCACCCGTCGCGGCTGGCTGGAAGAGCTGTTGATGCGCCCGTTGGACGTGCTGCTCGCCGTGCCGTCGCTGCTGGTCATCCTGCTGGTGTCGGCGGTCCTGACGCCCGGTCCCGGCGGGCTCGCACTCCTGGTGGCGCTGGTCAATGTCCCGGACGCCGCCCGGACGGTCCGGGCAGCCGCCGCGGAGGCGGCCGCGTCGCCCGCGGTCGAGGCGCTGCGGATGCAGGGCGAGACCTGGTGGCGGATGGCCGTGGGCTACGCGGGCCGCTCGGCCCTGCGCACCCTTGCCGCCGACGCCGGGGTGCGGCTGACGGGGGTGCTGTACCTGGTGGCCACGGCCGCCTTCCTCGGCGTCGGCGCCGAACCGGACGCCGCCGACTGGGCGGTGATGGTCGACCGCAACCGGACGGGCATGTTCGTCCAGCCCTGGGCCGTTGCGCTGCCCGCGTTGCTCATCATGGCCCTGACCATGGGCTTCAACCTGCTCTTCGACGCGGCCCTGACCCGACGCGACCCACGACCGCGGCCGGACCGTCCACCGGGTCCCGGTCCGGGCCCTGACCACCCGCCCACCGACGGTACGGCCCCCGGGCCGAGGCGAAGCGAGAAGAGCAGTCCATGAACCCAACCGCCATCGCCCGACTCCAGGACCTCCGGGTCGAGACCGGCGGCCGGGCCATCGTCGACGGGGTGAGCCTCCGGCTGGTCCCCGGCAAGATCACCGCCCTGATCGGCGGCTCCGGCAGCGGCAAGACCACCACCGGCCTCGCCCTGCTCCACGAGTATCCGCCCGGCGCCGTGGTGACCGGCGAGGTGGACGTCCCCGACACCCTCATCGGGTACGTACCGCAGCACCCCGCCACCGTCCTCAACCCCGCCCGGCCCGTGGCCGCCCTCCTCCAGGACATCGCGCGCACCCAGGTACGCCATCTGCCGCGCCGCGCCCGTCGCTCCGCGGTCCGGCACCGCATGCTGCGCGCGTTGGACCGGGCCCAGTTGCCCGACGGCGAAGCCCTGCTGCACCGCTACCCCCACCAGCTCTCCGGCGGCCAACAGCAACGTGTGGTCCTCGCCCAGGCCCTCCTGACCGGTGCCACCACCCTCATCGCGGACGAACCGACCACCGGTCAGGACGCACTGACGAAGCAGCAGATCACCGGTCAACTCGCCTCCCTGGCCCGGCAGGGCCTCGCCATACTGCTCCTGAGCCACGACCTGGAGGTCGTCCACGCCCTGGCCGATGACGTCCACGTCATGCGCGCCGGGCGCATCGTGGAATCCGGCCCGCCGGAAAGACTCCGGCTCTTCCCCCGGCACCCCTGGACCCGCGAACTCCTCGCCGCAGTCGATTCCGCCGAGCCGTCAGACGGTGTGCCTGCGCTCCGCGACGCCTCCACAACAGGCGCCGCCACCACAGGCCCCGGCACACGGCGCAGCGGCCCTGCGAGCCCCCGCACCGCCCAGGACCCCGTACTTCAGGTGCGGGCCCTCACCGCCCGCCACGGCAGGTCCACCGTCCTGCACCCCACCGATCTTCTCCTCCCGCCGGGCTGCACGGCCGTCGTGGGCCGCTCGGGCAGCGGCAAAACCACCCTCGCCCGCTGCCTGGCCGGTCTCCACCGGACCTACGACGGGGAGGTCCTGCTCGACGGTGCCGCACTGCCCCGCAGCCTGCGCGACCGTACCCGCGAACAACTGGCGGCAGTCCAGTACGTCTTCCAGGACGCCCGGTCCGCCTTCGACGAACACCGCCCGGTCCTCGACCAGGTGAGCCGCACTGCCATCCGCCTGCGCAAGGTCCCCGAGCCGGAGGCGCCGGCCGACGCCGAGCGCATCCTGGGCTCCCTGGGTCTGGCCGGCGACCTCGTCCGCCGCAAGCCCACGGAGCTCTCCGGCGGCGAACTCCAGCGCGCCGCCCTGGCCCGCGCGCTGCTGGCCCGCCCGAGGGTCCTGCTCTGCGACGAGATCACCTCCGGCCTGGACACCGTCGCCCGCCGGAACCTCCGCACCCTCCTCGCGGACCTCCTGCGGACCCACCCGGACCTGTCCCTGGTCCTGATCACCCACGACCGCGACACCGCAGCCCTGGCCGCCCGCACGGCGGTGCTCGACAACGGCCGCCTCGTCGAACAGGGCCCGACCGAGCAGCTCCTCGCCGACCCCCGGCATCCCCTCACTGCCTCGCTGCTGCGGGCCGCACCCGACCGCGGGGCCACGCCGAGCGCCGCACCGCCCGACGCCGGAGTGGCACACGGAACGTGATCAGGCGGCGCCGCTTCCCGCAGGGCGCCTACCGGGGTGAGCCGTCCACCAGCCGCAGCGGCAGCGACTTCAGTCCGTTGATGAAGTTCGACACCAGCCGCTGCGGCGGACCGGCGACGGCCAGAGCGGGCAGCAGGTTGCCCGTCTCCTCGTACAGCACCCGCAACTGCAACCGGGCGAGGTGCGCGCCCAGGCAGATGTGCGGGCCGTCTCCGAACGAGACATGGGGATTGGGGGACCGGGTCAGGTCGAGACGGTGCGGGGCGGCGAAGACCCGTTCGTCGTAGTTCGCCGAGCCGTGGAAGACAACCACTTTGTCGCCTGCGCGGATGAGGCGGCCGGCCAACTCGGTGTCGCACGCCGCGGTCCGGCGGAAGCTGAGTACCGGCGGATGCCAGCGCAGCAGCTCCTCCACACAGGGCGCCGCCCCCACCGCCCCGCTGCGAAGCCCGCCATAGGCGGCCGGATTCCGGGCCAGCGCCAGCAGACCGCCGGGGGCCGCGCTGCGTACCGTGTCGTTGCCTGCGATGGTCAGCAGGAAGAAGAACATCTCCAGTTCGGGCGTGGCCAGTTCGTCGTCCGACGCGAGGACGGTCATGACGTCGTCGCCCGGATGCCGTCGCTTGTGGGCGGCCAGCTCCCGTGCGAAGCCGAACATGTCCTGAAGCATCGACGGGGACCGCGGATCGGCGGGACGCCCGTCCGGCCCCGATGACGACCGGCCCGATTCGTCCGGATCCTGGTAGCCGATGACCCGCCGGGTCCAGGCCAGGAGCAGCCCGCGTTCGGCGGGCGGCACCCCGAGCAGATCGGCGAGGTTGAGCAGGGCGAAGTCGTCCGTGACGTCGGTGACGAGGTCGCGCACCCCGTTCCCCGTACGTGCCGCGTCGACCGCCGCGGTCAGCAGGCCACGGGCCCGTTCGCGTACGGCCGTCCCGAAACGCTCGACGCGGCGGGGCGTGAAGGCACGGCTTACCAGGCGCCGCAGCCGCCCGTGGTCCGGGGGATCCTGATTGAGCATCATGCGGCGGATGAACGGCAGGTCGGCGGGGTCGGGATCGCGGATCTGGGTGGCCCCCAGTTGGGAGGAGAAGGTGCGCGCGTCCTTGAGGACCCGTACGACGTCGTCGTGTCGCGTGACCGCCCAGAAGCCGGGGCCGGCCGGCCAGCCGAGCACCTCGTGCTCCTCCTGCCAGGCCACCGGATGATGATCGCGCAACAGCCGGTACGCCGTGTGCGGCAGCCCGTCCACGTAGCCGCGCGGGTCGAAGACGTTCGGCACATCCGGAGGGGCGGCTTTGCTGGCGGGCACGGTCATCCGGCTGCCCGTGCGTCACCGTCGGCACGCAGAAAGTCCTCCACGGCCCGGATCAGCTCCAGCGGGGTTTCGTCCATGGCGTAGTGCCCTGCCGATCGCAGCTCGACCAGCTCGCTGCGGGCGTACCACCGCATCCATGTCTGACGCGTCAGTTCGGCGGTCAGAGCGGGATCCAGTGCTCCGGTCACCGCCAGCGCCGGCACCGCCGAGCCCTCGACCTCGGCGGCGAACGCCTCCCCGGACCAGGAGTCCAGCCAGGACCGGAACGCCTTCGGGTCGCTGCACGCCAGTGACCGCTGCACCATCCGGTCCAGCCAAGCGGCCGGGCGCCGCCCGCCGGTGGTGAGGTCGATGATGGCCCGCCGGTTCTCCGGCAGATGGGCCGCGGAGGAGAACAGCTCCCACTGCTGCGGCGGCAGGGGCAGCCCGGAGGCGGGGACCGGCGAGATTCCCACGAGCCTGCGCACCCGGTGCGGAGCCGCGGCCAGCACCCGTTGGACGACACTGGCGCCCATCGAATGGCCGACCGCCGAGAACCGGTCCCAGCCCAGCCGGTCGGCGAGCGCCAGTACATCGGCCGCCCCTTCGCCGGAGGTGTACGAGCCGGTCTCGCCTCTCGCCTCGCCGTAGCCACGGAGATCGACCAGCGCGTACTGGAACGCCTCCTGATCGAGATCCGGCAGGACCGGGTCGAAGGCGGACCTGTCGGCGAACCACCCGTGCACGGCGATGACCTTGTGCGATCCCCGGCCGTGCAGGGCATGAGGCAGTACGAAGGAAGCCACGCGCACTCCAAATGTGTGACGGAACCAGGGCGTGTCTTTCGGATCACCCCGGGCTGATCCAAAAGACACGCCCTGGCCGACGGCCAACGGCCACGTCCGACCACAGTGGCCGTAACACCCAGGCCCGGCAAGGGCGCCAGGAGGCCGGTGAGGCCGCCGCGGAGGTCAGCCGCCCGACAACGTCTCCTGTAGCCAGTCGAAGACGACCTCGCAGTGCTGCTGCGGGGCCATCGGGGAGCAGTGCAGCTGTGCGCCGGTGGCCGCGGTGAGCTTCACGTAGTCCTTGGGAGCCGTCAGCTTGTCGAACATCTGGCGCGGCTGCCCCGGATAGAACTGCTCGTATGCGTAGTCGAGGACCAGTGTGGGCATCTTGATGCGGCCCACGACGTCCGTGATGTCCAGCGACTTGATGAGGGTGGCGGGGGTGTAGAAGTCGGTGAACATCTTGCCCTGGCGGGCGGCGAGCATCGCCGGCACGGAGAAGGGCTCGATGCGCTTCTTCATCGTCGAGGCCGCGGACGGCGGCAGCTCGGGGACGACCTCCTTGTTCCAGATGTTGTTGGTCTTCCCCTTGTCCGGGGTGAGGATCTCCCGGATCTCCGGTGGAAAGCCCAGCCAGGGCGCGAGCACGCCGGGCATTGCCACCAGAGCGGCGATCCGGCGCTCGAAGGCGGCGGCTCGGGGGGCCAGATCCCCGGCCATGCTCAGCCCGGTCAGGGCGATCTTGCCGGTGTCCACGTCCGAGCGGGCGGACAGCCAGTCGACGAGCGGCGTCACGACGGTCTCCCAGCGCGGAGTGAAGACCACCTGGTCGACGAAGAGCAGCTGACCCTGGCCGGGCCCGTCGTACACCAGGGCGTTCCAGCCCCGGTCCAGCGCGGCCGGGACGCCGTAGGTCCACATGTCGACGTTCTGTCCGTCGCTGCCGTTCGTGAGGATCACGGTGGGGCGCCGCTTGCCGGAATCGTCCGGCCGGAAGAACCACACGGGCAACGGAGTCTTCCCGTACGGGATGTGCGCGGTCACCGGCGCCGGATCGCACAGTCCGCAGAACTTGTCCCAGGCTCCGCGCCCGGCCTTGTACAACTGCTCCTCGATACTCGGGGTGTCGGATCCGAGGACGAAGAACAGTGCCTGGGCGTAGTACTGCGCGGCGCGCAACGCACGGAAGCGTGTGGTCTGAGCTCCGGGCCTGCTGCCCTGGGGCGCCGCCATCAGCTGGTCGCCGAGTTTCCTGAAGGTCTCGGTGTACGTCTGCGCGGAGAGGCCGGCCTTGTTGATCGCGTTCACCGCGGTGAGCACCTCGCCCACCTCACCGGCGCCGTAGCCGGAGGAGCCGAGCGCGAGGAGCCCGTTGAAATTGAAGCCCGGGTCCTTGAAGAGCGTCATCGCCCCGGGCGTGGGATCAGCCGCCGGGGCGTAGGCCCCTGCCCTGCGACGGAGTTCGGGTTCGTGCGCGGGCGACGCACCCGAGGGGCTGCACCCGGCAGCCAGCACGGCCCCGGCCCCACCGACGAGCCCGGCAAGCGTGGTGCGGCGGGTGGGGCCGGATACACGATCACCCGATAGGTACGTCATGCCGACCGAACGTACGAGCCGCGCCTCCCGGCCGCTCTCCGCGACACCCGCCGTTCCCCCGAACGGGCACGTCACCTCCTCCCGGCCTCAGCCATGCGGCGGCGGTTGTGCTCCCATGCCCCGCGTCCGGTCGTGCCAGGCGTCGCGGGCCCGGGGTGACGCGGGAGATCCGAAAGGCAAGCGCTAGGTGTTCTGTCCACGGAGGTTGGTGACGCAGGTCTCGGCTGAGTGATCTTGAAATGGGTGAGGGCCTTCTGGCCTGGTGTGGATTGCGACATCTGC
>NZ_JOHB01000054.1:0-30548 GCF_000719605.1 Streptomyces sp. NRRL S-1813
CAACAAGTCCATCCGCGACACCTGCGACCGCGTCCTGTGGCTGGAACGCGGCGAACTGCTGATGGACGGCCCGACGGACGAAGTGATCAAGGCCTACGAAAAGGAGACGGGCAAATAGCCCCTCTCGCAGCCGAAGGCCTCCGTGAGTCCGCCTCGCGGGGGCCTTCGAGCGTCATGAAATGGTCAACTCCATTGGATCCGGGAACAGTTCGGGCGTAATGGATGTTGAACGGATCGTTGCCTCAAGCTTCGGGACCCCCTCGGACTCGGGCGAGATGTACGGCGTAAGCTGTACGGGTACCGAACAGCGCAAGTGGTATATGTCGGGCAATGCTCACCCGGGCGGGCGATGTGGGCTCGATCGGGCGCGTCGCCTGCTGCGGCGTGTCCGAAATAGGATGTTTTAGCTTGGCGGTGTAGAACGGGAGACGTGACGGCAATGGCTACTGGTTCGCTCCGGCACCGAAATGCGCCGGGCAGCCCCCGGTGAGCCGAGACAACGAGCAGGCGCGTCGCGCCTTCCTCCGGCGGGGGGCGGCGGGTGACGGGCGGGAGCAGACGCGCACCGTGCTCGATCAGGCCGCACACGAGAACTTCCCGGTCGCGCCGTTCTTTCTGCCCCGCGCCTGGCGCACGGACCTGATGGCGGTCTACGGCTTCGCCCGGCTCGTCGACGACATCGGTGACGGCGATCTCGCCCCCGGCGGCGGCGATGCCGTACTCCTCGGACTCGACCGCGCGCAAGGCGACAACAGGCCCGCGCTGCTGGACGCGCTGGAAGCGGACCTGCACCGCGTCTTCAGCGACCGTGCGCCCGGCCCCGGGCATCCGCTGATGCGCCGGCTCGGCCCGACCGTCCGCCGCTGTGCACTGACCCCCGAGCCGTTCCTCGCCCTCATCGAGGCGAACCGGCAGGACCAGCGGGTGAGCCGCTACGGCACCTACGACGACCTGGCCGCCTACTGCGAGCTGTCCGCCAACCCCGTCGGCCGGCTCGTCCTCGCCATCACCGACACCGCGAGCCCCGAACGCATCCGCCACTCGGACGCGGTCTGCACCGCCCTCCAGATCGTCGAACACGTCCAGGACGTGGCCGAGGACCTCGGGCGCGACCGTATCTACCTCCCCGCCGAGGACATGAAACGCTTTGGGGTCAACGAGGCCGATCTGGCCGCGCCGAGCGGGGGCGCATCGGTGCGTGCACTGATCGCCTACGAAGCCGAACGCGCCCGTGAGCTGCTGAATGAAGGCACCCCGCTGGTGGGTAGCGTCCACGGCAGACTCAAGCTGCTGCTGGCCGGTTTCGTCGGCGGCGGACGCGCTGCACTCCAGGCGGTCGCGGCCGCCGATCACGACGTACTCCCTGGACCGCCCAAGCCGACCAAGCTCAGCCTGCTGCGCGAGGTGGGGGCGACATTGCGAAGAGAGGGGTGAGTCGGACCGTGGAGGCAACTGCACACGCGTCCGCGCCGGTGCTCGCTGCGTACCGCTACTGCGAGGCCATCACCGGGCAGCAGGCACGCAACTTCGCCTACGGCATCCGGCTGCTGCCGACCGACAAGCGGCAGGCCATGTCGGCGCTCTACGCCTTCTCCCGCCGGGTCGACGACATCGGTGACGGCACCCTGGAGCCCACCGCCAAGCAAGGGCGCCTGGAGGACACCCGGGCGCTGCTGGCGCGCATCAAGGACGGCCGGATCGCCGAGGACGACACCGACCCGGTGGCCGTCGCGCTGTCCGACGCCGCCCGCCGCTTCCCGCTGCCGCTGGACGGTCTCGACGAGCTGATCGACGGCGTGCTGATGGATGTGCGCGGCGAGACCTACGAGACCTGGGACGAGCTGAGGGGCTACTGCCGCTGTGTCGCCGGCGCCATCGGCCGGCTCTCGCTGGGTGTGTTCGGCACGGTGCCGGGCGCACAGGACGCCGAGCGCGCCTCCGAGTACGCCGACACCCTCGGCCTCGCCCTGCAACTGACCAACATTCTCCGGGACGTTCGCGAGGACGCCGGCAACGGCCGTACGTATCTCCCTGCCGAGGACCTCGCCAAGTTCGGCTGCGCGGCCGGGTTCGAGCGCCCCGTACCGCCGCCCGGCTCCGACTTCACCGGCCTGGTGCACTTCGAGGTGAAGCGCGCCCGCGCGCTGTTCGCCGAGGGCTTCCGGCTGCTGCCGATGCTCGACCGGCGCAGCGGCGCCTGTGTGGCCGCGATGGCCGGTATCTACCACCGCCTGCTGACCCGGATCGCCGCCGACCCCGAGGCGGTGCTGCGCGGCCGGGTCTCGCTGCCCGGCCGGGAGAAGGCGTTCGTCGCGGTGCGCGGGCTGTCCGGGCTCGACGCGCGGGCGATCGGCCGCCGGGAGTCCGTCCGGAGGCGCGGATGATGCACCGGGCGGCGCACGACAGCGGTGACCCCGCGTCAGCGCGCCAGGCAACCCTCTCCCGGGTGGCTGCGTCCCTCACAGCAGTACGGGGGGAGAGCACATGACATCGGGAGCCAGGCGGCCCGGCCTGCGGCACGTCCTGCCGTCAGGCCGTCCCGGGGGCGCGGCCGCGGTGGTCATCGGGGGCGGTCTCGCGGGTACCACCGCGGCGCTCGCACTGGCCGACGCGGGGCTGCGGGTCACCCTGGTCGAGGGCCGGCCCCGCCTCGGCGGGCTGGTCTTCTCCTTCCGCCGCGACTCCGGCGCCGGCGAGCTGACCGTCGACAACGGCCAGCATGTCTATCTCCGCTGCTGCACCGCCTACAGCCGGCTGCTGGAGCGGATCGGCGCCGCGCAGCTGGTGCCCCTCCAGGACCGCATGGACGTACCGGTACTGGACGCCGACCGGATGCGGCTCGGCCGGCTGCGCCGTACCGCGCTCCCCGTGCCGCTGCACCTCGCCCGGAGCCTGGCCGGCTATCCGCATCTTTCGCCCGCCGAGCGCGCCGGAGTCGTCCGCGCCACCCTCGCGCTCAAGGGCCTCGACCCGGCCGACCCCGCGCTGGACCGCGTGGACTTCGGCAGCTGGCTGCGCCGGTACGGCCAGTCCGCCCGCGCCATCGAGGCGCTGTGGGACCTGGTCGGCATCGCGACCCTCAACGCCCGTGCCGACGACGTCTCGATGGGCCTGGCCGCCAAGGTCTTCAAGACCGGGCTGCTGTCCGCCCCCGGCGCCGCCGACATCGGCTGGTCCCGCGTCCCGCTCGGCGACGTCCACGACACCCTCGCCCGCACCGCCCTGGAGAAGGCCGGCGTACGCATCGCCCTGCGCACCCGCGCCGGAGCGGTCACGCGCAGCGACGACGGCTGGCAGGTCACGGTGGAGAACGGCCCGCACGGCAGCGAGCAGCTGGCCGCGGACACCGTCGTGCTCGCCGTACCGCAGCGCGAGGCCCACACTCTGCTGCCCGACGGGACGCTGGACGGCAAGAACCGGCTGCTGGACATCGGTACGGCCCCGATCCTCAACCTCCATGTCGTCTACGACCGCAAGGTGCTGCGCCGCCCCTTCTTCGCCGCGGTCGGCTCCCCGGTCCAGTGGGTCTTCGACCGCACCGACGCCTCGGGGCTGACGCACCTCGCCGGCCGTGAGCACTGCCAGTATCTGGCGGTCTCGCAGTCCGCCGCGCAGGAGGAGATCGACCAGCCGGTCGCCAAGCTCCGTGCCCGCTACCTGCCCGAGCTGGAGCGGCTGCTGCCCGCCGCCCGCGGCGCCAGGATCCACGACTTCTTCGTCACCCGAGAGCGCACCGCGACCTTTGCGCCCGCCCCGGGCGTCGGCAGGCTCCGCCCCGCCGCCCGCACTCAAGCTCCCGGCCTGTTCCTGGCCGGTGCGTGGACCGCCACCGGGTGGCCCGCGACCATGGAAAGCGCTGTTCGCAGCGGCACTGCCGCCGCTCGCGAGGCACTCACCGAACTCGGCTTCCCCCAGGGCCAGTTGCCTCAGGAGGCGGCATGACTACGAGTACGAGCGCTCGCACGAGCACGAGCATCGGAAACAGAGGAGAAACCGTGAATCCGGCTTCCCCAGCTATCGACACCGAGAGCGTCACCGCGCTGCTGGAGCGCGGGCGGACACTCGCCACTCCCGTGCTGCGTGCCGCCGTGGACCGGCTCGCTCCTCCCATGGACACCGTCGCCGCTTACCACTTCGGCTGGATCGACGCCGCGGGCCGTCCCACCACGGGCGACAGCGGCAAGGCGGTCCGGCCCGCGCTCGCCCTGCTGTCGGCCGAGGCCGCCGGCGCGGCTCCCGAGGTCGGTATCCCCGGCGCGGTCGCCGTCGAGCTGGTGCACAACTTCTCGCTGCTGCACGACGACCTCATGGACGGCGACGAGCAGCGCAGGCACCGCGACACCGTCTGGAAGGTGCACGGCCCCGCACAGGCCATCCTCGTCGGCGATGCGCTCTTCGCCCTCGCCAACGAAATACTGCTGGAGCTCGGCACGGTCGACGCGGGCCGTGCCACCCGCCGGCTCACCCAGGCCTCCCGCAAGCTGATCGACGGTCAGGCCCAGGACATCTCCTACGAGCACCGCGAGCGGGTCACCGTCGAGGAGTGCCTGGAGATGGAGGGCAACAAGACCGGCGCACTGCTGGCCTGCGCCGTCTCCATCGGTGCCGTCCTCGGCGGCGCCGACGACCGTACCGCCGACACCCTGGAGAAGTACGGCTACCACCTCGGCCTCGCCTTCCAGGCCGTCGACGATCTGCTCGGCATCTGGGGCGACCCGGACGCCACCGGCAAGCGGCCCTGGAGCGACCTGCGCCAGCGCAAGAAGTCGCTGCCGGTCGTCGCCGCGCTGGCCGCCGGCGGCCCGGCCTCCGAGCGTCTCGCCGAGATCCTGGCGGCCGACGCGAAGAAGAGCGAGACCGAGATCGCCGACTTCACCGAGGAGGAGTTCGCCTCCCGCGCGGCTCTCATCGAGGAGGCCGGCGGCCGCGAGTGGACCTCGCAGGAGGCCCGCCGCCAGCACGCCACCGCCGTCGCAGCCCTTGAGGAGATCGACATCCCGGAGAACGTCCGTGCACAGCTCGTCGCACTCGCGGACTTCGTCGTTGTACGACAGAGATGAGTCGCGCCGACACCGAATAGATCGCAGTCGCCGGCCGGTGCCATCCGGGCGCCGGCCGACGGAATCCCTGAGCACGCTTTTCACAGTTCACTGCCGAAGGGGAAGCCATGACAGCGACGACCGACGGAAGCACCGGGGCGCTGCCGCCCCGGGCCCCCTCGGCCAGCGATGCCACCGCTGAGACCACCGAAAACGCCACACCCACCAGAACCGCCGTACGGCAGGACACGGCGGAGGCCGCCCGGCGTGCGACCGCCCGCGCCACGGACCATCTGCTCTCCGTCCAGGACCCCGCCGGATGGTGGAAGGGCGACCTCGAGACCAACGTCACGATGGACGCCGAAGATTTGATGCTTCGTCAATTCCTGGGCATCCAGGACCCGAAGCTCACCGAGGCCGCGGCCCGCTACATCCGCGGCAAACAGGGTGCGGACGGCACCTGGGCCACCTTCCACGGCGGGCCCGGCGAACTCTCCGCCACGATCGAGGCATATGTCGCCCTGCGCCTCGCCGGGGACGCCCCGGACGCACCGCACATGGCCATGGCCGCCGCATGGGTCCGTGAGCAGGGCGGCGTGGCCGCGGCCCGGGTCTTCACTCGCATCTGGCTGGCCCTCTTCGGCTGGTGGAAGTGGGACGACCTGCCCGAACTGCCCCCGGAGCTGCTCTACTTCCCCAAGTGGTTCCCGCTCAACATCTATGACTTCGGATGCTGGGCGCGGCAGACCATCGTGCCGCTGACCATCGTTTCGGCCAAGCGCCCGGTGCGCCCGGCGCCGTTCGGCCTCGACGAGCTGCACACCGATCCGCGCCGGCCCAATCCGCCGCGGCCGCTCGCCCCCGCCACCAGCTGGGACGGCCTCTTCCAGCGCCTCGACAAGGCGCTGCACCTCTACCACAAGGTCGCCGTCCGCAAGCTGCGCGGCGCCGCGATGCGCTCCGCCGCCCGCTGGATCATCGAGCGGCAGGAGAACGACGGCTGCTGGGGCGGGATCCAGCCCCCCGCCGTCTACTCCGTCATCGCGCTGCACCTCCTCGGCTACGACCTCGACCACCCCGTGCTGCGCACCGGCCTTGCGTCCCTGGACCGGTTCGCCGTATGGCGCGAGGACGGTGCCCGGATGATCGAGGCCTGCCAGTCCCCGGTCTGGGACACCTGCCTGGCCGCCATCGCGCTCGCCGACGCCGGACTGCCCGCCGACCACCCGCAGCTGGTCAAGGCCGTCGACTGGATGCTCGCCGAGCAGATCGACCGGCCCGGCGACTGGAGCGTGAAGCGGCCCCAACTCCCGTCCGGTGGCTGGGGGTTCGAGTTCGAGAACGACAACTACCCGGACATCGACGACACCGCCGAGGTCGTGCTCGCGCTGCGCCGGGTCAGGCACCCCGACCCGCAGCGGGTGGAAGCCGCGGTGCGCCGCGCGGTGCGCTGGAACTTCGGCATGCAGTCCAAGGACGGGGGCTGGGGCGCCTTCGACGTCGACAACACCAGCCCGTTCCCCAACCGTCTGCCGTTCTGCGACTTCGGGGAGGTCATCGACCCGCCGTCGGCCGATGTCACCGCCCATGTCGTCGAGATGCTCGCCGACGTCGGCCGTACCCACGACCCGCGCACCCGCCGCGGTATCGCCTGGCTGCTGGCCGAACAGGAGCCCAGCGGTGCCTGGTTCGGCCGCTGGGGCACCAACTACATCTACGGCACGGGTTCGGTGCTCCCCGCACTCGCCGCGGCCGGCATCCCCGCCTCGCACCCCGCGGTGCGCCGGGCGGTGCTCTGGCTGGAGCGGGTGCAGAACGACGACGGGGGCTGGGGCGAGGACCAGCGCTCCTACCAGGACAAGGAGCGGTGGGCGGGGCGCGGCGCCTCGACCGCCTCGCAGACCGCCTGGGCGCTCATGGCGCTGCTCGCGGCCGGTGAGCGGGACAGTGAGGCGGTACGGCGCGGAGTGCGCTGGCTGACCGAGGCCCAGCGCGAGGACGGGTCCTGGGACGAGCCGTACTTCACCGGCACGGGCTTCCCCTGGGACTTCTCCATCAACTACCACCTCTACCGCCAGGTCTTCCCCCTGACGGCTCTGGGCCGCTACGTCAACGGGGGACCGGCAGACGCGCCGGTGGGGTCCTGATGCCGGGACGGCCCCCCACGGACGCGGACCCGCCCCTGCTGGTCGCCTGTGCGCTCGGCATCGAGCGGTTCGCGCTGCGCGGCGGTGACCGCGGGGGAGCGGCGGGAGGAGCCCGCCCGCGGCTGGTCACGCTCCGTACCGGCATGGGACCCCAGGCGGCCGAACGTGCCCTCACAAAAGCGCTGAGTGCAGGATCGGTGACCGAGCGTTCTCCTGTCGTGGCCAGCGGCTTCTGCGCCGGCCTCGCCCCGGGGATGCGCCCCGGGGACGTGGTCGTCGCCGAAGCCACCCGCGATCATCACGCGGACGCCCCCGAGACGCTCTGCCGCGACAACGGCCCGCTGCTGCGGGCCCTGCGGCAACGCGGCCTGACCGTGCACAGCGGTCTGCTGCGCGGCTCCGACCACGTCGTACGCGGCGCGGAGCGGGCCGCACTGCATGCCGCCGGCGCGGTCGCCGTGGATATGGAATCCGCCGCGACCCTCCGTGCCGCCCGGCGCGCCGGAAGCCGTCCGGTTGCGGCCGTCCGGGTGGTCGTGGACGCTCCAGAACATGAACTCGTACGCATCGCCACGGTGCGCGGTGGAATATCGGCCTTCCGCGTGCTGCGCTCCGTACTTCCCGTTTTCTACGAATGGCACCGTTCTTTGCTGCTCCCCTGGAGGTGAGCCAGATGGCTATGCCGCTCCGCCAGACCATCCGGGTCGGGACCTATCTTTTCGAACAGAAGATGATCCGCCGGCGTGAGAAGTTCCCGCTCATCGTGGAGCTGGAACCGCTTTTCGCGTGCAACCTGGCATGCGAGGGCTGTGGGAAGATCCAGCATCCGGCGGGCGTGCTCAAGCAGCGCATGCCGGTGGCGCAGGCGGTCGGCGCGGTGCTGGAGTCCGGTGCCCCGATGGTCTCCATCGCCGGTGGCGAGCCCTTGATGCACCCGCAGATCGACGAGATCGTGCGGCAGTTGGTGGCGAAGCGGAAGTACATCTTCCTTTGCACCAACGCGATGTTGCTGCGCAAGAAGCTGGATAATTTCACCCCCTCGCCGTATTTCGCGTTCGCGGTGCACATCGACGGAATGCGCGAGCGGCACGACGAATCCGTCGCGAAGGAAGGCGTATTCGACGAGGCGGTGGCGGCGATCAAGGAGGCCAAGCGGCGCGGCTTCCGGGTCACCACCAACTCCACCTTCTTCAACACCGACACCCCGCAGACCATCATCGAGGTCCTCAACTTCCTCAATGACGATCTTCAGGTCGACGAAATGATGCTGTCGCCCGCCTACGCCTACGAGAAGGCCCCCGACCAGGAGCACTTCCTCGGCGTCGAGCAGACCCGGGAGCTGTTCAAGAAGGCCTTCGCCGGCGGCAACCGGCGCCGCTGGCGGCTCAACCACAGCCCGCTGTTCCTGGACTTCCTGGAGGGCAAGGCGGATTTCCCGTGCACGGCCTGGGCGATCCCCAACTACTCGCTCTTCGGCTGGCAGCGCCCCTGCTACCTCATGAGCGACGGGTACGTCCCGACGTACCGGGAGCTCATCGAGGAGACCGACTGGGACAAGTACGGCCGCGGCAAGGACCCGCGCTGCGCCAACTGCATGGCGCACTGCGGCTACGAGCCGACCGCCGTCCTCGCCACCATGGGGTCGCTGAAGGAGTCGATCAGGGCGGCCAAGGAGGCCGTCGCAGGAAACCGCGGGTGACCGTCGATCAGTAGTGAGCCCGTGGCACCAAGGAGGCTCACCGGCGTCCCGGTCCGGCCTGTGCCCATGCGCCGTACGCCGCGCGTGGGCCGGGCCGGGCCGGCGTCCGTCAGCTGAAGCAGTAGAGGGGGACCGAACATGACGATGCTGGAGAACATCCGGGATCCACGCGACCTCAAGGCGCTCCCCGAGGACCGTCTGGCCGAACTCGCCGAGGAGATCCGGCACTTCCTCGTGCAGTCCGTCGCCCGCACCGGCGGCCATCTGGGGCCCAACCTGGGCGTGGTCGAGCTGACCCTCGCCCTGCACCGCGTCTTCGACTCACCCGCCGACCGCATCATGTGGGACACCGGCCATCAGGCGTACGTGCACAAGATCGTGACCGGCCGTCAGGACTTCTCCAAGCTGCGGGCCAAGGGCGGTCTGTCCGGCTATCCGTCGCGCGCCGAGTCCGCGCACGACGTCATCGAGAACAGCCATGCC
Organism: Streptomyces sp. NRRL S-1813; assembly: GCF_000719605.1. NCBI lineage: Bacteria > Bacillati > Actinomycetota > Actinomycetes > Kitasatosporales > Streptomycetaceae > Streptomyces > Streptomyces sp. NRRL S-1813. The sequence goes on from NZ_JOHB01000054.1 coordinate 9,369, forward strand.
TCGACGGTGCTGGGCTGGGCCGACGGCCTGGCCAAGGCGCACCAGGTGCTGGGCAGGGACGGCCATGTGGTGGCCGTCATCGGGGACGGCGCACTGACCGGCGGGATGGCCTGGGAGGCACTCAACAACATCGCCGCCGCCAAGGACCGCCCCCTGATCATCGTCGTCAACGACAACGAGCGCTCCTACGCCCCCACCATCGGTGGCCTCGCCGACCACCTCGCCACCCTGCGCACCACCGACGGCTACGAGAAGTTCCTGGCCTGGGGCAAGGACATGCTCCAGCGCACCCCGGTCGTCGGACAGCCGCTCTACGAGTCGCTGCACGGTGCGAAGAAGGGCTTCAAGGACGCCTTCGCGCCCCAGGGCATGTTCGAGGACCTGGGCCTGAAGTACCTCGGACCGATCGACGGTCATGACATCGCGGCCGTCGAATCCGCGCTGCGCCGCGCGGCGGGCTTCCACGGGCCGGTGCTGGTGCACTGCCTCACCGAGAAGGGCCGCGGCTATCCGCCCGCCCTGGAGGACGAGGCGGACCACTTCCACACCGTCGGCGTGATGGACCCGCTGACCTGTGCACCCGTCACCCCGCCCGGCGCACCCTCCTGGACCTCCGTCTTCGGCGACGAGCTGGTCCGCATCGGCGCCGAGCGCGAGGATGTCGTCGCCCTCACGGCGGCGATGCTGCAACCGGTCGGGCTCGGGAAGTTCGCCGCGGTGTACCCCGGCCGGGTGTGGGACGTGGGCATCGCCGAACAGCATGCGACGGTGTCGGCGGCTGGGCTGGCCACCGGCGGTCTGCACCCTGTCGTCGCGGTCTATGCCACCTTCCTCAACCGTGCCTTCGACCAGCTGCTGATGGACGTGGCACTGCACAAATGCGGAGTGACCTTCGTGCTGGACCGGGCAGGTGTCACCGGCACCGACGGCGCCTCGCACAACGGCATGTGGGACCTGTCGGTGCTCGGCGTCGTACCGGGCCTGCGGATCGCCGCACCGCGCGATGCCGACCAGCTCCGGGCCCAGCTGCGCGAAGCACTGGACGTGCACGACGCACCGACCGTCGTCCGCTTCCCCAAGGAGCCGGTGGACGACCCGATTTTGGCCATGGACCGGATCGGCGGCGTCGATGTCCTCCACCGGGCACCGCACCCCGACGTCCTGCTGGTCGCGGTCGGCGTGATGGCGCCGGTCTGTCTGCGGGTCGCCGAACTCCTCACGGCGCGCGGTGTCGACGCGACCGTCATCGACCCCCGGTGGGTCAAGCCGGTCGACGCCGCCCTCCCCGCACTCGCCGCGGAGCACGCCATGGTGGCCGTCGTCGAGGACAACTGCCGTACCGGAGGCGTGGGGTGGGCGGTCGGCCAGGCATTGCGGGACGCGGGCGTGGACGTGCCGCTGCGCACCTTCGGTATCCCCGAGCAGTTTCTGGCGCACGCCAAGCGCGGTGAGCTGCTGGCCGATATCGGCCTCACCCCGGCCGAGATCGCCGGCCGGATCAGCACCGCCCTGGCCCGTAAGGAGAGCCGCTCGTGACCGGATTCGATCTGACCGCACTGCTCGCCGAGCGCGGCGGCGAGCGCTACGAACTCCACGCCCGCCATCTCAACCACCAACTCCCACGCATGCTGCACACCATCGGCTTCGACAAGGTCTACGAGCGGGCCCAGGGCGCCTACTTCTGGGACACCGACGGCCAGGACTACCTCGACATGCTCGCCGGATTCGGGGTGATGGGCCTGGGCCGGCACCACCCCGTCGTCCGCCAGGCACTGCACGATGTCCTGGACGCCGAACTCCCCGATCTCACCCGCTTCGACTGCCAGCCGCTGCCCGGCCTGCTCGCCGAGAAGCTGCTGACCTACGCTCCCCACCTCGACCGGGTCTTCTTCGGCAACAGCGGCACCGAGGCCGTCGAGACCGCCCTGAAGTTCGCCCGCTATGCCACCGGCAGAGGGCGCATCCTCTACTGCACCCATGCCTTCCACGGCCTGACCACCGGCTCGCTCTCCGTCAACGGCGAGGACGGCTTCCGGGACGGCTTCGCCCCGCTGCTGCCGGACACCGCCCTGGAGATGGGTGATCTGGACGCGCTGGAGCGGGAACTGAAGCGCGGCGATGTGGCGGGGTTCGTGGTCGAACCGATCCAGGGCAAGGGCGTCCACCCGACACCGCCCGGTTTCCTGCGCGCCGCACAGGAGCTGCTGCACCGGCACCAGGCCCTGCTGATCGCCGACGAGGTGCAGACCGGCCTCGGCCGCACCGGCGACTTCTTCGCCTACCAGCACGAGGACGGCGTCGAGCCGGATCTGGTGTGTGTGGCGAAGGCACTGTCCGGCGGCTATGTCCCGGTCGGGGCGACCCTCGGCAAGGACTGGATCTTCAAGAAGGTCTACTCGTCCATGGACCGGGTGCTGGTGCACTCCGCCAGTTTTGGTGCCAACGCCCAGGCGATGGCGGCCGGTCTGGCGGTGCTCTCGGTGATGGAGGACGAGCAGATCGTCGCGGGCGCCCGGCGCACCGGCGAACTGCTGCGCTCCCGGCTCGCCGCGCTGGTGGACAAGTACGAGCTGCTGCATGACGTACGGGGCCGCGGCCTGATGATCGGCATCGAGTTCGGCCGCCCCAAGTCTCTTGGTCTGCGCGGCCGCTGGACGATGCTCCAGGCGGCCCGCAAGGGGCTGTTCGCGCAGATGGTCGTGGTGCCGCTGCTCCAGCGGCACCGCATCCTGACCCAGGTCTCCGGCGACCATCTCGAAGTCATCAAGCTGATTCCGCCACTGATCATCGGGGAACGGGAAGTGGACCGATTCGTCGAGGCGTTCACGGCCGTCATGGACGACGCCCACGGGAGCGGCGGACTGATGTGGGACTTCGGGCGGACGCTGGTCAAGCAAGCGCTCCAGACCCGCTGACCGGGGGCAGGAGCGCCCCTCGGTCACCTGCCGCCGGTCGCGGACGGTCCGTCCCGTCCGCGACCGCGGAACGGAACCGCGCGGACGTGGTGCGCGCGGCTCCGCGAAGGGGAGGTCAGTCGAGATCCTCCGAGTAGTCGGTCGTGGCGCAGCCCTCCACCGCGCCCTCCTCGGCCGTGCGGCCCGACGGTGCCTTGAAGTCCGAGGTGCAGTTGAGGAACAGCAGCCCGGCCTTGAGGAGCTGGCGCCGCTGATCGTCGCTGCTCGGGTCGACGGCGAAATCGTCGCCGATCATGAGGTCGTCCTGTTCGTCCTCGTCCCCCTTGACGGCCGTCTGGAACGCCTCCATGTCCTCGATGGTGAGGAAGTCGGCGTCACCGTCGTCGCCCGCGGGGTCCTGGCACTCACCGCCGCCGTTGATGCCGGTCATCCCCATGGCCTCCACCTGCTGCACCTCGCGGGGCGAGGCGATGTCGATGCTCGCGCAGCTGAGCGTCGACTTGAGGAAGTCCCCGGCCTCCTGGGGCGAACCGGCGGAGGGCAGGCTGCTGCAAGCGGAAACCGATGCCAAGGCGAAGAAGGTTCCGGCGATGGCAAGTATTCGGTGGAAACGCATGACTTCCTCTGTGCAGATGTGGCTTTGAGCCGAGTGCGCCGACCGGATGCGGCGGCGCGCTCGGCTACGGGGGTGAAGAAAACCCTCTGCTCTCCCCCGTTCCCCCGCCGTATGGAATTGACCGGGACATGGTAAGCGGAGCCGCACGTCAGGGGAGGTACGGACCGGCGGGACCTGCCCGAGAGGTACGGGCCGTGGAGGCGCCGGCCGGGAAAAACTGTGGGCCCCTCTCCCGATGTGCTCTGGGGGAGGGGCCCTTGGCTTCCCGCGGGTCAGATGCGGGTCGCGGGGTGGGTCACGGAGCCGTGAACGGGGCGGTGCCGCATGCTCAGTCCGTCAGCAGCTGGGCGCGCAGACTTTCCCGGGTGGCGGGCGCCAGCTTCAGGCCGTCGGTGAGGTACTTCTCCGTCGAGCCCCAGGTCTGCTCGATCGCGTCGTAGGCGGCCGCGAGGTAGTCGGTGTGTGCGCCGAACAGCGGCGAGAGCAGCTCCATGACCTCCTGCGACATCCCGACCGCGGAGTTGTCGGAGCGACGGATCTTGTAGCGGCGGTGGGGATCGTTGGACTTGAGGTAGTCCTCCTCGATGGCCTCCCGCTCCACCCCGACCGCGAGCAGGGTCACGGCGACGGACAGGCCGGCGCGGTCCTTGCCGGCTGCACAGTGCATCAGTGCCGGGACGCTGTCCTCGGCGAGCGCATGCAGCACCCTGCTGTGGTCTTCGGTGCGGGTGGTGATGATGTGGCGGTAGGTCTTGGCCATCCGAGCCGCGGCCTTGCCGTCGCCGAGCGCGGAACGCAGCTGGTCCAGCTCGCCGTCGCGCACCATCGTCCAGAATTCCGCGCCGTCGGCCGGATCGGTGAGCGGGATATTCACGTTGGCCACGCCGGGCAGCGCGACATCGGGGCCTTCCAGCTTGATGTCCGAGGCATTGCGGAAATCGAAGATGGTGTGCAGCCCGAGACCGGCCAGAAATGCGGCGTCCGCCTCGGTCGCGTGAGCGAGGTGCCCGCTGCGGAACAGCTTGCCCTCCCGTAGGCGACGCCCGTCCACGGTCGGCAGACCGCCCACATCGCGGAAGTTGCGGACCTCCGTGAGCTCGGGCTGGGCCTGCGGGACCTGCGGCGTCTGCTGCGTCACGGGCGCTCCTCGGGTTCGTTCGCCGACGCCGCTCGTCGGCGAGGCGGGGCACCTTCGACGATACGACATTGATGCAATAGGCAATCAGGTCGCAACCCTCGCGCCACAAATGCGCAGCGAAGTGCTGGGGGGAACAGGGGGTGATCGATTCTTATTCCAACTTGACAAGAATTTGACCTGGTGGCATTAATCACCCCTCGTCAACCCCTGGTTACGGTGGCGTAGGTCACTTCATGAGGTGAATTATGTCCTGACGTGGCAGACGATTCGAAGTACATCAGCAACGGCGCCCATGGCGCCATCGGGTCGTACGCAGCCGTCGGGGACAGCTTCACAGAGGGGGTCGGGGATCCCGGCCCTGACGGGGCGTACATCGGTTGGGCGGACCGCCTGGCGGTCCTGCTCTCGGACCAGCAGGCCGAGGGGGACTTCCGCTACGCGAACCTCGCGGTCAGGGGGCGGCTCCTGGACCAGATCGTCGAGGAGCAGGTGCCCCGGGCGAAAGCGCTCGCCCCCGCCCTCGTGACGTTCTGTGCCGGTGGCAATGACATCCTGCGGCCGGGCTCGGACCCGGACGCGGTCGCCGAGCGCTATGAGGCGGCGGTCGTCGATCTGCGGAAGGAGGTCGGCGCGGTCCTGCTCTGCACCGGCTTCGACACCCGCGGCATCCCCGTTCTCAAGCATCTGCGCGGCAAGATCGCCACGTATACGGCGCATGTCCGGGCCATCGCGGACCGGCACGACTGCCCGGTCCTCGATCTGTGGTCGCTGAAGTCGGTGCAGGACCGGCGGGCATGGAGCGCGGACCGGCTGCATCTGTCCGCCGACGGTCACACCCGGGTGGCGCTGCGCGCGGCGCAGGTGCTCGGGCTACGGGTGCCGGCCGATCCGGACCAGCCGTGGCCCCCGGAGGCGGAGCGCTCGGCCGCCGAGGCGCGGCGGGACAACATCCACTGGGCGCGGGAGCACCTCGTGCCCTGGATCGGCCGTCGGCTGCGCGGTGAGTCGTCCGGTGATCATGTCGAGCCCAAGCGGCCCGATCTGCTGCCGCTCTGATGCGGTCTGGGGTCCGTCGCCGGGCCCATGACATGACGGAGGCCCCGATTCCGCCGATGCGGAGCGGGGCCTCAGTGCGCGAGCGAGGAGTACGGCAGATCCGCCCAGACGACCCGGCCCCGGCCGCTGTCGGCGGGCCGTGAACCCCAGCTCTCGGACAGCGCGCCGACGAGGAACAGCCCTCGTCCGCACTCCTTGTCCACGCTGCCGGGCTGGACGTGCGGCGCCGAGTCCTCCGGGCCGCCCTGGTCCGTGATCTCTATGCGGATGTGCGCCCCGAAGAGGGCGAGTTCGCAGCCGACCTTCTCGCTGTCGGTGTGCCGCACCGCGTTGGTGAACAGCTCGGAAACCACCAACTCCACGTCGTCGCGGACTTGTTGATCCGCGCCCCACTCGAGCAGCAGCGCACTGACGCGTCTGCGCGCCTCGGGAACGGACGTGCGTCGCGCCGGCAAGTGGAACGCGTCCTGCGGGTACTGGGCGACAAAGCCGCCACAGCGCCCTAACGAAGGAGCGTTGTTGGAGGAAGCCACGTCGTAACTATGTGCGATGTCGGTCACCGATGGCAAGGATCACTCTGCAATTTGCAGAATCGTAAGTGCAGTCTGTTCGTGCTGCTGACGGCATGACACACTGCTGAGCACTGGAGTCAGTTGGAGGGGATGGGACGTGGCGGACCCACGGTCGGCAGGTGCACCGACCGTCCTGCGGGTGGTGCTCGGCAAGCGATTGCAGGACCTGCGCGAGAAGGCGGGGCTCTCCTTCGAGCAGGCCGCCGCGGCTCTCGATGTGACGCACGCCACGATACGACGCATGGAAAAGGCCGAGGTCGGCCTCAAGCTCCCCTACGTCGAGAAGCTGCTGGCGACCTATGGCGTCACCGCCGAGGACGAGATCGAGGGCTTTCTCTCCCTGGCCCGCGAGGCCAACAAGCCCGGCTGGTGGCACCGGTTCCGGGACGTGCTCCCCGAGTGGTTCAGCGCCTTCGTCAGCCTGGAGAGCGAAGCCAACCTCATCCGGGCCTACCAACCCCACTACATCCCCGGACTGCTACAGACCGAGGACTACGCCGCCGCCGTCCTGCGGGCCGGTATGCCGCACGCTTCCTCGGCGGACATCGACCGCATCGTGGCGCTCCGTATGGAGCGCCAGTCCCTCCTGACCCGTGACCACGCACCGATGCTGTGGGCGGTCATGGACGAGACGGTCCTGCGGCGGCCGATCGGCGGGGCCCAGGTGATGCGCAACCAGGTCACCCGGCTGATGGAGGCCACCGCGCTGCCGAACGTCCGGCTCCAGGTCATGCCCTTCGCCGCGGGCCCGCACCCCGCCATGTACGGCCCCTTCCACATTTTCCGCTTCCCGATCCCGGAGCTCCCGGACATCGCCTACGCGGAAAGCCTCGTCGGAGCCGTGTACTTCGACCAGCGCAACGACGTCTCGCAGTTCCTGGAGGCCCTGGACCGGATGTGTGCGCAGGCCGCGCCGGCACACACCACCGAGGCCATTCTGGGTGGCTTTCGCAAGGAGATCTGAACCATGGATCGCATACGCATCTACAACGGCATGCCCGCCAAGGAACTGGGCAACGAGGGCTGGCACAAGCCGTGGAGCGGCGGAAACGGCGGCGAGTGCGTCGAGGCCATGCGGCTGGGCGACGGCCGTATCGCGCTGCGCCAGTCGACCGACCCGGACGGCCCGGCGCTGATCTACACCCATCGCGAAATGGTGAGCTTCATCGAGGGCGCCAAGGCCGGCCACGCCGACTTCCTGCTCTCGGCGGCCCCGTGCCGGCTGACCGAACGGAGGACGGCATGAGCGAGCAGGACATATCCCAGGAGGCGCCGGACGGCGGGGTCCCGGAGATCGGACCGTACGTCCAGGGGCCTGAGCACTCGGGATTCCCGGCCGAGGAGATCGACACCAGCCGGCCGCACCCGGCCCGGATGTACGACTACTACCTCGGCGGCTGGGACAACTACGAGGTCGACCGGGTGGCCGCGGAGCGTGTCATCGAGGTCCACCCCCAGGTACGGCACAGCGCCCGTGCCAACCGCGCCTTCCTGCGTCGGGCGGTGCGCGAACTGGTCACCGGCGGCATCCGCCAGATCATCGACATCGGCACCGGCATCCCCACCTCGCCCAACACCCATGAGATGGCCCGGGAGACCGCTCCCGACACCCGCGTCGTGTACGTCGACAACGACCCGATCGTCGCCACCCACGCCGGGGCCCGGCTGACCAACACCGAACGCACCGGCTTCGTGCTCGGCGATGTCCGTGACCCCAAGGCGGTGCTGGATCACCCCACCGTCCGCGAACTGATCGACTTCGACCAGCCGGTGGCGCTGCTGCTGGTTGCCGTACTGCACTTCATCCGGGACGACGAGGACCCCGCCGGAATCGTCGGCGGCCTCGCCGACGCGCTCCCCGCGGGCAGTCATCTCGTCCTGTCGCATGCGACCGGTGAGCCCTACGAGGCCTACGCGGCGGGCCGCACGGACGAGCGGGCGCGCGACGGCGTGGTGAATGTCTACAAGAGCTCCACCGCCACCCTCAATCTGCGGTCGAAGGCCGGGATCGAGCCGCTTTTCGGACCGTTCACCCTGCTGGAGCCGGGTGTCGTACGGGTGCCGCTGTGGCGGCCCGACGGGGCCGTGCCCGGCGCGGAGGAGCTCAACGACACCATTTTCTATGGCGGAGTGGGGCGCAAGGACTGACCGGCCGGGCCCGCGGGCCCGGCCGGAGGTCTACGCACCCGCGGGGGAGACCCGGGCGTCCGGCGGAGCCGGAAGCCGCTGCCCGTCACGGGCCGGCGCGGTGGCGGTGACCGGCGCCGTCGTGGTGAGGGCAGGGGCCAGGTCCGCCGGTCCGGCGACGCGGGTGTGGGTGCCCGGCGAGGTACACGCATAGGCCCCCGCGACGGCGCCCAGCCGCACGCAGTCCTCCAGGCCCCGGCCCGCCAGCCGGCCGTAGAGGAAGCCGCTGGTGAAGGCGTCGCCCGCGCCGTTGCTGTCCACGACGGGGCCGGGCGGGACCGCCGCCGGCACCAGGCGTGGGGTGCGGTCGTCGGCGGACAGGAGGTATGCCCCGCCCGCGCCGGCCGTCGCGATCACTGCCTCGGCGCGCCCCTCGTGCAGGATCTCCCGCATGACGGCTCCGATCCGTTCCCCCGCCCCGGCCGTACTGAGGAACACCAGGTCCGAGCGGAGCGCGAACTCCCGGTGATGGTCCGTCAGCCCGTCCCAGTCGTGCAGATCCGTGGAGACGGGGATGCCGAGCGCTTCGATGTCGTCGTACAGGAAACGGGCGAAGTGCATGATCGACAGATGGACGTGCCGGGCACGGCGCAGCGGGGGGAGGTAGTGCTCGGGCGGCATCCGTAGGTCGAGCGGGTCGCGGGCGTCGTAGAACGACATCCGACGCCCGTCGGAGGCCACGAGGTTGACCGCACGACGGGTGCCGTGCGGCGAGATCAGCGGCCGGAAGTCGACGCCGGTACCGGCCAGCCGTTCACGGACCAGGCTGCCCGGGTGGTCGTCGCCGAGGAAGTCCACGAAGGCGGTGGTGAGCCCGAGTGCCGCGCAGCCGAGCGCCACGCCGGTGCCGGTGTGTCCCGCTCCTTCGTGAACGGGCGGGACCGCGTAGGAGTCGGCGAGAGGTACGGGCAGCGCGCCGACCGACACGATGGTGTCCACGCCCGACCCGCCGACGACGAGGACGTCATAGGCGTCATACGGCTCAGAAACCTGCTGGAATGTCACGAGCGTCCCTGAATCCCTTGCTGGTGAGACGAATCCCTTGCTGGTGAGACCGTTTGCGGACGAGGTGCGTCCGCTGCCGGGAGTCTAGACGCAGGCCCGGCTCTTCATGGGACGTCAGGGACTCCGGTGACACGAGGGAGGAAAGGACGTGGAAGAAGCCGCTCCGATGATCAGTGGCCGGTGGTGAACGGGCGGGGAAACGCGGCCGGCCGGGACTGCTGGGAATTCCCTCGAACCGGTTGGCGGAAAGGGCCGTTGACATGGACGGTGAGGGCACTGAAACCTGAGGGCGCCGTCAGTGATCAGGTTCCGTGGACGGCGGTCAGGCAGGGGCACGGCGTACGGATTCCGGCAGGGTGACCGGGTCCGGGGACAGGGACGAGCGGACCGCCGGAGGCCGGACGGGCCGACGGGGGAGCGAGGCGGACATGGCAGGGGACTCCCAAGGCGGGCGCACCGCGATCGTGATCGGCGGCGGGCTGGCCGGGATGCTGGCGGTCACCGCCCTGGCAGGACATGTCGACGCGATCACGGTCGTCGAGCGCGACCGCTATCCGGACGGGCACGCCTTCCGCAAGGGCGTCCCGCAGGCCCGCCATCTGCACATCCTCCTGAGCGGCGGACAACGCGCCCTGGAGGAGCTGCTGCCCGGCACGGTCGCGGCCCTCGGCGAGGCGGGTGCCCGCAGCCTGTATCTGCCGCGCGATCTGCTCACCCGCTCCGCCACCGGCTGGCAGCGCCGCTTCGACGAGCGCCGGCACCTCACGCTGAGCGTCACCCGTCCGGTGCTGGACACGGTCGTACGGGAGCAGGTGCTGCGGGCCGCCGTCGCCTCGGCCACCCGGGTGGAGGTCCTGGAGGCGACCGAGGCCATCGGGCTGACCGGGGACCCCGGCCGGGTGAGCGGAGTACGGGTGCGGTCACGGGACGGTGAGCCGGGCGGGCGGTCCGAGCGGGAGCTGCCGGCCACGCTCGTCGTGGACGCCTCGGGCCGCGGCTCCCGCACCCCGCAGTGGTACGCCGCGCTGGGCCGGACCGCGCCGCAGGAGGAGACCGTGGACGCGGGGCTGGCCTACGCGACCCGGATGTACCGCCCCAAGGACCCGGCCACCGCGCCCGACGCGGGCGTCAATGTCCCCGGCTGGCCGGAGTGCCCGCGCGGCGCCGCGTACGTACCGGTCGAGGACGGCAAGTGGCTGCTGACGGTGTCCGGTGTGCGGGGGCACCACCCGCCGACGGACGCGGCGGAGTTCACCGCCTTCACCGCCACCATCGGCGACCCGTACGTCCATGAACTGCTGGCCCAGGCCGAGCCGCTCTCGCCGGTGCACGGCTTCCGCGACACCTGCAACCGCCGCCGGCACTACGAACGGCCCGGTGCCCTCCCCGAAGGGTTCCTCGTCCTGGGAGACGCCGGCTGCACCTTCAACCCCGTGTACGGGCAGGGCATGTCGATCGCCGCACTCGGCGCACTGGCCGTCCGCACCACGCTCGCCGCCGGCGGCGGTCTGCGCCCCGGGATCACCGCGGAGGTACAGCGGGCGGTGGCCCGCGCCGTGGAGCCCGCCTGGCTCGCCGCGGTCGGCTCGGACCGCCCGTACGCGAGCCCCGACGACGCCAAGGCGGGCCTGGGGGAGCGGCTGAGCACGTGGTACATCGACCGGCTCTTCGCCCGTGCCGCCATCGACCCCGTCGTCGGCGCGGCCTTCCGGGACGTCTTCTGCCTCACCGCGCCGCCCGCCCGTCTCGTCGCCCCGCAGATCTTCCTGCGCACGGTCTTCCTGCCCCGCCGCCCCGGCCTGCCCAGCCCGCCCGCGGTTGTCGAAGGGGTGTGAGCGAGCCCGCCCGGAAACCGGCTGCGCCGAGCCCGGTGGCGGCCGCCGCCCGTCCGCAGGCCGCGGATGCCGCCCGCCCGCAGCCTGTCCCGTAGGTGCTCGCCGCTCGCGGGGGACACACCCGCGACGACGCTCCAACGGACGCGTCCGAGTCGCCGGGCCGGAAGGCATCTGCGACAGCTCCGGGCAAGGTCACACCCCCGCTCCGGAATGTCACGGCCGGTCGCGCCGTTTGTCTCTGCGGGTGATGGTGTGGAGAGTCCGGGCGTCGTGGTGCGGAAACCGTACGGCGGCGCCGTGTGACGCGGCGTACCGGAACCCGCCGCTCATGCGGCCCGTTCACTTCGCGACTGCCCCGACCATGGAGGTGCCGTGACCGGTTCCAGACCCCGTCGCACTCGACTTTCCGCGTTGCGCCCCGCGGCTTTCGGCGCCGAGCCCACCGGAGAGCGGCTGGCCAGGATGCGCAGGTCGCCGCAGTTCGTGGACGGCCAGTTCCGCAATCCCGTGGAGACCAGGCAGCTGCTCCACGGCTCCACGCTGCCGATGGTGCGTACCCAGCTGAGTCGGGAGGGGCGGCTGCGCCGGGCGCCGGCCGGGCCGATTCCGGTGTACCGCCCGACCGCCGCGGCAGGGACGGAGCCGCCCGCCTCCGGGCTGCGGCTCACCTGGATGGGGCATTCGAGCGTGCTGGCCGAGATGGACGGGCAGCGGGTGCTCTTCGACCCGGTCTGGGGCGAGCGCTGTTCGCCGTTCGCCTGGGCCGGACCCAAGCGGCTGCACCCCGTGCCCATCGCGCTGGACGAGCTGGAACCGGTCGATGTCGTGGTGATCTCGCACGACCACTACGACCACCTCGACATGCCGACGATCCAGGGTCTGACCGGCACCGGCGCGGCCTTCGTCGTACCGCTCGGTGTCGGCGCCAACCTGGAATTCTGGGGTGTGCCCGCGGAGCGGATCACCGAGCTCGACTGGCACGAGTCCACCCGCGTCGGCGGGCTGACCCTCACGGCCACCCCCGCCCAGCACTTCTGCGGCCGCGGCCTGCGTGGCCCGCAGCACACCCTCTGGGCCTCCTGGGTGGTCGCGGGCCCCGAGCACCGGATCTTCCACAGCGGCGACACCGGCTACTTCTCCGGTTTCGCGGAGATCGGCGCGGAACACGGCCCGTTCGACGCGACGATGATCCAGATCGGTGCGTACAGCGACTTCTGGCCGGACATCCACATGGACCCTGAACAGGGGGTCCAGTCCCACCTCGACCTCCAGGGCCGAGAGCCCGGCGGCGTGATGGTGCCGATCCACTGGGGCACGTTCAACCTCGCACCGCACCCGTGGGCGGAGCCTGCCGAGTGGACCCTGACCGCCGCCCAGAAGGCCGGGGTCACCAGCGCCCACCCCCGTCCCGGGGAGCCGTTCGAGCCCGCCGCGCCCCCGGCCGTCTACCCGTGGTGGAGGGCGGTTGCCGTGCCCCCCGTCCATGGCTGGCCCACCTGGCCGCCGGCGGTTTCCCCCAGCGACGTGGACCTCGTCGCGGACCGCTGAGGCGGCAGGGACGACAGGCGACAGGGGACGGAGAGGCGACAGGCGCCGGCGCGTGGCTCAGGGCGAACGGGCAGCCCCGCGCGGGCATCAGCTGAAGGCGCGGCGATAGCTGTGCGGGCTGACACCCGTGGTCTTCTTGAAACGGTCGCGGAAGGCGGTCGGTGAGCCGAAGCCGACCTGGGCACCGATGCGTTCGACGGTGTGGTGGGTGGACTCCAGAAGGTGTTGGGCCTGACGGATACGGGCGCGGTGCAGCCACTGGAGGGGCGTGGTGCCGGTCTGTTCGCGGAAGCGGCGGATCAGCGTCCGGGTGCTGGTCCCGGGGACGGCCGAGCCGTAATCCTTGCGGATCATGTGCAGGCACAGATCCAGGCCGGCGGCGGCGCCGGCCGAGGTGAGGATCTGGCCGTTGTCGACGTACAGGCCCCCCCAGGGCCTGCGACCGCCACCAAGGCCACCGCGGTCGTTCCCGGCATCGGCGGTCACCTGGCGCTGCGCAGGCTCGGCCACGCCACGGCCCGCTCGACCGCCGACACGGAGGTGGCACCCGGCCCTGAACGGCATGGCGGCCAGCCGGTCTGAGGGCTGCGCACCTGAATCAACTGCGTCACGAACCTCCCTGGCATCTGGCGCACCATCCCCCCTTGGAAGAAGCGCACCGTGGAAATCCTGCGATACGTCGTGCCGAGAGGGCTGTCGGTGCGCGAGCTGCTCCGCCGGGCAAAGCGCCCGGCCAAGGGTCGGGGCCACCTCGTCACTGACTCCGTGCGGGCTCTTGGAGGGACCAAAAAGGCGAACGGCTTCCGCAGCTGAGCACCTTCACGGGGACGCGAGCCGTGGTGGTGCGCCGTTGTGAGGCCGCGCTCGTGCGGGGGCGGCCGAGCGGGCCCCGGCGCGCGTCTGCCCACGAGCGCCGCCCGCGAGCTCCGGAAGAGGCTCTTCGGGGTGCCTCAACGGGCCTCAACTCGCTTCTCCTGAACGCGAGTTCGGATTCTCTCGCACTCATGTGCGTGCAGCGCCCACTCAAGGAGGTGGCGAGGGGTAGCGAAACCCCGAAGTGGGTCCGAACCCCACCCGTGCAACAACTAGCGTGCGTGCTCCGCGAACTGCCAACGGCCGATCCGGAGGGCGCCGATGCCTACCGCATTCCCCCAGGGGACCCAGACGTCCCAGGAGGCTCAGAGATCCCCAGGGCCGCAGGGCTCCCCGGGGGTAGCCCCCGTCCCCGCCTCCGCCCGGCGGCGGGAGCGTGAGGGCGGACGACATGGCCGGGCCTCGTTCCCCGAGTCGGCCGCCGACTCGGCGATACGGTCCCGTCTGGTCCGGCTCGCCGCCATCCCCTGCCTCCTCGTCGCCGTGATCTGTACGGCCGTCGCCGCCTTCGTCGTCCAGGCGGGCGGCGCCCGGCTCACCGGCCGCGAGTGGGTGGTGCTGTGCGGCGGGCTCGCCCTGGTCTGCGTCATCGTGCTCACCGCGGGCGCCGCCGCCAACTCCGAGGCCCGCGCCGCCGTCGCCCGGTACGCCCGGCTGCGCCAGGTCTGCGCCCGCAGCCAGTCCGACCTGTACGACCTGCTCGACCGCGTACGGCAGGGCGAATGGATCCAGCGCCGCGAACCCGAACAGGGCCTCGTGCCCAGCGGCGACACCCTCGACCTGCTCGCCCACGAAGTGGCCGCCGCCGGCCGGGCCGCCGAGTCCGCCGTCATCGACGCGGTCGCCATCGCCCGCAGCAACGCCAGCGGCAGCGAGCAGAAGGTCGAGGTCTTCGTGAACCTCGCCCGTCGTCTCCAGTCCCTGGTGCACCGTGAGATCGAGCTGCTGGACGAGCTGGAGAACCAGGTCGAGGACCCCGACCTGCTCAAGGGCCTCTTCCACGTCGACCATCTGGCCACCCGGATCCGCCGGCACGCCGAGAACCTCGCCGTTCTCGGCGGCGCCATCTCGCGCCGTCAGTGGAGCCGTCCGGTGTCCATGACCGAGGTGCTGCGCTCCTCGATCGCCGAGGTCGAGCAGTACCCGAGGATCAAGCTGGTGCCGCCGATCGAGGGCACCCTGCGCGGCCACGCCGTCGCCGACGTGATCCATCTGCTCGCCGAACTCGTCGAGAACGCCTCGATCTACTCGGCCCCGCAGACCCCGGTCCTGCTGCGCGCCCAGCTCGTCACCGCCGGCCTCGCGGTCGAGGTCGAGGACCGCGGCCTGGGCATGTCGGCGGATGAGCAGTCGCGCATGAACGCCCTGCTGGCCGACCCCGAACATGTCGATGTCGCCGAGCTGTTGAGCGACGGCCGGATCGGACTGTTCGTGGTCTCCTCGCTCGCCCGGCGGCATGGCATCGTTGTCCGGCTTCAGAGCAATATCTACGGCGGCGTACAGGCCGTGCTGATCGTGCCCCAGGAGCTGCTCGGCGAGGAATCGGCCGGCGGGGAGTCGGGCGGGGCGGATGCGTCGCGCGCCGGATCACCGGACACCGACCCCGTACGCGAGCACGACGGGGGATACGACGGAGGCTTCGTCGACCGTCCCGCCGACGGCCCTGAGCGGCACGGCCACCGTGAGCGCCACGACCGCCACGACCCCGGCCCCGCCCCCGGCCGCCGGACCGTGGCCATTCCCAGTCCCGGCCCCGCCCCTGACCACCTGATCGACATGGCGTCGCACGGCTACGGCGACCGTACGGCCCCGGTCCCGCCTCAGGCCCCGCCCCCCGTCTCCGCGGACACCGATCCCGACGCCGGCGCCGCTCGTCGCCGGCTGGTCCGCGCCTCGGGCGCCCACACCCCTGAAGTCCACATGGCCGACGCGCAGTTGCCCGAGTCGCACACCCCCCACACCGTCCCTGCCGGGGCCGTCCCCGCTGACGCCGTCCCCGCCGACCGCCCGGCCGACCCAGGCCCGGTCGTACTGCCACCCGCACCGCCGGCCGTGGATAACGGCGCCCGCCCGCGGCTGCCCCGGCGGCGCAAGCAGACGCATCTCGTCCCCGAGCTGCGCGGCGAGCCGATCCTGCCGTCCGCGACACGCCGTACGGGCCCGGAACCCGAGCACGACCCCGGCCTGATGGCCGCCTTCCGGCGTGGCTTCAGCCTCGCCGACGACACCTACGCCGGCGACACCGCCGGAGGCAACGGCACCACTCCGGCCCAGGGCTTCGACACCAGCAGCCCGGCCGGCAACGACCTGCTCTACGACCGTGACCACGATGCCACGATGGCCCGCCCCCGAGGAGACGACCGCAACCATGGTGAGTGATGTGCGTGCGCAGGCACATGCGCAGCTTCAGGGAGGCCAGCACGCCGATCTGTCCTGGCTGCTGACCGGGCTCGTACAGCGGGTGCCGCACGCCCGCAGCGCGCTGCTGCTGTCCTCGGACGGCCTGGTCAAGGCCGCCCACGGCTTCGACCCGGACAGCGCCGACCACATGGCCGCGCTGTCCTCCGGCCTCTACTCCCTCGCCCGCAGCGCCGGTGTGCGCTTCGGGGAGGGCGACGACGTTCTCCAGGTCGTCGTCGAGCTGGAGTCCACCTTCCTGTTCGTCTCGACCGCCGGATCGGGCGCGTGTCTGGCCGTGCTCGCAGGCCGCGAAGCCGATGTGGCGGTGCTGGGCTACGAGATGTCGATGCTGGTCAAGAGCGTCCGGCCGTATCTGTCCACCCCCGCACGCCAGCAGGCGCCCGCGGGCGGTCGTTGACCATGACCGTGCGTCGCCGGCGGCGGCAAGGCGGGGAACCGTGGTACGACGACGCGGCGGGCCGGCTGGTCCGCCCGTACACCGTCAGCAACGGCCGGACCCGTCCGACGGCGCACTTCGATCTGCTGACGATGGTGATGGCCACCGGCCGGCGGCCCGTTTCCTGCCAGGGTCCCGACTACGCCCAGGTGCTGGGACTGTGCTGCGGGCCGGTCTCCGTCGCCGAGATCGCCGCCCACATACGGCTGCCCGCCGTGGTCACCAAAGTGCTCCTGGCCGACCTCGTCGACTGCGGGGCGCTCACCGCGCGGGCCCCCGCAGCCGTTTCGGCAGGGCCCGCGTCCCGTACCGACCGAGCCCTGCTGGAGGCGGTGCTGAATGGACTTCGCAAACGACTGTGACCCCCACGCCCAGGGGGATTCCTCGACCGACCTGTTCCCCACCGCGCTCAAGATCCTGGTCGCGGGGGGCTTCGGGGTCGGCAAGACGACCTTTGTCGGAGCGGTGAGCGAGATCGAGCCGCTCAGTACGGAAGAGCTCCTCACCCAGATCAGCGTCGGCACGGACGATCTGGCGGGTATCGAGGACAAGGACACCACCACCGTCGCCATGGACTTCGGCCGGATCACGCTCAGCCCGGCGCACATCCTCTATCTCTTCGGGACGCCGGGGCAGCAGCGCTTCTGGTTCATGTGGGACGAGCTGTCCAACGGCGCGCTCGGCGCGGTCATCCTGGCCGACACCCGGCGTCTGGACCAGTGCTTCGCCGCCGTCGACTTCTTCGAGCGGCGCGGTATCCAATTCATCGTCGCCGTCAACGAGTTCGACGGTTCCTACCACTACGACCCGGACGAGGTCCGCACCGCCATGGACATCTCCCCGGACATTCCCGTCGTCCTCTGCGACGCCCGCCGGTGCAGCTCGGCCACCCATGTCCTGGTAGCGCTCGTCCAGCATCTGCTCACTCCCGCCCTCGCCGCGACCCCGGAGCTGCCGTGAACCACCCCGCCTCCCGTGCCCCGTACATCTCCTACGACCCGACGCGCCATCTGCTGCTCACCCCGCAGGACGACGAGGCCCCGGCGCGGGTCGCCCGGCTGCGCGCCCTGGGCATCGGCGAGTCCCCGCTGCCCGCGTTCGACGAGTTCGCGCGCAAGCTCGCCCGGACCACCCGGGCGCCGTACTCGATGGTCAACTTCATCGACGAGCGACGGCAGTACTTCGCCGGTCTCTACACGCCCGCCCAGGACCAGGCCGTCGAGCTGGGACCGGCGCCCGCCAGCGCCCAGCCGGGCCGGGTGATGGACCGAGACCACGGCTACTGCCCGCATGTCATCGTCCGCCGCAAGGCCCTGGTGCTGGAGGACGTCTGCGACTATCCGCGGTTCGCCGGGAACCCGGTCGTCGACGAGATCGGTATCCGCTCCTACCTCGGGGCGCCGCTGATCGACCGTACGGGGATGGCGCTGGGCACCGTCTGCGTCGTGGATCTCGAACCGCGCCCGTGGGGGCGGGAGGGGCTGGAGACCATCAAGTCGATGGCCGCCGAACTCGTCGAGCAGATCCACCGGATGGAGAAGCAGCAGAGCGACGTCTGATACGGCCCTCCGGTCCAGCAACCCGGCCCCGGTGCCCGGCACGGACGGCAGTCGGGGGCGGGATGCCGGTGAGCGGGCCGGCTGCGGCGGTCAGGAACGCCGAGGGGGCCCAAAGCCCGGACCCGGCCCGGACCTGGACCTGGACCTGGATTGATCGGTTCATGCGCGCCTCGCCGCTCCTTCCCCTCGTCCTCCTGCTGCAGAACCGGGGCAGGCTGACTGCCGGTGAGCTCGCCGAGGAGCTGGGCGTCCGGGGCCGGACCGTCTACCGGGAACCGACCTGTTCTGGTCCAACGTCAACCCGTACGGCACCTTCCGCTTCGACATGGACGCCCGGCTCGATCTCGGGCCGGTCCCCGCGGTGCCCCGCCGCCCGGCCCCTGGCAGACACCGCCGCCCGAGCACTCCCGGAGAGCCGATGACGGCCTTCCACGACTTCCAGGACCTCACCGGTCCGACGTGGCTATGCGAGGTCGGCGAGGAGCGCGTCAAGTGCACTGGTCAGGGCCTCGGAGTTGGCCGGGTCGAACCAGGTGGTGCGGATGCGTTCGTTGTTTCCGTTCGGGGTCTCGTGGTCGGCTGCGAGTTGGTGCAGGGAACGGGTCTCGTCGCTCAGAGCGCGATCGACGCCCTGGAAGAGGCTGCGAACGTAGCGGTCCGCCTCCTCGGAGGCGATGCCGTGGTCGGCGGCCCACGACGTGAGTGTGGCGAGGTACCAGTAGTAGGTGGTCAGCGTCCCCGTCAGCGCGGAGAAGACGTTGAAGGCGGCCTCGTCCGCGACGGGGAGCACCCCGCCCAGGCGCTCGAAGAGGGAGTTCACCTCCGGGTGCGAGGGGTACACCACCGTGACGGAGCGGCGTTCGCGGATGGCCGGCAGGGGGACCTGCTGCCATCTCGACTCTCCCGTCTCGGCACACTTGCCGGCCTGGTGAAAGCGGCTCTCTCCGGCCCGGTCAGCCGTACATCGCCACGCGGTGGAGAGCCGCAAGTGCGTCGTCGATGGGGTGGGGCTGCGGCTTGCCGGAGGAGTCGAGCCTGTTCCACCTCTGCATGTTCACCGCGACCGCCATCTGCCGCTTGCCGTCAGCACGGGTCATGGCCAGCGCTCCACCACCCCAGACCGTGCCGCCATGGCCCCAGAACGTGCCCTGACCGGGACCTTCCATCGGGTGCAGGCCGAGGCCGTAGTCGATCGTCTTTCCCTCTTGGGAGACGACCGGGACGGTGCGTTGCATCTGCGCCAGCGACGACGGGCTGACGATCTCGCCCGCAAGCAGCATGCCGTAGAAGCGGTTGAGGTCCGCGACGGTCGATATCAGCGAGGCCGAAGGCCCCACAAATGACATGTCGTAGACGCTGTAGTCGCGTGGCGGGTCGATCATGCCCAACCACGCCTCGTAGAGCTGCGAGTGCGGCCCGTTGACGTACGGTCCGGCGGGGAGTTCGGTGTCCCGGAGCCCGGCGCGCTCGATGACGTTCCGGGTGATGTACCGCTCAGCCGTAGCGCCGGTCACCTGTTCCAGGAGTTCGCCGAGGAGCAGGTAGTTGGTGTTGGAGTACACCCCCGGATTGCCACCCGGGGCGCCGACGGCAGGTGCGGTGACCCCCATCTCGATCAGTTCGGTGGGGTGAAACCGCGTGAGCCGGTTGTCGTCCAGGCTCTGGGGTCCGGTGTCCGCGAGGGCGGGGAACGCCTTGAGGGAGGGGTAGGCGTACGGGAGGTACTCGGCGAGGCCGCTGGTGTGGTTGATCAGCATCCGGACCGTGATCGCGTCACCGCGTTCTCCGGGAACCAGCTTCGGAAGGTACCGGCCGATCGGTGTGTCGAGACCGATCTGACCGCTCTCGACCTGCTGCAGGGCCGCGGCGGCGGTGAAGGTCTTGGTGATGCTGCCCACGCGGTGCCGCATGTCGGCGGTGACGGGGAGGCCGGTGGCGACATCCGCGACCCCGGCGGCGCCGCGCCAGACCTGGTCGCCGTCACGCACCTCGGCGAACAGGCCCGGCATCCCGGCGCGGTGGACGTTTTCAATGGCGGCGTTCAGCTCCGCAGGATCCAGCGGGTTCCTCACGACATGCGTCCTTTCGTATTCCCCGGGGTGGGCTCCACGTCGGCCGCCTGACCCGGATAACAGGGCACGAGTGGCACGCCGGCCCGCCTGCTGCCAGGCCGCTCGGCACGCTCACGCCCTCATTATGCACGCAGTGCGTGCAACACCAAGTGCATAGGTTAGGCTGAGTCCCGACGAGAGGGGTGAGATGGCAGGCCGAAGGCGCTGGTCGACCGAGGGGATCCTGGATGCGGCCGCGGAGTTGCTGCGCACGAGCGACGCCGAGTCGTTCAGCGTGCGCAAGCTCGCCGCGGTGCTCGGGACCGATTCCTCCAGCCTCTACCGGCACTTCCGCAGCAAGACCGAACTGCTGCGCGCGGTCGCCGACCGGATCCTCCTGGCCGCCATGGACGGCTACCGCCCCGAGGGCGACTGGAAGCAGCGCGTCACGGCCCTGGCCCTGCGCGTGAGAGAGGCCTTCGGTCAGCAGCCCCAGCTCGCCGCGGTCTGGGGACGCTACGCGTCAAGCGGCACCGGTTCCCGGCTGGTCATGGAAGAGGTGCTGCAGGCCCTGCGGGCGTCGGGACTGCCCGACGAGGAGATCCCGGCGCGCTACCACCGGATCGTGGTCCTCATCGCCGCGTTGATCGCCTCCGAGGCCGGGTTCAGCACCGTCACCCCCGGAGAATACGAACAGGGTATGGAGCTGTTTCGCGTCGCGGTACTCGGCGCCGACCCCGAACGCTTCCCGGCCCTGTCCCACTTCGCCCGCGATGTCCGCCCCCTCGGGGTGGACCGCCGCGCTGCGTTCGAAGAGATCCTCGCCGCCCAACTCGCCCACATCGAGGCCGCAATCTGCCCGAGCTAGCTGTATTGACCCGCAGCATTGTTGATTCGACTGATGGGCGGGTGGCCGCCGAGTGCAGTGTGGCAGCGGTGATGGTTGTAGGTGTGGAGGAACTCCACGA